>NZ_JBIRAZ010000039.1:0-62638 GCF_044326415.1 Actinomadura sp. 6N118 | reverse complement strand
CAGAGAGCTCACCATCGACCCCACCCGCGACTACCAACCCACCGGACGCCCACCCGGCCCACAACCAAAACGACCCTGAACCCACAATCGTGGGTTCAGGGTCATTCCGATGTCCTGAGACATCACAGTGGCGGTGGTGGTGGGATTCGAACCCACGGAAGCTTGCACTTCACACGCTTTCGAGGCGTGCGCCCTCGTCCACTAGGCGACACCACCGCGGGAGAGCCTACCCGACTCTGCGGCGCGTGAAGAACTCGGTGAGGAGGGCGCCGCACTCGTCGGCCAGGACCCCGGCGAACACCTCGGGGCGGTGGTTGAGGCGGCGGTCGCGTACGACGTCCCAGAGGGAGCCGACGGCGCCTGCCTTGAGGTCGATGGCGCCGTAAACGATGCGGTCCACGCGGGCCTGCACGGAGGCTCCGGCGCACATCGTGCAGGGCTCCAGCGTGACCACCAGGGTGCAGCCGGAGAGGCGCCAGGTGCCGAGCGCGGCGGCGGCTTCGCGCATTGCGACGATCTCGGCGTGGCCGGTGGGGTCCGTGGTGCGTTCACGGTCGTTGTGGCCGGTGCCGATCACCGTGCCGGAGCGGTCGAGAACGAGGGCGCCGACCGGGACCTCGTCCGCCTCGTACGCCAGCCGTGCTTCGGCCAGCGCCCGGCGCATGGCCGGCGCGTACTCCTCCTCCGGTGGAACGAGGTCAGTCACGGAGCCGGTCGAACTCCTCGCCGAAGCCCGCGAGCTCGGCGACCGTCAGCAGCGCGTCGCCCGGCATCGCGCGTTCGCCGAGCTCGCTGAGGCGCTTGCCGTCCACGCCGAGGTCCTCCATCAGTCCGGGGTCGCCCGCGGCGTCGCCGTCGGGCACCTCTCCCACGAGCTGGTGGAACAGCCCGCCCAAGCCGTCCTCGCGTACGGCGGACACGAAGGCGCGCGGATCGTCCTCGCCGTCCTGCCGGACGACGGCGAACCAGTCGTCGTTCTCCTCGATCAGGAGGATCACGGGGTCGCCGTACGACTCGACGGCGCACTCGCGCATCAGGTCGGAGACGTCGTCGACGCTTTCGGCCTCGGCGAGCACGGCCTCGGTCCCCACCCAGCCCTGCGGCGTCTGGGCGAAGACGGCGGCGAAATAGGACACGTGGTTATTGTGACCCACCGGGTTGCGCCGAACACACCCTTGAACGCCCGCTTCCAGCGGATCAGGCGAAGTCTGGACAATTCCTGGCCTGTCGGCCACGTCTCAGGAGAGTGCGTCCAGCGCGCGTTCGAACGGATGTGCGAAGCCCAGGCGCCCGGCGATGCTCAGCAACATCTCGTCCGGATAGAGCTCCAGGTCGCCGGAGATCGCGCCCAGTTCCATCTCGTCCAGACCGAGATCGGCGAAGATCGACATGTCGCCGACCGGCAGCACCTGGTCGAGCTCCTCGTCCTCCGGGATCGGGATGTCGAGGTAGTCCAGGACTTGCCCCGCCAGCGGCCAGTCCACCGACGCGGTGACGTCGGAGAGGAAGACCATCACCTCGTCGCCCAGCAGCCGGATCGCCACGAAGAAGTCATCGCCCACGGAGACGAGGCCGATCGTGCCTCCGAGGCTGGGCTGCTGACGCAGCGCGTGGATCATTCCCGTCAGGTCACCGGTCAGCGCCACTGGGAGGATCTCGGCCTCCCAGCGATCGTCTTCCCGATACACCACGACGGCGAAATCCGTCGCGTCCACATCCGTCATTTCCACCCCACCGGCGCGGTTCCTGCCAGGGCATGGTCGCAGATGCAGCGCGCCCTCGCGTACCCCACCCGCAAACTGGCGCGTATGACCGCCCGCGTGGTGAGGAACAGCGCTGGTTCCAGCGCTGCGGTACGAACCTACTTGATCCGGATCAGTTGAGACGGAACGTTCGGCGCCGCAACGCCGCATGAATCCGCGCTCGCCGTGCCCGGTGCGGGGTGACTCGCTCCCGCAGCTCACGGGCCTCGGCCAGTTCGCGCAGGAAGATCGCGCGTCGGCGCAGGTGATCACGTACCTGCTCTGGAGATATCGGCGCCGGCTCGTCGTCGCCCGGCTCGTCGTCGTTGTCGCGTGCAGATTGGCCGCCTTCGGCGGCACCCGCGGTGTCAGGGGACTTCCCAGCGGATGCGGACTGCGCGGCGGAAGGGGGTTGCACGGCGGCTTCGGACTCTGCGGCGGCGGGGGGTTGCGCGGCGGATGCGGACTCTGCGGCGGCAGGGGATTGCGCGGCGGGCGCAGGCTGTGCGTCGGAACGTGACTGCCGAGCAGAGGCGCATTCCGCGGCGTCAGCGACCTGTGCGGCGGACGCGTCCTGTTTGGGGGAGGTGGATTCTGCGGTGCCTGGAGATTGCGAGGGTGCGATGGTCCGGAGGTGGGCTGCCGGGTCGTGGCCTAGGCGCCGAACGGTGCGTACCGCGCGGGCGGTGGGCACGAGCCGCAGGACGAACGGATCGAGCACGACCGGAATGGCGTCGGCGGCCCGTCCGGCGGCATGATCGTCCGCTGCGGGCGGTTCCAAGGTGTCGTCCTCCGGGCCCGTCGGTGCAGGTGGGGAGGGGGACGTATCTCGGGCCGCGGTGCTACGGGAGGTTCTAATGCGATCTCGGCTCATAACGGCATACTGCCCAGCTCAGGAGACTCGTATCCTCATGGGTCCGAGATGGAAGGCTACCCGGTGTGGGCTACCGTGAGCCCCATGCAGACCCTCGCCGTGGATCATCCTCTCGTCGCGCACAAACTCACCACGCTGCGGGACGTGCGGACCGATTCGCCCACGTTCCGGCGCCTGGCCGACGAACTGGTGACCTTGCTCGCCTACGAGGCCACTCGCGATGTACGCGTCACCGAGGCCACTGTGGAGACGCCGCTTGTGCCCACGCAGGGCGTTCAACTGGCCAGTCCTAAGCCGCTGGTGGTGCCCATTCTGCGGGCCGGGCTCGGCATGCTGGACGGCATGACCCGCCTGCTGCCCACCGCCGAGGTCGGTTTCCTCGGCATGGTCCGCGATGAGGGCACGCTTCAGGCCCAGACGTACGCGACGCGGCTGCCCGACGACCTGTCCGGCCGCCAGTGCTACGTCCTCGACCCGATGCTCGCCACGGGCGGCACGTTGGCGGCGGCGATCCAGCTCTTGCTCGACCGTGGCGCGAACGACGTGACGGCGCTGTGCCTGCTCGCCGCCCCCGAAGGCCTGAAGTACATGGAGCAGGCCTTCGAAGGCACCGAGGTGCCCATCCGGGTCGTGACCGCGGCGGTCGACTCGCACCTCAATGACCAGGGGTTCATCATGCCGGGGCTCGGCGACGCGGGAGATCGTCTGTACGGCGTCGTCTGACCCGCCCGTCCGGTCGTCTAGACCCGTACGTCCGGTCGTGTGACCCGCCCGTCCGGTCGGCTGAACTTTCCTCGCCGGTCCGGTCGTCTGAGCCTGTCCTCGCCTGGTCCGGTCGTCTGAACTGTCCCCGGCGAACGATTGTTCCTTCGGGCATTCAGACCGCGCCTTGGAGCGATCCATCGTCGCTCAGCGTAGCTCGCCCTGTGCGTTCCGCAGGATTCCGATGTTCACCCATGAATCACCGTGGGTAATAAACTGCTACGGAACGTCAATGATCGTTCCCCTCCGCCGCCCTGGCACAGGGGACCGTTGGACCGGGGTGGCGCGAGCGAGGCTCGAGGAAGCGTGATGGCTCACCTAGGGGATGGCGACCTGCCAGGCTACGAAGAGATCGGCGAGCGGCTTACCGAAGAGTTCGGCGGTGTTCACGCGCCAGAGACTGTTTCGCGCTGTGTCGCCGCGGCACGGCACGGCGCTCACGAGGTCACGGGCGCCGCTTCACCGGACCTGGTCGAACGGATCGCACGCAAGCACCTGCAGGTTCTCGCGACCGTGGCAGCCGAGAAGCTGCGCCAGGAAACCCGGACGACACTGGGCAACGCGCCATAGGGCTTTGCTTTGTCGAGGATCGCGGCTGTGCAAAACTGACCTGGGGTCTGTGGGTCATCGTGGTCCGGGAGGCAGTCGTGCCCGCCAAAAAGTACGTCACATGGGTTGCTGTGGCCTTTGTGGCCTTCTACGTGTTCAAGCAGCCCGAAGGGGCCGCACAATCAGTGAACAACGCCGCCAACGGCCTAGCCAACGCCGCCGACTCGCTGGCGGCCTTCGTCAGCGCGCTCGGTTGAGGTCCTCATGAGACTCGTGACGCCCGGTGACTCTGCGCCGGCGTCGGTAAACAAGTACCTACTCCCGCACGAAACCCAGGTCATCACCGTACGGCGGCACCCTGCGGTGCTCATGCTGCCGGTCGGCCTCGTCCTGGGCGGACTGATCATCGCGGGCGTGCTGAGCAACACCGTCGCCAGCGACGCGGGCGCCGTCATCAGCTGGATCTGGTGGGGCTGGTTGATCCTGCTCGCCTGGTTCGTCTGGCGGGTGGCCGAGTGGTCGGTCGACTACTTCGTGATCACCAACCAGCGGATGCTCCTGACCACCGGCCTGATCACGCGCAAGGTGGCGATGATGCCGCTGGCCAAGGTCACGGACATGAGCTTCAAGCGGACCATCGCGGGCCGCATGCTCGGGTACGGCGAGTTCGTGCTGGAGTCCGCCGGCCAGGACCAGGCGCTCTCGGCCGTCCCCTACCTGCCCTACCCGGAGCAGCTCTACCTCGAAGTCTGCGAGATGATCTTCCCCAACAAGAACCCCTCTGACGACTGACCACCACCCACAGACCCCGTCCTCCACATTCCTTTACGGGCCGGCTTCGCGCTCGCCGGTCCTGGTGGTCCCCGATGTCATGGGTGAACGATCTCTGTCCGCAGGACCATTCGAGGATGAACGGGTTCGCGGTGAGGTCCGTACCACCAGGATGAATGGCGAGCCCGGCAGGGCAAGAGATGATCACATTCCTTATCGCTTTGTTACTCTCGATGTGCGATAACCCGCAATGTGCAATCATGTCGGCACCCCAGCCGCCTGATTACTTCCGCTAAGTGAGTCCACATGCCGGGTCCAGGCAACGTCGGCGAGCGTGTCCGCAACCTGCGGCTGACCAGACGCCTCTCGCAGGCTCAGCTCGCTGGTCACGACCTCTCAGACAGCTATATCTCGTTGATCGAGTCGGGTAAGCGAACGCCTACGCCGACCGTTCTTCGTATGCTGGCCGAAAGGCTCGGGTGTACACCCGAGTACCTCGCTGAAGGCGTCGAGCCAGAACAACGCGCTCATCTAGAAGTCCGGGAGCGCCATGCGCACCTGGCCCTCCTCGACGGCGATCCCGTCGGCGCGGAGGCGGCCTTCGAGGAGGTCCTCGCACGCAGCGACGACCCCGACCTCACCTCCCGCGCCCGATGGGGCCGCGCCCGCGCGCTCGAAGAACTGGGCCGCACCGAGGCCGCCATCGCGCTGTTCGAGGAGCTCCGCGAGCAGGCCGAACGTGACCCGGGCCGGACCAGCTGGCTGCCCCCGGTGATAGCCCTGGCGCGCTGCTACCACGCAGTCGGAGACCTCGGCCAGGCGATCGCTCTGGGGGAACGTGCCCTGGCTCGCCTCCAGCACCTCGGTCTCACCGTGGGCCAGGAGCACACGGAGGCCGGGCGGATCCTTCTTCTGGCCTACGTGGACCGAGCCGACCCAGACCGCGCCCACGCCCTGGGTCGGCGCCTACTGGCGTCGGACGATACTGACGACCAGCTGAGCACGCACTACCGCCGCGCCAGCTCGCGTGCCCTGGAAGAGGGGGCCGTCGGCGACTCCCTCTACCTCGCTGAGCAGGCCTTGGCGGTACGGGGCGGAGCTCCGGTGCAAGCACAGGCACGGCTTAACCTGGCTGCCGCGAGGGCGCTGCTCCGTGGCGTCACACCGTTCACTGCCGATGGCGTTCCCGAGCCCGAACGTGCCGCAGCCGCCGAAGCGCTCGATCTCCTCAGGGCCACGTCCGTGCTGGAGGGCGCGGAAGCCACCGAGAGCACGATCGAACGGGCCCGCGCGCTCGTCCTCGTGGGCGAACCAGAGCAAGCGATCTCCTCGCTCGAAGACTTCCTGGAGACCGGTCTGGCCCTCGCGGCACCGGTTCACGCGCCTCCGGCCCCGGAGGCCGGCGCTGAACTCGCCGCCCGCGTTCGCAAGACCGTCCAGGCCCGCCTGGTCCTGGCCCGTGCCCGCATCGCCCAGGAAGACCGTACGGCCGCCCTCGTGGTGCTGAACTCGGCCGGCGGCCAGATGAAGGACCTCCCCCCAAGCCGCCCCGCGGCCCACATCTACCGGGAGCTGGGAGAGCTCTTCGAAGCCGCAGGCGAAACGGACGGCGCCGCCAACGCCTACCGCCAAGCACTGGAGGCCGTGGGCCTACGCCCCTCACGCCCCCAAGCCGCCGCCCGCGACCTAGGCCGCGTCTGACCTCACGCCCGTCACGTCGGGGTACGGACGTCCCGACGGGCCACGCTCGTCACGATGGGCCCACGCTCGTCACGATGGGCCCACGCTCGTCACGACGGGCTACGGACGTCCCGCCGGGCCACGGACGTCGGCAAGGCCACCCCGCCCCGACGCCGTGGTCCGCGCCCCCGCCCGCAGCCATCCGCCCGTCCTCGCCGCCCGTCCGCACATCAGTTTGGAGTTTGGGGGTGTGGTTTCGGTCAGGAGGTGGGATTGCTCACAGGGATGCGGCGGTGAGCTGGAGGATTGCGGGACTGGAATTGATGCGGGTGTGTTTCGGCTCTAACATGGAGACATGGGATGATTGGCTGACCGGAGGTGAGTCGGCCACGTCTCCAGGGGAGAGCTGAGGGGGGAATCATGACGCTGCGCACAGCCCGGCGTTCGTCGTTGGTCGAGCAGGTGATCGACCAGCTGCGGGACGAGATCGCGACCGGGGTGTGGGTCATCGGCGCCAAGATTCCGCCGGAGCCGGTGCTCTCCGAGAGCCTCGGCGTGGGGCGCAACACCGTCCGGGAGGCGGTGCGGGCGCTGACCCATGCGGGCCTGCTGGAGTGCCGTCAGGGGGACGGTACGTACGTTCGCGCCACCAGCGAGCTTTCCGGTGCGGTGCGCCGCAGGCTGGAGACCGCCGAGCTCATCGAGATCCTCGAGGTGCGGCGTGGCCTGGAGGTCGAGGCCGCCCGGCTGGCCGCCGCGCGCCGTACCGGTGCCGACATCGCGGCGATCAACGACGCGCTGGCACGCCGGGCCGCCCAGTGGGAGGCCGGTGATCACGCGGCGTTCGTCGAGGCCGACCTGGCGTTCCACATGGCGGTCGTCGAAGCGACTCACAACAAAGTGCTCACCGACCTCTACCGCGACTTCAGCGCGGTGCTGAGGGTGAGCATCGGGGCCGCGGGCAACCTGCTCCAGCATGTGGACATCCCCCACGAGCCCATCGCCGACGCGATCAAGGCGGGCGACGCGGCGGCCGCGGCTCTGGCCACCCATTCCTGCCTGGACGAGATTCTCCGTTCGACGGAGCGGCCAGCCCCGGCTTGACCTCGTCCCTTCTTCCGGTTTACCGCACCGCCCCTGCGAGCGTGTCTTCCGGTTTACGGCACCGCCCCTGCGAGCGCGCCCTCCTTTCCACCTGCACGCACCGCGTACGACGAAGGCGACATGAGTTCCTCTGCACGTATCCCCCGTCCGACCACGATCTGGATGCTCGTCGGCCTGATCCTGCTCACGACCAATCTGCGGGCCGCCATCACCGGTATCTCGCCGGTGCTCGGCGACCTGCAGGACAAGTTCGCGCTCTCCGGCGTCGAGGTGAGCCTCCTCACCACACTGCCGGTCTTTTGCCTCGGCATCTTCGCGTCGGTGGCGCCGTCGTTCGCCCGCTGGTTCGGCACGGAGGTGGTCATCGCCGGCGCGCTGGTCATGATCACAGGTGGGATCGTGCTGCGGGTGGTGCCGTCGTCGCCGGCGCTGTTCGCTGGAACGGTCCTGGCGGGTGCCGGCATCGCGATGGGGAACGTGCTCATGCCCGCGGTCATCAAGCGGCACTTCGCCGACCGGGTGGGCTCTCTCACCGGGCTGGCGATGATGCTCATGGCGGCCAGTGGCGCCGTCGCCGCCGGTCTGGCGGTGCCGCTGGACAACGCCGGCGGCTGGCGTCTGGCCTTGGCGGTGTGGGCCGTCCCGTCGCTGATCGCCGCAATCGTGTGGGGACCGATCGCTCTGCGCAGCCGTCCCGGACGTGAGCCGTCGGCTCCCGCCGCGGTGGCAACCTCGGCTCCCGCCGCGGTGGCAACCTCGGCTCCCGGCACGGTGGCCGCCGAGACCGGCTCGCTGCTGCGCTCGCCGCTGGCCTGGTCGGTGGCCGTGTTCATGGGCATGGCGTCGCTGATGTTCTACGTACTGATGTCGTGGCTGCCCGAGATCATGCGGGACCACGGATTCGCCGCCGCCGAGGCCGGGATGATGGTCTCGTCCATGATGATCATTGGTATCCCGCTCGGCTTCGTGGTCCCGGTGCTGGCCGCACGTGTCCGCGATCAGCGTTTCCTGGTCGTCGGCGTCTCCACCGCCATGGTCGTGGGCCTGATCGGCATGCTGCTCGCCCCCGACGCCGGATGGCTCTGGGTGACCGTGCTCGGCCTCGGGACGGGCAGCGCGTTCCCGCTCGCCTTCACGCTGCTCACCCTGCGTTCGCCCAACCCTGCCGTGGCGGCGCGCCTCTCGGGCATGGCCCAGACAGGCGGCTATCTGCTCGCAGGCTTTGGCCCGCTGGCCGTGGGCGTCCTCCACAGCGTGACCGGCGGCTGGGAGGTCTCCCTGGCGCTTCTGCTGGCGCTGGTCGTCCCCGAGACCGTCTTCGGCCTCATGGCAGCCCGTCCCGGCTTCGTCCGCCCGAGCATGATGCGCCCCGAGGGCGCGTTCGAGCAGCTCATCGAGCCCAAGGACATGCCCGCACCGGCTCGCGTGCCCGCCAACGCCCGCTGACCTCCCCAGACCGGCTAGACCGGCCAGACCGCTAGGCCGACTAGACCGGTAGGCCGACTAGACCGGTAGGCCGGCCAGACCGCTAGATCGGCTAGACCGGCCAGGCGGGCCAGACCGGCCAGGGCGGGACCAGGTCGGCCAGACCAGCTAGACCACCTAGACCTGCCCGGGCGGACCCAGCCCCGCTCCTGTCCTGGCTCATGGGCGTTGGCATGGCCCGTCGTGCGCGGGCTCGGCCCGCGCGGAGGTCTGGCCGCGCTTGGGGTACGCAAGGACGGCGTCCAGGCCTAGGGCTCGGGTGTGGGGGTCAGCCTGCGTCCATGTCCAGGACTCGGGCGTGGAGGACGAGGCGCTGGTGGAGCGCGGCGCGGAGGGCGCGGTGGAGGCCGTCTTCCAGATAGAGCTCCCCGTGCCACTGGACCACGTGCGGGAAGAGATCTCCGTAGAACGTGGAGTCCTTGGCCAGGAGAGACTGCAGGTCCAGCTCGCGTTTGGTGCTGACGAGCTGGTCCAGGCGGACCTGGCGTGGAGGAATCTTGGCCCAGTCCCGGGACGAGAGTCCGTGCTCGGGATAGGGCCGCCCTTCGCCAACCGCCTTGAAGATCACGCCTCAGAGTCTACGGGGTCGGATGCCACCCGAGAAGGTGTCGCACCGGCGTGGACCTCCGCCTCGGCGCCGGCCGTCAACCATCGACGCCGCTGCTCAGAGGTTTCCGTAGGCGAACGCGTCGGGCTGGACGTGACCCCGGGCGCGGCGCAGACGAGGGGGCTGAGCGCGGCCGGCCTCGGTGGTCCGGAGGGTTGGTACTGGTGGTTCGGTGTGGCTTTTGTGCTGGGGGGCCGGTGTGGCTTATGGCAGGCGTTCAGGGACGGCTTGCGGCAGTGATTCGTGCGGCGGCGTCGCACAAAAGACTTGGTGTTCTGGAATAACGTGATATTCCCGCTCGTGCTGTCAACCGGTTGCGGCTCCGGAGCGTATGTCTTGCGATGTCCACCGTCCTTGGAGCAGGCGTTTGACCGTAGAGGAATTCGAGGAGTTCTACGCGCATGCGGTCAGGCGCTTGATCGGACAGTTGTTCCTGGTCACGGGCGATCTGAGGGAGGCCGAAGACGTCGTTCAGGAGGCGTTCGTCCGCGCCTGGGGCGCTCGGCGGAAGCTGGATCGGGAGGGCTCGCCGGAAGCGTGGGTGCGCCTCACGGCCACCCGTTTGGCGATCAGCCGCTGGCGCCGTCGAACGCGTAGCGTCGAGGCGTGGCTGCGCGTCGGCTCGTCCTTGTCCTCGGCCGCGACCGCGGCCTCGGAACCCGGTCCCGATGCCGTCGCCGTCGCGCGGGCTCTGCGCAGCCTGCCCGCCCGCCGGCGACTCGCGGTGGTCCTGTTCTACGTCTGTGATCTGCCTGTGGAGCAGGTGGCGGCTGAGGCCGGGATGTCCGCGGGAACGGTGAAGACGCACTTGTCGCGGGGCCGCCGGGCGCTGGCTCCGCTCCTCGACGACTCCCTTGAGCCGGAGGAGCACGATGTCTGAGCACGAGATGGACGAGCGGCTACGGCGGAGGCTCCGGGTGGTCGCCGAGGAGGGTGCCCAGGCCGCGCAGCCTGTCGAACACCGGCGGATCAAGACCCTCGGAAGGCGCCGCAAGCGGCTGCAACTGGTCTCTGCGACCGCCGTGATCGTGTGTGCCGGGATGGTCGCGCTGGCGGGGAGCCTCATGGGTGATGGCGAACGTCCTCGGCCCGCTGTCCCGGTATCTCCGGTCTCTCCGGCATCCAAGCCGACGCCGTCGCCCAGCCGTTTGGTCACGCCTACGCCCACCCGTACACCGCCAGGGATTGTCCTGCCCTCCGGATCCGGGTCGCCGTCAGCGACTCCGAGCAAAGCGATGACACCTCATTCGAGCGGCTCTGTGAAGTCTTCGCGGAACGCGGCGGGCCGCCGATGACATACGGCTCTGCGGTCGGAGACCGTACCGGCGAAGCTTCCCAGGGAAACGTCCCGCTTGAGACTGGCGCACCTAAGCTGCGGATGTTCGGCCCTAAACGGCGGGTGTTCGGCAAGCGGACGCTGAGGGTTTCGGCTCGCCTTGATCCGTATCTGCTTGCCGCTGTCTTCTTCGTCGCGTACGCGATCGTGTCGATCTCGCGCTATCTGCACGCGGAATCGCGTTCGTGGGACCTGGGGATCTTCGAGCAGGTCGTTCGTTCGTACGCGCATCTGCAGGCGCCGGTCTCTGACCTCAAGGGGCCGGGGTTCGTGATCCTCGGCGACCACTTCAGCCCCGTACTGCTGCTGCTCGCCCCGTTCTACCGGCTCTTCCCGACCCCGGTGACCTTGCTCGTGGCGCAGTCCCTGCTCGTCGCGCTGTCCGTGGTTCCGGTCACGCGTGCAGCCGCGCGCCTGCTGGGGCGCGCCCGTGGAGTGGCGATCGGCGGGGCCTACGGGCTGTCGTGGGGCATCCAGGGCGCGATCGACTTTGACTTTCACGAGATCTGCTTCGCCGTCCCGCTGATCGCGCTGTCCTTCGAAGCCGTGCTGGCCCAACGCTGGCGCCCGGCGCTGCTCTGGGCCCTGCCGCTGCTGCTGGTCAAGGAGGATCTCGGCCTGACCGTCGCCGCCATCGGCCTGATCGTCGTGATCCGAACGTGGCGCGAGCACCAAGCCACAGCGCAAATCGCCTTCGCCGTGGTTATCACCGGCCTACTGACGTTCTTCGTCACCGTCGGTGTGATCATCCCGTCGTTCAACGACGGCGGCGGCTATGACTACTGGGTCAAGCTCGCTCCTGAGGAGAGCGCCCCTGGCAGCGCCCTCCTGAACGGCGCGGGCGACAAACTGCGGACTCTCCTGTGGCTCTTGGTCCCGACGACGGGCCTGCTCGCGCCACGTTCACCTCTCCTGATCGCCATCGTGCCCACGTTGGCCTGGCGGTTCGCGTCGCAGGACGAGAGCCACTGGAGCACGTTCTGGCACTACGACGCGATCCTGATGCCCATCGTCTTTCTGGCGCTTGTGGACGCGATCGTCCGTACGCGCGTTTCCGCCCGGGCTTGGCTGCGCGCGTACGCCTTCCACCTGCCCGCCGCCGTTCTCGCCGCCGCGCTCGCTCTCACCACCACGCGGCCTCTCGCCTCGATCTTCGAGGTGGCCACGTACAAGCCGACCCCCGCCGGCAAGGCCGGTGCCCGCGCCCTGTCCGCGGTACCGGACGGCGCCACCGTCGAGGTCAACGTCCGCCCGATCTCGCAGCTCACGAGGCGATGCAGGGTCTTGTGGTTCGGGAACACCGCCGGGCTCGTACCCGACTACATCGCCTACTACGACCGGGCCCTGACGGGCGACATCTTGATCGAATGGGCGAAGCAGATGCACCCCTCCGCGACGTACAGGCTCAAGACCCACGACAACGGCTACTGGGTTCTCCAGCGAACCCGCTGATGTCAGGCGGTGGTGATGACGATCTTGCCTACCTGGGTGTTGGACTCCATGTGCCGGTGGGCCTCGACGATGTCAGCGAGGTCGAAGGTGCGGTCCACCACCGGGCGGAACGCGGCCGTACGGAGTCCGGAGGCCACGAACGCCTCGGCACGGCGCAGCCGCGCTGGATCGGTTGTCGTCTCGTAGACCGTGTAGGTACGCACGTTCAGCGCGGGCATGCCGAGCTCGAACCCCGGATAGGGAGTCGCCTCGCCGCTTAGGGCCCCGTACTCCAGGAGCGTGCCGCCAGGGGCCACGACCCTTGCCAAGTCCAGAACGCCGGGCCCCGCGACGGCATCGAAGACGAACTCGGCGCCCCGGCCCCCGGTGAGCGCCGGAACCCGTTCGACCACGTCCTCCTCGTCAGTCACGATCACCTCGGCCGCGCCCTCCTTGAGCAGCGCGTCCTTCTTGGCGGCGGTCCGCGTGAGCGCGATCGGCGTCGCGCCGACGCGGTTGGCGACGTGGATGGCGGCCAGCCCCACGCTGCTGGACGCCGCGTTCAGCACGACCGTGTCCCCGGCGCGCATCCCGCTGACCTCGACCAGCGCGCCGTAGGCCGTCAGGTAGGGCATCCAAACGGCCGCTCCCTCGACCGCGTCGATCCCCTCGGGCCGGTGGACGACCGCCGCCGCAGGTACGATCGCCCGCTCGGCGTAGACGCCGTAGTCGTTCTGCGAGAACGCGGGTACGACGCTCACCGGCTGCCCGGGCTCGAATCCGGAGACGCCCTCACCGACAGCCTCGATCTCGCCGGCGGCCTCGGTGCCCAGCATGGCCGGGAACCGCCTCACTGTCTCGATGTAGTGGCCGCTCCGGAACAACACCTCGGCCCGGTTAAGACCGATCGCGTCCACGCGTACGCGCACCTCGCCCGGCCCTGGCTCGCCGATCTCCACGTCCTCAAGCCGCAACACCTCAGGCCCGCCGAGCTCGTGGAACAACACCGTCCTGGTCATCACGCATCTTCCCTTCCGCCGTAGGAGATCAATTCGAACCCCAAAGTACGATGGTTGTCAAACTTCGATGGCCATCGTACTTTGACCGCTGTCGTACTATAGGGCCATGGACGACGTGCAGACGATCACGCTTCAACGGGTGCTGGAGGCCCTCGTCGACCCCGTGCGGCGGAGCATCGTGACGCAGCTCTGCGAGACCTCCGTGGACCTCAAGTGCGGCTCGTTCGACCTGCCCGTGAGCAAGTCCACGGCCACGCATCACTTTCGTGTGCTCCGCGAGGCAGGCCTGATCCACCAGTACTACGTAGGCACCTCCCGAATGAACACCCTGAGACGCGCCGAGATCGACAAGGCCTTCCCCGGTCTGCTCGACCTCCTAGTAACCGCAGACAAAAAAGCCGACCTCACCCCCCGCTAATCCCAACGCCAACACCACCCCTCGCAGCGCCCACCTACCACCCCGCAGCGCTCGCTCGCCGGCTACGGCGCTCGCTCACCTGCCGTGGCGCCCACCACCTGCAACGGCCCTCGCCCGACAGTCCCGATGCTCGTCCGCTGATGAGGACCAGTGCGCACGGATCATGCCTCTTGCTTGCCTCGCGTGTGTGCTTTCCGGCAGCGGAACGTGCCGCTTTCAAGGAGATCGCGGCCCCTCACGCGCCGTCAGGCTTCTCGGGCCTGGATTACGTGAGGCACTGCCGACCACGCTGTTGGGGTGCTGCCTTATTAAGTCCAAGGTGGTCGCCGCGAGATGCGCGCTCTTGCTGGTGGCCTGATCGGGGCCTCGCCCTGTTTGGCGCCGTCCGTCAACGGCGGGCGAGATGGTGAGCCGGATATCGCTCGCGGGTCACCCGGGCTGGTCGGAAGGTTGATATAGCGCCTTGTCCTTGACTGTGACGTGCGTGATCGGCTGAAGATCAGGGAGGTCGAACGTGCCCGCGCCGTGGAAGTCACGGAAGCCGGCGGCGCCCTCATATTGAGTCGTGAGAAAGACGCTCTTGGTGTCGTCGTCGTTGGTCATCGAGGCCGCCCAGGCGAGCGCGGCCGGCGGTATGCCGGTCTCCTCGAGCTCTGCCAGGACTTCCCCTTGGCCGCCGCGCTCGCTGTAGAGCCTGACAGTCACGAGTACCTCCTTGGTGATCCTGACGATCACCTTCTGCGAGGCAGCGAGGCCTGTCAACGGCCTCCGTGCTGGAGGGGATCAGAGTGGTTGCGCCACTCGATCGAGTTCTGCGAGCGCGTGCCGCAGAAGGGATCGCTCGAACTGTTGAGGATCATCTTGATCGGGCCGGTACTCGGCCATGTGCGCGTGCACCGAGGCGAACCAGGTTTCGAGGTGCTCCCGTTGAGTTGAATCGATGCGTTCGTGGGACAGCGCATAGTCCGCGAAGAGTGTGAATTCCTTGTGCAGGAGATCGGGCTTGGGTCGCTGAGGGTTGACCCAGTCGTCTGTTGCGACCGGGCGGAGCCTGATATTCAGATCGTGCCAGTGCAGCAGGATCGCGAGATCAGAAGTGAAGTCGTCTGGCAGCTCGGCCGGCCAGAGTTCGCTGAGCGCTGCGCGCTGTCCCGACCAAGGAGTGGATCCCAGGGCTGGGAGGAGCTCCGGAAAAACTCTTCCAGCCAACGGCGCGAAGAATCCGAACAACCAGAGCTGTGGATAGATGGGGCGCCAATACAAATCCGCGATCGTGGCATGCGCTATGCCCTGAAGTATTGGCTTGACCAGCCCCACGGCCAACGGCTCGTCGCCCAGGTACCGGAAATCGCCATCGATCAGGCAGACGATGTCCGAGCCGCTGGCCTTGATGCCCGCCGTCATGGCGTTGCCCTTGCCCGCCAGGGACTCCACGACATGCGCGCCGGCCTTGGCTGCGAGGTCTGCGGTGGCATCAGTGCAGGCACTGGCAGAGACGATGACCTCGCCGTTCACTCCAAGCAATTCGATTGCGCGGAAGGCCTCTCGCGTGATCTCGCCTATTGTTTCCTCTTCGTTGTGGGCCGGAATGACTATGGAGACGGTTCCATCCTCTAGGCTCACAAGCGAGCGCGGCGAGTCGACGTCGATAAGTCCCAGCGCCGGATCGATCAATGGTCTTGTTGTCATTTCTTCTCCAGTGAGGGCGATTGTCTCGAAAGGCAGCATGGATTGGTCGACCGGGACGATTGAGTCATGCGTTTCCTCAGGTCGCTGGGGGACAAGGGCGCAACGGCGTCGGATGGGGCTTCCTCCGCGACGCGGACGCCTACGATCATGGGATGGTCACGTGCCATCAGCAACTGAGCGAGCCATCCGGGAGAGGTCGGGGGCTCCCTGGAATTCGTCAGTGACTGTGCGGCGTGGTAGAGATCGATCACGAGTCGTAGCCAAGGTGCGTAAGCGCGAGATCCGGAAGCTCATGGCAGCTAAGGGCATCAGCTACACGCGCGCCGCGTACGATTTCGGCCGACGATCATCCGACAGGGCAGCGAAAGCCTCTCAGGGCGCCACGGAGATCACGCGCCAGGGGAGGGCGGACCTGGCGGTTTCGCACGCCGTGCGGGAGTTCGCCGAGGGGATGGCCCGGCAGGGCCGGCGGATGGCGGACCTGGCGGTTTCGCCCGCCGCGCGGAAGTTCGCCGAGGCGGTCGCCCGGGATCGGCAGCGGTGGGCAACGGCGTTCGCGCTGGGCCTGCGGCGGGTCGCCCCGCGGGCAGGCCAGGGCGAGCGGGCTGCCCTCACTCCTCCGGCCCGCCCTGCGGGCTGCTGCTCAGCAGGCGCAGGCCGGGAACGTGGCGGCCCTGGTGGTCTCGCCTGCCATGCGGAAGTTCATCGGGGAGATGGCGGCCCACCAGGCACAGCTGGCGAGCCAGGCAATCTCAGTGGTTGCGCGGAACGCCCGCAACTGAGACTAGAACTGAGTCCAGAGAGACGTAGGGCCGGTACCTCTGCGGTACCGGCCCTACGTTTTGCCTGCTTAGCGACGCGGAGGATACGAGATTCGAACTCGTGAGGGCTTGCACCCAACACGCTTTCCAAGCGTGCGCCCTAGGCCACTAGGCGAATCCTCCGCCGTAGAGACTACCGGGTTTCAGGCACTGGTCGGACATCAATAACGGCCGTGAGCGGGATCGGGCCGTAGATGTGGGGGAAGAGTTGCCCGTCGGCCGGCTCGTACCGCACCTCGGCGTCCAGGCGGGAGACGTCGATCGTGAGAAGGAGCAGGTCCTTGTGGTCTACGGCGGTGTAGAAGCGGCCCAGAACGCCCTCGACTTGGGACAGGTCGGAGCTGCAGTGGATGAAGCCCTCCTCGGCGAGAGTTCGGCCGAGAGTCGACATGGCGTACGACACTCCCGCCGTCCGGGCCGGCTCCCAATGGCGGCGTTCGGCGATGTGGAGGAGTGTCTCCTGCGGGATCGCGGCGGGTTGGTCGGGCATGGGGCCGGAGCCTACGCGGGAAGCGTGCATATCAGGGGGCGGAGATGCCATAGACTCTCTGCAGACCCCTCGCACGGCGTCACCCTGTGAACCTCCCCAGGGCCGGAAGGCAGCAAGGATAAGCAGGCTCTGGCGGGTGTGCGGGGGGTCCCTTTCGCTTCTGACGCTCTGCTTCTCGAGGGAGGGCGGACCTCGTGAGTCTGGCTCTGTACCGCAAGTACCGGCCAGCGACGTTCGCCGAGCTCAAAGGGCAGGAGCACGTCGCAGAGCCGTTGCAGCAGGCGCTGCGCAACGGCCGGATCAATCACGCATATCTCTTCAGCGGACCGCGAGGGTGTGGCAAGACCTCCAGTGCGCGGATCTTGGCCCGTTCGCTGAACTGCGAGCAAGGCCCGACGCCGGACCCCTGTGGCAAGTGCGACTCGTGCGTCGCCCTCGGCCCTACGGGTTCGGGGCACATCGACGTCATCGAGATCGACGCGGCCTCGCACGGTGGCGTGGACGATGCCCGTGATCTGCGGGAACGTGCCTTCTTCGCCCCGGTTTCGGCGCGCTTCAAGGTGTACATCATCGACGAGGCGCACATGGTCACCCGCGAGGGCTTCAACGCGCTGCTGAAGCTCGTCGAGGAGCCGCCGCCGCACCTGAAGTTCGTCTTCGCGACCACCGAGCCGGAGAAGGTCATCGGGACGATCAGGTCCCGGACGCACCACTACCCGTTCCGGCTGATCCCGCCCAGCGTGCTCCAGGAGCTCGTCGAGGAGATCCTGAAGTCCGAGGGCGTGCCGTACGAGGCGAACGCGCTGCCGTTGGCCGTACGGGCGGGCGCCGGCTCGGCCCGCGACACGCTGTCGATCCTGGACCAGCTGCTGGCGGGCTCGGACGAGGCGGGCATCACGTACGCCAGGGCGGTTTCGCTGCTCGGCTATACCGATTCCTCTCTGCTGGACGAGGTGGTGGCTGCGTTCGCCGCCCGCGACGGCGGCCAGGTGTTCGCCGCCATCGACCGGGTGATCGAGAGCGGCCAGGATCCGCGCCGGTTCACCGCCGACCTGCTCGAACGCGTTCGTGATCTGGTGATCCTGTCGAACGTGCCCGAGGCGGGCGGCTCGGGGCTGCTGAACGTGCCGGCGGACGAGCTGGAGCACATGCGGCGCCAGGCCGGCTCGCTGGGGCCCGGTGAGCTCGCCCGTGCGGCGGATCTCCTGCACACGGGACTGACCGAGATGCGTGGGGCGACCTCTCCGAGGCTGCTGCTGGAGCTGGTGTGTGCGCGCATCCTCCTTCCGGCGGCCTATGAGGACGAGGCCTCGATGTTTGCGCGGCTGGACCGCTTGGAGCGTCAGGTGTCGCAAGGCGGCTTCCAGGCCATGCCGGGAGGCTTCCAGGGCGGCACCCCCGGTCCTATCGTCAACCACCAAGGTGGGGCGGCAGAAGTGGAACGGGGTTCTGTGGATAACTCCGCAGGACCGGCTGCCGCAGCGTCTGCGGTGACCTCTGCTGAGCCCGCCTCCTCTGCTCCTGCTGCGCCCGCTCCTGCACCTGCCGCCTCTGCGCGTCCTGCCGCATCGGGGTCCTCGGGGTCCTCCGCTCGTACCGCTGCCTCCGCTCGTCCTGCTCCGCCTGCGGCGGCCTCTGCTCGTCCTGCCGCGCAGGCTGGTCCTGGTGGTTCTGCTGGCCCTGCGGGGTCCGGCGGATCTGCTGCGCCTGTGGCCGCTGCTTCGGCCGCCGGCGCTGGTTCCGCGGTGGCTGCTCCGGCAGCGGGTGGAGGCATGGACATCGCCGCCGTTCAGCGGCTGTGGCCGGACATCGTCGAGGCCGTCAAGCAGAAGAGCCGGGTCGCCTGGATGGTGATCATGAACGGGGTGCGGCCGCTCTCGCTTGACGGGAACCTGCTCACGCTGTCGTTCGAGGCCGAGGGCGCTCGTACGAACTTCGCGAACGGCGGCCGCGACGCGGTGCTCCGCGAGGTTCTCAAGGAACGTATGGGCGTCGACTGGCGGATCGACACCGTGGTCGGAGGCGCCGCGCCCGCTGGAGGGCGTCCGGGCGGGCCGGCGGGACGCTCGTCCAACTCGCCCGGGCAGGGACCCCCGCCGCAGCCCCAGTCTGGTTTCTCGAACGCCGCGACAACTGCTCCGCCACGTTCAGGATCGGGACCGTTGCCCTCCGCGCCCCCCGCGGAGCCGACTCCACTGTCCGGCCCATCGGCACCGGCTCACTCGGCTCCGGCCACGTCACGTTCCGTACCGCAGCCGGGTCCGTCCAGGGACGAAGCTCCGCCTCCTCCTGAGCCGCCCATCGACGAGAGCGACGAGGTGGATCCTGAGGGTGACGCCGACGCCGACGGGACCGAGGCCGAGGCCAGCGGCATGGCTCTGATCCAGCGCGAGCTGGGCGGCCAGATCATCCGCGAGATCGACAACTCCTGATCCGGACGAGAGCGGCGGGCCCCCAGGCCCCGGGCCCTGGGCTGGCCTGGTTCCGGGCTCGGCCTATGGCCCCGGCCTATGGCCCCGGCCCATGGCCCCGGCCCATGGCCCCGGACCCTGGCCCCGGACCCTGGGCCCCCGGGCTGGCCTGGCCGGGTGACCACCGCTGTGGGGGTTCGTGTTTGTTTCCGGCAGAACCGTGCGGGTGTGTCTTTGAGCTCACATCGCGGGCAGACGGAACCGAGTTGTGGACGTTGTGCGTTTTCCGGCCTGAAAGGCATCAATAACCGAACAATGCCGACGTCAGACCAGACACCGGCGCCGGTACGTACCGCACGACGCCCGAAACCCGTAGTCTCGGGGAGACGACAGACGTCCGTGGTCGACGGGTCGCCGAGAAGAAGGCCCTCCAGGGCCGGAAGGAACGGAGAAACCGTGGAACCCGGTGGTCAGCTGAACATCCAGGAGCTGCTGCAGCAGGCGCAGAAGATGCAGGAGCAGCTCTTCGCCGCGCAGCAGGAGCTCGCGGAGACCGAGGTGGAGGGCACCGCGGGCGGCGGCCTCGTCAAGGCGACGGTCAACGGCCAGGGTGAGGTCACGGGGATCATCATCGACCCGAAGGCCATCGACGTCGACGACCCGGCGGACACCGCTGAGACGGTCGCCGACCTGGTGCTGGCCGCGATCCGTGACGCGGGTCGTGCCGCCCAGGAGCTGCAGCAGGAGAAGATGGGTCCGCTCGCCGAGGGCCTCGGCGGTGGCGGCTTCCCGGGCCTGCCCGGTGGCGGCGGCCTTCCTGGCGCTCCCGGCGGTCCCGGCGGATTGCCCGGATTCTGAACGAACCGACGAACGTCTCGTTCCATTGACCGATCGAGCTTGGAAGGAAGGGTCCGTTGTACGAAGGGGTGGTCCAGAACCTCATCGACGAGCTGGGAAGACTGCCAGGCGTCGGCCCCAAGAGCGCGCAGCGGATCGCTTTCCACCTGCTGGCCGCCGATCCCGCCGATGTGGAACGGCTGACCAAGGCGCTCAAAGAGGTCAAGGACAAGGTCCGTTTCTGCAAGACCTGTGGGAACGTCGCCGAAGAAGAGGAATGCCGGATCTGCCGTGACGCACGCCGCGACCCGCAGGTGATCTGTGTGGTCGAGGAGTCCAAGGACGTCGTCGCGATCGAGAAGACTCGGGAATTCCGCGGCCGTTACCACGTGCTCGGTGGGGCGATCAGCCCCATCGAGGGTGTCGGCCCCGAGGACCTGCGCATCCGCGAGCTGATGCAACGCCTTGCGGACGGCACGGTCACCGAGCTCATCCTCGCCACCGACCCCAATCTGGAGGGTGAGGCCACCGCGACCTATCTCGCCCGGCTTGTGAAACCCATGGGCCTGACCGTCACCCGCCTCGCCAGCGGCCTGCCGGTGGGTGGCGACCTCGAATATGCCGACGAGGTGACGTTGGGCCGCGCATTCGAAGGACGGAGGCTGCTCGATGTCTGACACCAACAGCCCGCAGGACTGGAACGCGCTCGCCGAGCGTGTGGCATGTCATGTGGAGAACTATCTGAGCGGACTGGAGGCGGTTGCGCGGGGGGAAGCCGGCGCCCACACCGTGCCGATGCTGCTCCTGGAGGTGTCGCAGGTCATCCTGGCCGGTGCGCAGCTGGGCGCCAGCGCGGACGTGATCCTCCCGGGCAACTGGGAGCCCGAGGTCGGCGAGGATCCAGACCTGGACGCGGTACGGCAGGGGCTGTCCGAACGGCTCCTCGCCGTGGACGAGTACGTCGAGGTCTTCGACCCGTACAAGGACACCGAGCCGACCTCCTACCGGCTCTCAGACGACCTCGTCGACGTCGCCAGCGACCTGGTGCACGGCCTGCGTCACTACCAGCAAGAGCGCCCGCTCGAGGCGCTCTGGTGGTGGCAGTACTCCTACTTCAACCACTGGGGCAACCACGCGGGCGCCGCCCTCCGTGCCCTCCACGCGGTTATCGCCGGAGCCCGCCTGGACGTCGCCGAAGAGGTGGCCGCCGTTCAGTAGCCAAGTCCCGCGGGCAGGGGGCCGACAACGGCCCCTGCCCGCGTACGGCTACCAGCAGAATCTGACCCTCCTGCTCGCGTACTACCCGCTACCCGCGTACGACCCGCTGTCCGCGTACGGGGTGCCTGCGGATCGGATCCCCTGTCTGCGTACGGCTACCACCGGCCCCGATGCCCTTTGCTCGCAACCATCCATCGCTCCCGGAGTTCGAGGCCCCCGCATCTTCCTGCCCTACGGACGGCGTCGGCCACCGCAGCCACCCACAGTTGTCCGCAGACGGCGCTTCTGGCTCCGACGCCGCACGTATCTGTGAGCCAGGATCGACGGCTGGACGGCTGGCTGGGCTGGCGGGTCGTTCCGGCAGATCATTTCGGGTGATCGGGTTGACGGGGGCGGCGGACAGGCTCCAGCATCGCCGCTCATGGGATGGAACACATCGGCGTTGTTCGTGCGTGGGCGTTCGGTGGCCGAAGTCGTGGATGGCCTGCCCGACGCGGGCAACTGGCAGGCGACTGGGGAACGGGTGTCCGCCGATGCGGCCTCGTCGCAGTCTCCAGGCGGCCGCCTCTACCTCTCCGAGGGCGGTGGCTGGTGCCATCTCTGGGATCCCGACCAGCGGTTGGTCCTGGACGTTGACCGGCTTCTCGACCTCGGCTCCCTTGGGGCGCTCAAGGGGACACGCGCGCTGGCGCTCCTCTTCTCCAGTGTGTCGTCCACATACGGATTGTGGCTCCACGACGACAGAGCGCTGACGAGAAATGTCGTCTACCACAATGGCGAGATCGTCCAAGAGTCCGGGGACCCGCTGCCTTATGAGTCTCGGATCGAGATGCCCTCGTGGGGACCGGACGAGGACTTCCTCTGGGGTGTGTTCGAGGACGTCACCGGACAGCGCTTCGACATAGACCAGGTCTTCGAGGTGTACGTGGACGCATCCAGGGCCTGATCGTCCGTCTCGGCGCCATGGGCGTATTCGTACGATAAACGGTCAGGCGTACGGGTAAGTAGATGTAGATCGGCTTGCGGACCCTGCCGTGATCCCTGCGCTTTTCGGATGCTAAAGCGTGACAGGAGGGCAGGGAGACCCTGCCCTCCTGTCACGATTCGCTACGGAGCGCGGTCAGGACTTCTTGAGAGTGACCTTGAGGCTTTCACGCTTGCAGAGGGGAGCCTGAAGGCACTTGAGCCCGTGGCTCTTCTTCGTCAGCAAGAACGTCCGCTTTCCGGAGAGGCTGTTGTGGAAAACGTAGGATTCGTGGTGCGGCGCCTTCCGGCGTGAGCCGGCCAGCACGACCTTGCCGGATCGGTAGACGGTGATCTTGACCTGGTAGTCGATCGCACCGCCGATTTTCGTGCAGAAGGGGTTGGTCGCCGAGTGCTTGAGGGTGACCGTGTACGCCCGCGAGGATCCCTTGCCGGAGAACTTGCCCCCGGTGAACTTCATGTTCTTGGAGGTGGCGGTCTTCCTGGAGATGAGCTTTTTACCCAGGTACAGCTTGGTCTCACTGACCTTCTTGGAGGTGTGAACCTTGCTCGTCTTCCAGTTCACGCCGAACGCCATGTTCGTCTTGAAGCCGGCGTTGTCCTTGGTGGAGTAGGACCGCCCGTTGCCATTGAACTGGTAGGCGGCGCCCGCGCACGGGAAGGCGTTGACCCGACTTTCCTTGATGAAGGTGCGGTAGACGATGTACGTCGAGCTCTTCTGTGCCGTGGCTTCGGCTGTCGGCGCGGCCGGTGCTGCCAGTGTGGTCGGCGCGGATGGGGCGGAGGCGCTGACGGGTGCGGCAGCGGCGGCGGATGACATTCCGGTGGCGAGGAACGCTACGGCGAGACCAGGAACCAGCAGGCGGCGTGCGTGGAGGGATTTCATGGGATTCACAATTTCGGAATGAGGTTGGAGGGCGGTTGGAGCGGGGTTGGATAGACGCACGCCCCGCACGAAATTGCTGCCGTAGAATTCGTGTCGTATTTGCGAATCGTGCATTTCGCCGCGGCCGATGCCTCCCGATCCGCAACCGCTCACCGTCCTGGCTGCGGCTTTCTGGGCGGATGAACTGGCGGCTTGCCGCGGGCGTCGCGCTGAAATCGGCCGCCAGCCATCGCCGATCAACTCGCGATCATCCGCTGGACTCCGGAGAGGAGTGCCACGACCTCGGCACACCCCAAAGACCCATGCCGTGACACGTCTGGATGGTGTGAGCACGCCAGTTCAGGCCTGTGATCCCGTGCAGGTCACCGAAGGCCCATCCTCATCCCAGGCGCCCGAGCCGCCGCTCATAGGCCGCCCGGCCTGGCATCGGCCCGCCTGTGTTCCCCTTGCGCCCGCCCAGATCTGCGCTCCATGCCCCATCCGCCTGGTCTCCCATATCCGCCCAGTCCCCATCCGACTGGCGTCTCGTCCGACTGGCGTCTCGTCCGACTGGCGTCTCGTCCGACTGGCGTCTCGTCCGCCTGGCCTTGTCCGCCTGGCCTTGTCCGCCTGGCCTTGTCTGCTGGGCCCCGTCCGCTGGCCCTCGTCCGGCCGGCCTCGTTCGCCCAGGCTGATCCGACGGCCCTGCCCCCGTGGTCGTTGCTTGAGCCTCGAATATCCGCTGCTGACCTGGAGTCTGGGAGGGCGTCGGGCTCGTTCTGGCACCTAGGAGGATCTTGTATTTCGGACGGGCGTTCCGAATGTTGGAGTTACCTGGCCGTGATGCATTCGCCTGGCCTCGGTAGACTCTTCGCCGATACGCCTGAACCCGATCCGAGGAGCACCGAGTCGTGGCCCTTGTCGTGCAGAAGTACGGTGGCTCCTCCGTCGCTGACGCCGAGGGCGTCAAGCGGGTTGCCCAGCGAATCGTCACGACGAAGAAGGCGGGGAACGACGTCGTCGTCGTGGTTTCAGCGATGGGTGACACAACGGATGAGCTGATCGATCTGGCCGAGCAGGTCAGTCCGCTGCCCCCGGCGCGTGAGCTGGACATGCTGCTGACGGCCGGAGAGCGGATCTCGATGGCGCTGCTGGCCATGGCGATCGCCAACCTCGGCCACGAAGCGCGATCGTTCACCGGTTCACAAGCCGGCGTGATCACCGACGGTTCGCATGGGAAAGCACGGATCATCGACGTCACGCCGGGCCGGCTCCGTACCGCCCTGGACGAGGGCTCGATCTGCATCGTGGCCGGATTCCAGGGTGTCTCCCAGAACACCAAGGACATCACCACGCTCGGCCGCGGTGGTTCCGACACCACGGCGGTCGCGCTGGCCGCCGCGCTGGGCGCGGACGTCTGTGAGATCTACAGTGATGTGGACGGCGTGTTCACCGCCGATCCGCGGATCGTCCCGACCGCCCGCCGGATCCCGCGCATCTCGTACGAGGAGATGCTGGAAATGGCCGCCAGCGGGGCCAAGATCCTGCACCTGCGCTGCGTGGAGTACGCACGCCGCTACAACATCCCGATCCATGTGCGCTCCTCCTTCAGCACCAAGGAGGGCACATGGGTGGTCGACGCGAGTGACATCGAAGGACAGGACATGGAGCAGGCGATCATCTCCGGGGTCGCGCATGACCGGAGCGAAGCCAAGATCACCGTCGTCGGCGTGCCGGACAAGGTCGGCGAGGCCGCCACGATCTTCACGGTCCTCTCCGAGGCCGAGATCAACATCGACATGATCGTGCAGAACGTGTCGGCCGCCTCGACCGGGCGTACCGACATCTCGTTCACCCTGCCCGCGAGCGACGGGCAGACGGCGATGACCACGCTCAACAAGGTCAAGGAGCGGATCGGCTTCGAGTCGCTGCGCTACGACGACCGGATCGGCAAGGTCTCGCTGATCGGTGCGGGCATGCGTTCCCACCCGGGCGTCACCGCCACGTTCTTCTCCGCGATCGCCGACGCCGGGGTCAACATCGAGATGATCTCCACCTCGGAGATCCGCATCTCAGTGGTCGTCGCGCAGGACGATATCGACACCGCCGTCGCCAGTGCCCACCGCGCTTTCGACCTCGAGGCCGACCAGGTCGAGGCCGTCGTCTACGGCGGCACCGGCCGCTGATCAACGCCAGAGGCCCCGCGAACGAAGCATGATCGCCGTTCGCGGGGCCTTCTGCCGCCCATCTCGCCCGACCCGGACCTCCTGTCGTCCCGCTGCGGCTGCCGTTCCGCCGGGACTCTGGCTTTCGGCGCGGAGGCCGATCGCGCCGGCCTTCCCGGTCTGCATCTCAGGATCAGTGACGGGTGGGTGGCGGTTACGGAGTGTGGCTGGGGATCCGGGTCTTTGCGGGACAACGGGGGTGCGAACCTGGGAATCTGCTGAACCCCGGAACTGGGGAGGCGCGGGGGGCGTTGAGTCTCCGGGGACCGCCTAGCCAGTTGAGACACCGGCCGCGCGGTCCCGGCCATCGGGACCGGGGCGGCGGTGCCGGGTACGCGATAGACGAGCGCGAAGGAGAACGCCGGCAATGACCGCCACGGACTCATCCGGACGCAAGCCGACTCTCGCCGTTGTCGGCGCCACCGGTGCCGTGGGCACCGTGATGCTGGACATCCTGTCCACCCGGGCGGATGTGTACGGGGAGATCCGGCTCGTTGCGTCGGCTCGTTCGGCGGGGCGCAAGCTCACCGTCCGGGGCGAGCAGACCGAGGTGCACGCGCTGGCGCCGGAGGTCTTCGACGGGGTCGACATCGCGATGTTCGACGTGCCGGACGCTGTCTCCGCCTCGTGGGCGCCGGTCGCGGCGGCGCGGGGCGCGGTCGTCGTGGACAACTCCGGGGCGTTCCGGATGGAACCGGACGTGCCGCTGGTCGTGCCCGAGGTGAACGCGGACGCGGTCCGTGACCGCCCCCGTGGGATCATCGCCAACCCCAACTGCACGACGCTCTCGATGATCGTGGCGATCGGCGCCCTCCACAGCCAGTACGGCCTGAACGAGCTCGTCGTCGCCTCCTACCAGGCGGCATCGGGAGCAGGCCAGGAGGGCATCGACGCGCTGTACGACCAGCTCGAACGGGTCGGCGGTGATCGCGAGCTCGGCAATCGCCCGGGCGACGTGCGCAGCGCGGTGGGGGAGTTCGGGCCGTTCCCGGCGCCGCTGGCGTTGAACGTGGTCCCGTGGGCGGGATCCCTCAAGGACGGCGGCTGGAGCTCGGAGGAGCTCAAGGTCCGCAACGAATCCCGCAAGATCCTTGGGCTGCCGGACCTGCGCGTCGCGGCGACGTGCGTCCGTGTTCCGGTCGTCACGACCCACTCGCTGGCCGTGCACGCGATCTTCGATGCGCCCGTGGACCAGCGGGAGGCACAGGCGATCCTGGCGGGCTCGCCGGGCGTGGTGCTGGTCGATGATCCGGAAAGGTACGAGTTCCCCACGCCGACGGACGTCGTCGGCACCGACCCGACCTGGGTGGGACGGGTGCGCAGGTCCCTCGACGACCCGAACGCCCTCGATCTCTTCCTCTGCGGCGACAACCTGCGCAAGGGTGCGGCTCTGAACACCGCCCAGATCGCTGAGCTCGTGGCGGCCGAAGCGCAGGTGTCCTGATCGCTGCGGCGTGCCGTTATCACCTGCCACGCACGTAGAGTTGGCACTCCGCAAGTTCGCGCATCCGCGCTTTAGGGTGGCGTACGTGACCGAGACCAAGGCCGTGAAGTCGGAGCAGACCCGGGCGCTGATCGTGGAGACGGCGCTCCGGCTGTTCCGCGAGCGCGGGTACGAAGCGACGACGATGCGGGCGATCGCCAAGGAGGCGGGAGTCTCGGTCGGCAACGCCTACTACTACTTCGGCTCCAAGGAAGAGCTGATCCAGGCGTACTACGACGAGCTCCAAGATGAGCATGTCGCAGCCTGCCGTGCGGTCCTGGACGCCGAACGCGACTTCGCGCCCCGGCTCCTCGGCGTTCTCAAGGCCCGTGTCGACACGATGGTGCCCTACCACGAGTTCGCGGGGAAGTTCTTCAAGTTCGCCGCCGAGCCGACCAGCCCGCTCAACCCGTTCAGCGCCGAGTCCGGCCCGGCCCGCGCCGCCGCCGTCTCGATCTACCGCGAGGTCGTCGACGGCTCCAATCTGAAGATCGACGAAGAGTTTCAGAAGGAACTGCCGGAGCTGCTCTGGCTCTACTCGATGGGCATCGTCCTCTACTGGGTGCACGACAGTTCACCCGGCTGCCGCAAGACCTATCTGCTTGTGGAACGTACCGTCCCGCTGGTCAACAAGATGGTCTCGATGTCCCGCATCCCCGGCTTCAAGTCCGTCACCCGCGAACTGGTCAACGTCATCCGCGACGTCCGAGCCTGACCGGGCGACGTTCACGCGTCGCTCAAGGGAGAGGGCCGCCACGTCCCCACGTTCGGGGAGTGGCGGCGCCTCCCCCCAACCAGATGGCGCCTTGCCACAACCAGATCAGGACATGCCGAGATGTTTCCGGGCGAAGGTCATCTCGGCGTCCATCTGCTTGATGCGTTCTTCGACGACCAGCGATCCGTGCCCGGCGTCGTACCGGTAGACCTCGTGCGGACGCCCGAGTTCCGCCAGCCGGCCGAGGTAGTTGTCGATCTGCCGGATCGGGCAGCGCGGGTCGTTCTCGCCCGCGAGGATCAGCACCGGGGCCTTGACCTGCTCGACGTACGTCAGCGGCGACGACTCGCGGTAGCGGTCCGGCACCTCGGCCGGTGAGCCGCCGAACAGCGACCGGTCGAACGCCTGGAGCCCCTCCATCTCGTCCTCGTACGCCGCCACGTAGTCGGCGACCGGAACCGCCGACACCGCGACCGACCAGTCCCCGGGCTGGGTACCGATGCCGAGAAGCGTCAGGTAACCGCCCCACGAGCCCCCGGTGAGCACGAGCCTGCTCGGATCGGCGAGGCCCGTCTCCACCGCCCAGTCGCGTACGGCCTTGATGTCTTCGAGCTCGGTCAGCCCCACGCGGCCCTCGATGGCGTCGCGCCACTTCGAGCCGTAGCCGGTCGAGCCCCGGTAGTTGACGTGGACGACGGCGAAACCGTGGTCGACCCAGGCCGCGGCGGCCGGAGCGAAGGAGTCTTCGTCCTGCGCGGTCGGGCCGCCGTGGATGTCGAAGACCATCGGGTACGGCGCGGATCCGGTTACGGGGCGGCTGATGAGCGCGTGGATGCGTCCACCGGGGCCGTCCACCCAGGCGTCCTCCACCGGTACGGACGGCGGCGCGGTCGGGCCGGGGGGCGTGAGCACGACCGCGCCCGAGGTCGAACGGATCACCGGCGGCTCGGCTGCCGACGACCACGAGAACTCCACGGTCCCATCGGGGCGCGGGGTCGCCCCGCCGATGACTCCGCGCGGGGTCTCGATCCGCGTCAGCGACTCGTCCGCCAGGTCGTAGCGGTAGAGCTCGTCCCGCGCCTCGTACGAATGCGAGATGAGCAGCGCCGTCCCGTCGGTGTACCAGCTCGCGCCGACCTCACCCGGCAGGTCGAGGATGATCTCGTGTTCGGTGCCGGCGACCGGGTCCCAGATGAGCAGTTCGTCCTTGCCGCGCCGCTCGTGGTTGACCAGCAGCCGCGAGTCGCCTGCGACGGGCGCGAACGAGTCGCCGTAGAGACCCTTGCCCGGCCCGTCCCACAGGTCGGCGACCGTGGTGCCGTCCGGTCGTACGACGCGCAGTGCCATGTGGCGGCTGTCGCCGTGCTCGCTGTGCCCGATCACGATGAGGCTCTCGTCGCGTGACAGGGCCGCGACGTGCGCGTCTTCGGCGTGCTCGTACAACGTCTCGGGAGCCGTGTCTGGCTGGCAAAGGTGCACGGTGTTGCCGGACTCGGTGGTACGCCCAATGACAGCGAGTCCGCTGGCCCCGAGCGCCAGCCCGGAGGGATAAGACGGCTCCAGTCCCGGCACCGCAGGCAAACTGTCGCCACCGCCGAACGGCGTCCGCTGCCAAACGCCGAACTCGTCGCCGTCGGTGTCGGCGAACCACCAGATCCATTCGCCCGACGGGTCGACGCCACCCATCCACGTCCCGTTAGGACGGTCCGTAACCTGCCGCCGCTCGTCGGTCGCGCGATCCCAGGCGTAGATCTCCCACGTCCCCGTCACGTTCGACCGGTATGTGGACCGGTGCGGTGCGTTCCGCGCCCAACCAGGCAGGCTGACTCGGGCTGCCCGAAACCGGGCCTTCCAACGCTCATCGTCGACCATGCGACCAAGTATGGAGCAGCCCGCATATCGGAACGTCCACAACAGCGGGCCTGAGCCTGGGCCTGGGGTTGGGGCTCGGGTTGGGATGGCGAACGGGGCGAATCCATCTGCTGGATTCGCCCCGTTCGGTTGCTCAGTTCGTCAGCGGTTGGGTGGGACCGAGCCGTCGGAGGTCTCCCATGTCGGGTCGGGGATGCTTTCGACCGTCATGGTGCGCTGGTTCGTGTTGAGACGGCTGTGGACCGCGCGTGCGACGCGTTCGATCGTGCGGATGCCGTACGTCATGGACGGGGTGTCGCGGGTGAGCACGACGATCATGTAGTCCTCGCCCCGGCCGGAGAAGCTGCCGATGCTGTGGACACGCCAGTAGCGGCCGTGCCGCGGCAACCATCCGTTCTTCACATGCCACTTCACGCCGGACGGGCGGCCGGTCGGGGTGCCCCAGCGCTGCGACGAGACCACCCGGTTCATCAGGCTCAGCTCGTACCGCCGCGCCCGGTCGGTCAGGACCCTGTTGCGCGCGGTCAGGATGCTCAGGAACTTGATCTGGTCGCGGGCGGTGATCTGGGTCAGACCCCAGTACCCGCCCGGACCGAGCTTGGTCTGCGTCATCCCGGCCATCTTGAGGAACCGCTGCATGCGGGTCCGGCCGACGGAGCGCCACAGCGCCGATGCCGCGTCGTTGTCCGAACGCGTGATCATCTTGTGGGCGAGCGACTTCTCGGTCGAGTTCAGCAGCCGCTTCTGCTCGATGGCCCGGCGCAGGACCGCGCCGAGGATGGTGGCCTTGACCACGCTGGCCGAGTCGAAGCGGCGCGCGGAGTCCACCGTGCACACGATCTTCCGCTTGCGGTCGTAGACACCGACCGACTCGATCCCGGTGCGGCCGCGCAGGGCGGTACGTATCGCGGTGCCGAGGTTCTTGGCGAGCCGCGGGCTCTTGGTCGACCTGCAGGGATTGGCCGCTGCGGTCGCGGGCGAGCTCGTCGAAGCGGCGTTCGCGGGGATCGCGGGGATCGCGGTGAGACCGGCCGAAGAGAAGAGGACGGCCCCGGCGAGCAGCGTGGCGGACAGAGTCCGGCGGACACCTCGTGGCATTTGAGTCACGGTAGCGACGTGGTGCTTGAGAGGCAGGTGGGGCCGGGTAACGACTGCGTACCGACTGAACGACTGCGTACCGAATGAATGACCGCGGACGAGTGCTGTCAGGCTTGTGACTCTTCGGGATCCCGCTGCGTGCCGGCCAGGCGGCCGAAGACGCGGTCGATCTCCGCGCGAACGCGGCGTTCCATGGCCTTGGCGAACCCGGCCTCGACCGCGACCTCGGCGCCGGGACGGAGCCGGGCGAGCGTGTCGGTCAGGTCGGTGAGGTCCCGGTCGGCCAGCTCCGCGGTGTCCAGCGGGCCGACCACATGCTTCATGATCATTTCAACGAACATGTCCGCCAGTTCGTCGACGCTGTGCTGCAGCCGCCGGCTCGTGGCGAGCACCTCGGTCAGCGGCACCCCGGCTCGTACGAGCGCCACCGTCGCTTCGAGCTGGCGGCGGCTCCAGTGCGTGACCTGGTCGCCGTGGATCTCGATGTGCCCGAGCGCGACGGCCTGCTCGACGGACGCGGGATCGACCTCGCCCGGGAACAACTCCGCCAGTTCGGCCAGCGACATCGTGACCGGAGTCTCCCTGGACCAGGCGGCGGTGACGGTCTTCTCCAGGCCCAGGACCGCGGCGACGTCGTGGCCTTGCTCCCAGGCGGACAGCAGCTCGCGGATCCCCTCCAGGGTGTGCCCGCGTTCGAGCAGGTCGCCGATCACGCGCAGCCGGGCGAGGTGATCCTCGGAGTAGAGGCCGATCCGGCCCTCGCGGCGTGGCGGGGGGAGCAGCTTGCGCTCCTGGTAGTAGCGCAGCGTTCGTACGGGGACATCAGCGGCTTGCGCAAGCTCGCTGATCCGGTATTCCCGGGCGGCCTCCGTTGGGCGGACATCTGCGGCGGCGTCCCGCGCGGGCTCATCCCTCACGGTCGCCAGCATAGTTTCACTCTCAATGGCCAAGGGCACAGTCCGTACCACTCAAGCCCCTGACGTCACTCCCGACCCCATCGATCAGGCAGTATGCGCTACCCTCTGCCGGTTCACAGGGTGTCCTCCAACCCCGAAAGAGGCCGACATGTCCAAGGCCCGTTCCGCCATGCTCGCCGGGACCGTTCTGGTCGCCGGACTCGGGCTGGGCGCGTGCTCCGAGAAACGCTGGTGCGAGCAGGACGCCACCGACACCAAGGTGGCCAACAAATACTGCGAGGACGGCACGCCCGGGTATGAGTGGGAACCGGACAGCGACAAGAAGAAGAAAAAGAAAAAGAAGAAGTCCTGACGTTCGTGGTTTGAGGTGACCCGTTCACAAGCTCATGTGATTCGTCACATGCTCAGGTGACTCGTCGCAAGGTCATGGCCCGGCGTTTCTTGCCGCGGCGACCCCTGTTGGCACCGAACGGACCGTCCTGGACCTCCTCGGTCGCCATCAGGTCGCTGAGGTTCTGCGGGGCGATCTCTTCCGGCCGGTCTGCGAAGCGTGAGCGTGAACGTGACGTCATCTGGATCCATCTCCTCTGTGTCGATGTGTCGGCTGCAGATTCCGAGGTGCGCACTCAGGCGTTCCGGGGCGCGCGCTCAGGCAACTTCCGGGGTGCGCATTCAGACGACGGCCAGGCCGTGCGGATAACTGCGGCTCACCGTGTCCAGGGCCCAGCGCATGCGGGCGGCGTACGCCTCGGGGTGGTCGCCGGCCTCCTGTGCAACGGACGCCAGGCAAGTGCCACAGTCGGCGCCCCAGGCACAGAGGCGCTCGTCGATGGCGGCGCGCACCTGCTCGGGAGTGGGGTGGTCGGAGGCCTGCAGCCGGCTGGTGAAGAGAAGCCGGGCCAGATCACAGATGGTCAACGCGGTTGTAGATGGCGTGGTCGACATCGTGTGCCTTCTTCCTTAAGCCGGGGTCCTACGGCCCCGTTTCGCTTACTGACAACGATGACAACCCTGTGTTCCCTGCACCATCGGGGAAAACCCCCAACCATGGTGGAGCCAACCCCCCAAAGCACCCTTAGGCCCTGCCCCACCCCCTCAGGGGCCTGCTCCACCCCCTCAGGGGTTCGAGTCCTCGGCCAGGGGGTTCGCCAGCGAGTTCGCCTCCACCGTCCTCCGGAGAGCGTCACGGCACGCGCGGATGGCCGGATGGTGCCCGCCGCCGCGGCGGACCGCCGTCGTCAGGCGCCGGCGTCGCTGGTCAGAGGGCAACGACCGCAGTACGACGCCGTCCGCCGTCCGTCCCGACCAGACCAGGTCCGGCAGCAGGGCCACGGCATGTCCCTCCTCGACCAGACGCGCATGGAGGAGGAGGTCGCTGGACTCGAAGCGCACATCGGGCTCGAAGCCCGCGGTACGGCACAGCGTCGTCGCCCACTGCCGCGGCTCCGTACCCGTCGGCTCCATGACCCATGGCCGCTCCGCCAGCGTCGCCAGCGCCTCTGTGCCCTCCAGCGAGTCGGCCATAGTGCCGACCTTGGGGGTCGCTAGCCGGATCTCGTCCTCGCAGAGGCCCGCCAGCTCGATCTCCTCATATTGCGGACTCGGGTTGCCGGGGTACTCCTCGGCCATCACGAGGTCGAAGTCCCGCGCGAGCAACGCCGGTAGCGCGGTCTCCGGCTCGGTCTGCGTCACGTGGACGCGCAGCCCGGGATGTGCTTCGCGCAGGAGCGTGAGCGCGGTCGGGACCAGGGCCATGGCGGCGGTCTGGAACGTGGCGATCCGGATCACCCCGGTGAGCCCCGCCATGGAGGCGGCGAGCTCCGCCTCCGCCCGTTCGAGCTGCTCCAGAACGGCCTCGGTGTGCACGACGAGGATCTCGGCCTGCTCGGTGAGGCGGACGCGCCGGCCGACAGGTTCGAGGAGGGGAACGCCGACCTCCTTCTCCAGCACGGCGAGCTGTTGCGAGATCGAGGACGGGCTGTAGGAGAGGGCTTCGGCGACGGCGGTGAGGGTGCCCCGGTGCTTGAGCTCGCGCAGAAGCCGCAGACGGTGAAGATCAAGCATGCCCGCACCATACCTTTCGGATTTTCTGAACGTTATCGCTAAGAAAGTTTCGCTGGACTGATTGAACCAGACTGCGGCACCGTGAGCGATATGACGGCTCAGACACTCCCCCCCGCACCTGAACGGACGACGTGGTTGGCGCGACCGGCGGCGCGCTCCTGGACCAGCCCGGCCCCTTCGCCGGATGTGGCCGACTTCCACGCGGGTCTGCCCGACTACGCGCCGACGCCGCTCGTTGAGATTCCGGCTCTCGCCGAGGAACTCAAGGTCGGCCGGGTGTTCGTAAAGGACGAGTCGGCGCGCTTCGGGCTCTCCGCGTTCAAGATTCTCGGCGCGTCCTGGGCGATCCACCGAGCCCTCACCGACCACCACGGTCTCGGCCGCCTCTCGTTCGCCGACCTGCGTGAACGGATCGCAGACCTGCCGCCCGTGCGCCTCGTCGCCGCCACCGACGGCAACCACGGCCGCGCCGTCGCCCGCATGGCAAGCTTGCTGGGGTTGGCCGCCGAGGTGTTCGTTCCGGACGGCGTGCACCCGGCGGCCCGGGCCGCGATCAAGGCCGAGGGCGCGACGGTCGTCGATGTCGCCAGCCCGTACGACGACGCGGTACGGGAGGCGGCCGCCTCGGCCGACGAGCCCGCCGCCTTGCTCATCCAGGACACCGCTTGGCCGGGCTACGAGGAGGTGCCCGAGTGGGTGGTCGAGGGGTACGCGACCCTCTTCGCCGAGGTGGATGCCCAGCTGAGCGCTGCCGGTGCCGGGCCTGCCGGGCTGGTCGCCGTACCTGTCGGGGTCGGCTCCCTGGCCCAGGCCGCCGTGGCCCACTACCGGAGCAAGCCGGACGGCCCCACGCTCCTGTCCGTCGAGCCCGAGACGGCCGCCTCGGTGCTGGCCAGCCTCGCCCTCGGCCGCCTCACCAGCATCGAGACCGGCTCGACGATCATGGCCGGGCTCAACTGCGCGACCCCGTCCAGCCTCGCGTGGCCGTATCTGGTCGGAGGCCTGGACGCGTCCGTGGCGGTGACCGACGCCGCCGCCTCCCAGGCCACGCGCGACCTCGCCTCGCTCGGCGTCCCTGCGGGTCCCTGTGGTGCGGCGGCCCTCGCGGGCATACGGGCCGCCCTCACACCCGAACGCCGTTCCGAGCTGGCGCGCGGCCACGCCGGAACGATCGTCCTCCTGAGCACCGAAGGCGCCGCCGCCAACCCCGCCCTCGCCGACTGACGGGTGTACGTAGGTACACCTGCACCCGGGTGTCCAGGGCCATTCATAGCGACAACGCCCCCGGCCAAAGTTGATCACGCAAGACCCACGAACACGCTGATCAACGAGGAGCCTCCGTGTCGTACAACCCCACCCGTACCCGCCGGGCCCTACTGACCCTCACCCTGACCGGAGCGCTCACCGCCGCCCTCGTCCCAGCCCTGAACACCACCCCTGCCGCCGCATCCGACACCACACCCGCGACCGCCGCCGACGCGGGCGCCGCCGCCGACGCGATCACCACGGGCGCTGCCAACACCACCGGCGCGTCCGCCGCCGACGGCGCTGCCGCCACTGGGTCTACCGCCGCCGCGGCTTCCACAAGGGCGGCCACCACTGCCGATGCCACGGGCGGTGCCGCCGCTGGTGCAGCCACTGCCGCCAGCGCGTCCACTGCCGATAGCGCGACTGCTGGCGCTGGGGGTGCTGCGGCAGGCTCGGCTCGACGGCTTCGGGCGGCGGTGGAACGGCTTGTGGCTGACGGGCAGCCGGGGGCCATCGTTCTCAGCCGCCGTGGCCGGCATGTCACGCACGTCACTGCAGGTGTTGCGGACAAGGCGACCGGGCAGCGGATGGACGCGCGGCTGAGGTTCCGGATCGCCAGCGTCACCAAGACGTTCACCAGCACGGTCCTGCTGCAAATGGCCGCCGAACGCCGCGTCTCCCTCGACGACACAGTGGACACGTGGCTGCCCGGCTCGGTGACCCGCAACGGCCACGACGGCTCGGAGATCACCATCCGCCAGCTGCTCGGGCACACCAGCGGGTTGAAGGACTACTCGCTGGATCCCCGGATCTGGAGCGATCCGCGGCGCGAGTGGAAGCCGCAGGAACTGGTCGACATGGCGCAGGAGACCCCGCCGATCGCCAAGGGCACCTACTCCAACACCAACTACATCCTCGCCGGAATGATCATTGAGAAGGCGGCGGGTCGTTCGCTCGGCCGTGAGTTCGAGCGGCGGATCATCCGGCCACTGGGAATGCGCCACACCTCGCTGGCCGTCGACCGTTCATTCCCGGGGCCCTACGTGCACGGCTACATGGACGGGTACGGCGACGTCAGCACCGAGGTCAGCCTGTCGAGCGCGTGGGCGTCCGGCGGTGTGATCTCGACCGTGGACGATGTCGCGAAGTTCCACCGTGCGCTCTTCACCGGACGGCTGCTTCCCAGGCGTTTGCAGCGCGAGATGACGACCACGCGGCCGGTCGCGGACGGCAGCGTCATGCAGGACTACGGCCTCGGCGTTGTGAAGACCCGGTTCTCGTGCGGCATCGCGTGGGGGCACGACGGCGGCTTCCCCGGCTACCGCACCTGGACGTACACCAGCGCTGAAGGCCAGCGCCAAGCCGTGATCACCTACAACGACAGCAGCGCCGCGCTCGAAGCCGATCCGAAGTTCAAGGCCGATCTGGACAAGGCTGCGGAGACGGCGTTCTGCCGCTGACCTCGGCGACGGGCAGGCGGACGACAAAACGTGCACCTTCGGTGGCCTCGGCGGCATGCACAGTGCCGCCGAGGCCCTCGACGATTTCACGGACGATGGTCAGGCCGAGCCCAGTGCCGCCCGTCGCCCGTGCCCGCGCGGCGTCGAGCCGGACGAAGCGGTCGAAGATCCGCTCTCGGTCGGGCTCGGGGATCCCGGGCCCGTCGTCCGCGACCGTCAACGTGACCGTCCCGGCGTCCGCTGTGACCGTCGCGACGACCTGCGTACGGGCGTATCGGGCGGCGTTCTCGATGAGGTTGCGGATGACCCGGCCGAGCCGGACCTCGCTCCCCGCGACGAAGGCGGGGCCGGCGGTGGTCACTGCGAACATCGGTCCGCCATCCGTGACTGCCGTGCGTTCGGCCGCGTGTTCTTCGAGGAGATCCGCCAGGTCGGTGCGTTCACCGTCCTCGGACGGCGGCCGGGCGCCCGAGGCCAGCAGCAGGAGGTCGTCCGTCAGTTTCTGCAGGCGGACGGTGTCGGTCAGCGCGTTCGAGACCACGGCCTGCCAGTCCGCCTCGTCAGGGTGAACGAGCGTGATCTCCAGCGCGCTGCGGAGCCCGGCCAGTGGCGACCGCAGTTCGTGCGACGCGTCGGCGACGAACCGCCGTTGCTGGATCAGCGCACGTTCGAGCCGGTCGAGGGTCTCGTTGGTGGCCTGGGCGAGCCGTGCGATCTCGGTGCTGCCGGCCGGTACGGGCACCCGCTGGTCGGTGGCGCGGGCGCCGATCTCGTTCATCTTCGAACGGATCGCCTCGACGGGACGCAGCGCCCGTCCGGTGACCACCCAGGCGACCATCCCCACGAACACCACCGCCACCGGCAGCGCCCACTTGAAGAACTGGTCGACGGTGGCGACGGCCGTCTCGGTGCGCTCGGTCGGGACAGGCGAGTAGACGGTCAGTCGCTGCCCGGACGCGTCCTTCTGCCCGGTCAACGTACGGACGCGGTCAGCCGGGAGCGGGTCGGTGACTCCGACCGCGAACGTGAGTGTAGGTTTCCCCAGCGGAGTCGCTTCGACGGAGACGTCTTCGTCGCCGTCCACGGGCATCGACGAGGTGACGCTCTCCGTGAGCGCCTCTGGGAGGGAGATTGTCTGGGTGTGCCACCTCGTGTCGGGGAGCAGGCCCTCGTCCGGCGGTTGAACGTCCGCCGGCTCCGCGACCTGTTCACCGAGAGGGCCGCCCCACTGAACAAACCACTGCCCGTTTTCCAGCACCACGATGAGGACGGCATCGTGAAGCACGTCCGTGTGTTTTCCGGTCTCCGCGGTGGACGTGAATGCGAAGGCGTCGTTAGTCGCCTGCTTCAGTGCCTCGTCCGCCCACTGTTCGCGGATCACGTCGCGTAGCCACCATCCCCCGGCGCCGAAGACGAGGAGCGTCGCCAGCGCCGCCGCGAACGCGGCCCTCGCGCGTACAGAGCGGAGCCGGTTGAGCGGTCTAGGCATCGGTCGCCACCAGCCGGTATCCCGCGCCGCGCACGGTCTGGATCGAGGCACGGCCGAACGGGAGGTCGAGCTTGCGGCGCAGCGCGCGTACGTACACCTCGACGATGTTGACGTCTCCGTCGAACTGCTGATCCCAGACCTCGTCGAGAATCTCGGTCTTGGCGACCACCTCGTTCGGCCGTCGCGCGAGGCATTCGAGGACGGCGAACTGCTTGGCCGTCAACGTCACGTCCGTGGCGCCGCGACGACATCTGCGAGCCGCCGGGTCCAGCCACAGGTCGCCGACCGTGAGCGTGACCGGCCTGGTCGCACCGCCACGCCGGAGCAGCGCGCGCAGGCGCGCAATGAGCACGACGTACGAGAACGGTTTGGAGATGTAGTCGTCGGCGCCGGTGTCCAGTGCCTCGGCCTCGTCGTACTCGCCGTTCTTCGCCGTAAGCATGAGGATCGGCACAGTCGATCCGCCACGGCGAAGCTCGGCGCAGACGGCGTAGCCGTTCAGCCCCGGCAGCATGATGTCCAGGATCACCGCCGCGTACGGGTGCGTCCGGGCGAGGTCGAGACCGTGCCTGCCGTCGTGGGCGACGTCAACCGCGTAGCCGTCGGCGCGGAGGCCATGGCTCAGCGTGGCCGCGAAGCGTTCCTCGTCCTCGATCAGCAGCAGGCGCATCACGCCATTATGTCGGCGCCGCGTCGTTCGTTCCTGAAACCGGCTTCAGGTGGCTTAAGCGGGGATTCAGGAGGCTTAAGCGTGAGTTCAGGGCGTGGTCACAAATCTGTGCACCATGCTTTTTCGACGGCACGACCGCGCCGCATGGGTGGTGGCGGCGATGCTCTTCGCCGCCTATTCGGCAATGGCGGTCAACCGGCACAATACGATGCGGACGGCCGGGTTCGACCTCGGCATCTTTGAGCAGGCGGTGCGTGCGTACGCGCAGCTACAGGTGCCTGTTGCCGAGCTCAAGGGTCCTGAATTCAATGTGCTCGGTGACCATTTCCACCCCGTTCTCGTGCTGCTCGCGCCGTTCTACCGGCTGTTTCCGGGGCCTGTCACGTTGCTGGTCGCGCAGGGATTTCTGCTGGCATTGTCAGCGGTACCGGTGACACGGCTCGCCACGGGATTCCTTGGCCACCGCGCGGGGGTCTGTTTCGGCCTTGGGTACGGCCTGTCGTGGGGGATCCAGCAGGCCGCGGCGTTCGACTTCCACGAGATCGCGTTCGCGGTGCCCTTGATCGCGTACAGCATGGAGCACCTGGCGTATCGGCGCTGGTCGGCGGCTGCGTGCTGGGCCTTGCCTCTGCTCCTCGTGAAGGAGGACCAGCCGCTTCTCGTCGCGGCGGTCGGCGGATACGTCCTCTGCGCAGGCCGTCGCCGACTCGGTGCGGTGATCGTCGCCGTGGCGGTGGTCACGGGGTTCCTGACCGTCTTCGTCATCATTCCCGCGCTCAGCCCAGGGGACGTCTACCCGTACGCCAAGACGGCCGCCGGCTCGGGCGTGGCCGCGCTCTTCACCCCGATGGACGTGAAGGGATGGACGTTGCTGGCGCTCGTCGCTCCGACGTGGCTGCTGGCCCTGAGGTCTCCGTTGGTCCTCATCGGGGTTCCGTATCTCGCCGCGCGCTTCTGGACGAGCAATCCGGCGTACTGGGGAACGGAATTCCACTACAGCGCGGTGCTCATGCCCATTGTCTTCATCGCCGCCGTCGACGGCCTGCGGAGACTGCACGACTCCGAGGCGGCCGTGACCCGCACTGTACGGAAAGCGGCGCCCACGGCGATTCTCGCGTTCGCTCTCGCCATCACCATGATCGGAGGCCAGCCCCTGGTGCGGCTTTTGGATGCCGGTGACTGGCAGGGAAGAGAACGTTTCGGCCCCACGCGCGACACCCTCGAGGTCATCCCCGACGGAGCGCACGTTGCCACGTCGAATCGTCTGGCGCCTCAGCTCACCCGTCGCTGCAGGGTGTTCCGGCTGATTCTCCCGAGCCCGTCCTGGCCGCTGCCCGAGTGGGTCGCCGTCGCGTCTTCCCGTCCGTTCCCCAGCCCGTCGCCGGAGGATCACGCGACGATCACAAGGTTGCCGCGGCTGGGCTATACCGTCGTCGAACGAGGCGGCGGCGTCGTCATCTACCGGCGAGCCTCAGGGTTTGCGGGCAACTTCAGCCGGGCCTCAGGCCTGCGGGCGACTCCGGCCGAGCCTCAGGGCTTGCGGGCGATCCCAGCCCACAGGGGTACGGGCTCGGGTTCGGTCTCGAGGTCCAGCGGCGGTCGCCAGAGCGGCGGTGAGACCACACCGGGGTCGAGGAGCTCCAGACCGTCGAAGAGACCGGTGACCTGCGGCTTGGTGCGCGGCTGAGCCTTGGGGTGCGCCGTCGCGTTCCACATCTCGAAGGCCTTCTTGACGGCCGGGCCGCCGATCTCGTCGGTGCTGTGCGTCAGCGCCAGGTAACTGCCGGAGGGCACGGCGTTCAGCAGGCGCCGGAGGATCGACACGACGTCCTCAAGGTCGGCCACGAAATGCAGGACGCTCATCAGCATGATGGCGACCGGGCGGTCGAGGTCGAGCGTCTTGCCTGCCTCCCGCAGGATGCGGCTCGGCTCGCGCAGGTCCGCGTCCAGGTAGTCGCAGGAGCCCTCGGGTGTCGAGTTGAGCAATGCGCGGGCGTGGACGAGCACGATCGGGTCGTTGTCCACGTACACGATCCGGGCCTTCGGGTTGATCTCCTGCGCGACCTGGTGCAGGTTCGGCGGCGTCGGCAGCCCGGTGCCGATGTCGAGGAACTGGTCGATGCCCAGCTCGGTCGCCAAGTGCCGCGTGGTGCGGTGCATGAACTCGCGGTCACCGCGCGCGGTCCCCACCACGTGCGGGAACATCCCGGCGATCTGCTCGCCGAGCTCACGGTCGACCTCGAAGTTGTCCTTGCCGCCGAGCCAGTAGTCCCACACCCGCGCTGAGTGCGGGCGGGTCATGTCGATGCGGGAGGAGGCCGCCGAGGGGTCGCCGGTGTTCATGGGCGGGGCACCGTCCTGTCGGCTGGGGAAGAGTCACGGTCCGGGGATTTGGGGGTGATCGTACGTCTCGCGCCGGACCATCGTGGCATTAATTGACGATCTGTAACAAATATTGTCTGCTTTTTACTAAACGCGATCGCGGGGTTCCGGGGAGGCACCAGACCCCTTTGCCTGTAAGGGCTCAGAGCGTGTCGGCGGGGTGTGGAAGCGCGCCGGAGCGGAGTCGTCCGCCGGTCATGACGGTGATCGCGGACGGGTCCTGGAGGACCGTGATGTCGGCCGCCGGGTCGCCGTCGACCACGAGGAGGTCGGCGATCTTGCCGGGCTCGATCGTGCCGAGGTCGTGTTCCCTGCGCATCAGCTTGGCGCCGTTGACGGTCGCCCAGCGCAGCACGTCGATCGGCGCGATGCCGGCCTTGGTCACGTAGGTCTCGAGCTCCTTGGCGTACGAGCCGTGCGGCAGGCCCTGGGCGCCGTAGTCGTCGCCGATCACCAGGTTGACCCCGGCTTTGTCGGCGTGGGTGAGCATCTCGTACGGCCGTCCCTCACCAAGATGGACGCGCGAGGCGATCGAACCCCACCCGGGCACGACGTCGCGCATCACCTCCGTGAAGTGGATGCTCGGCGCGACCGACGTGCCCCTCTCGGCCAGCAGCTCGACGCACTCCTCGTCCATGTCGTCGCCGTGGTCGACGATGTCGATGCCCAGCCGGGCCGCCGCGAGGATGGCCCGCTTGCCGACGATGTGCCCGCGCACCAGCACCCCGCGTCCGTGGCCGGTCTCGATGGCGGCGGCGAGCTCCTCGCGGCTCATCTCCTCGAAGTCCTTGGACCGTACGACCCCGTGCCCACCGGTGACGAACAGCTTGATGACCTTCGCGCCGCGCTTGATCTCCTCGCGGATGCCCTTACGGAACTCATCGGCCCCGTCGCACATGCGCATGCCGCCCAGCGCCCGGAGGTCCCAGTGGTACGGCGTCATGTCGTTGCCGAACCCGGTCGTGCTGATCTCCCGGCTGCCCGGCAGGAAGCGCGGGCCCTCGACCAGGCCGTCACGGATGGCACGGTGGAGAGAGGCGTCGACGTCGTTGGCCGCCCCGGCGCTGACCACGCTGGTGAAGCCGCACTCCAGCGCCGTACGCAGGTTTCGCGCGGCGATCAGCGCCTGGTAGGGCGGGGCGTGGTCGAGGCCGATGGGGACGGGCGAGGGGCCGAGGTTGTCGTACGTGGAGTGGTAGTGGCAGAGGACCATCCCCGGCATGACCGTACGCCCGCCCAGGTCGACGACCTCGTCACCGGCCGCCGTGGTCACCGCCTTCGCGGCCGCCGGGCCTTGGACGACCTCGCTGAAACGACCGTTCTCGACCACGACGGTGCTGCCGGGACGAGGTGGGTTCAGCCCGTCGATCAGGTTTGCGCCGGTGAGTACCAAACGGCTCATGAGACCTGCTTTCGCAGCCGGAGACTTCCCAAGCCGGACTCCAAGGAGGCTACCGAGCAACAGAAGCAAGCGCTAGGTGGCTTGTCGGGGTCTGCGGCTGAAGGGAAGGAAGAGCGCGAGGGCAGGCGTTCCCGCGAGCAGGGCCATGCTGAACGCGGACAGGCCTACGAGCTCCGCGTTCAGCAGCGGCGCCGCCAGGACGGCACCGATGGGTGGGGTCGCCTGCATCAAGGTACGGAGCGCCGCGAACGCCCGGCCGCGTTCATGGGCGGGGACACGTTCCATGCGCAGTGTCTGTGCCCACACCGTCATCGGCGCGCTGAACAGACCGATGACCAGGAACCCGGCACCCACGCCGAACGAGGCGGGAGCGGCCAGGATCCCGAGGAAGCCCAAGGCGGCGACGATCTGCACGGTCCCGATCGCCGTCAAGAGATCGACGCGCGGACGAATCGCGCCCGCTGCCAGGGCGCCGAGGAGTTCGCCGACTGACAGCGCCGCGAAGAGCAGGCCGAGCGTCTGCGGCCCGCCTGGCAGCTGGGTCTTGGCCAGCCAAGGCCCTACGACCAGCAACATCCCTTCTGCGATGTTGAACGCCATGAACGCCACGGTCGTCGTCACCAGCACCCGATCGCGCAGCAGCGTGCGCCCCCACCTCCGTCTGACCTGAGGCGCCGCAGCTGAACGTCCCGGTCTCAGTCGCGGCCTCCGTCCCGGCCTCAGTGGTCGTCGAACGGCCAGAGCGGTCACGGCGAACACCAGATAGGTCGCTGCATCGAACGCCAGCACGCCTTCCGCCCCGATTTGCGCGACCAGCAACCCGCCCAACGCGGGCCCGACCATGCCCGTGATGCCGAAACCGAGCATCTCCAGGGCGTTGGCGGCATCGCGGTGTCCTTCGTCCACGAGCTCCGGGATCGCGGCGGGAAAACCCGCGAGCGGCACCATCTTCAGCAGCCCGTAGAACGCCGCGACGAAGAACGGCAACACGACGGGAACCGACCCGAAGACGCCGGCGACCGCCGGGACCGAGGCCACCGCGAGACCCCGGAGCAGGCTGTCCGTCGCCAGCACGTACCGCTTGTCGAACCGGTCCAGCAGCGGCCCGACCAGCAGACCGCCCGCGATGACCGGGAGCGTGAAGCACACGGTCAGCAACCCCAGTCGCTGGATACCGCCAGGCTGGGAGAGCACCAGCCAGGTCAAGGCGACGAACGTCATCCCGTCGCCGACGAGAGACACCGAGGAGCCGAGCCACAAGAGCCGGAAGTCCCGGTCAGCCAGCGCACCTCGATAACCCGTCACCGCATCACGAACAGCCATGCGGACCACCGTGGCCTGACACCCGTCCCACCGCTGGCGGTGATCGGCCGTCGTCATCGAGGTGCCTGTCCGACCGCCGCCCGACCGCCTTCCGGCCAGCGTCCGACGGCCGCCAGTGTCGCTGCCTGTGCGACGTGCCTGTCCGATGGCCGCCAGTTCGAGGTCGCCGGGCCATGTCACATTGGTGATCGTGATCGCTGACGAGGACGTGTACGCGGCGATGGAGAGCCGTGACCAGCGATTCGACGGCTGGTTCTTCGTCGCCGTCGTGACGACCGGCATCTACTGCCGTCCGAGCTGCCCGGCCGTCATGCCCAAACGGGAGAACGTCCGCATCTACCGCACCGCCGCGGCCGCGCAGGCGGGCGGCTTTCGTGCCTGCAAGAGGTGCCGCCCGGACGCCGCTCCGGGCTCACCCGAGTGGAACACCCGCTCCGATCTCGTCGCCCGCGCGATGCGCCTGATCACGGACGGGATCATCGACCGGGAAGGCGTGTCCGGCCTGGCCGACCGCCTCGGCTACAGCGAGCGGCAGCTCAGCCGACGGCTCCTTGCCGACGTCGGCGTCGGCCCGCAAGCATTGGCCCGCGCTCAGCGTGCCCAGACCGCCCGGACCCTGCTCGAGTCGACGGACCTCCCCGTAAGCGACGTCGCGTTCGCCGCCGGATTCGCCAGCATCCGCCAGTTCAACGCCACGATCAGTGATCTGTTCGCCACCACGCCGACCGCGTTGCGTGCGAGACGCACGCCCACCGCTGCTCCTGGCGCGATCACGCTTCGTCTGGACTACCGGCCGCCGTTCGACGCCGTCACGCTCCTGGCGTTCCTCGGCGGCCATACGATCGCGGGCATCGAGGAGTACGACGGCGAAACGTACCGGCGGTCACTCTCGCTGCCCAGAGGTCCCGGGATCGTCGCCCTTACACCCGCCGCCGGTCACATCCGCTGCGAACTCCGCCTGACCGACCTTCGCGACCTGACGGCGGCCGTCCAGCGCTGCCGCCGGATGCTGGACCTGGACGCCGATCAGCATGCCATCGAGAAGGCCCTCGGCGGCGACCCGTTCCTCGGCCCCCTCATAGCCAAGGCGCCCGGGCGCCGCATTCCCGGCCACCCCGATGCGGCCGAGCTGGCCGTACGAACCGTCCTCGACGAACGTCACCTCACCACGCTGATCGCCACGCACGGCCGCCCGCTCCTGGTCCCCTCCGGCACCATCACCCACACGTTCCCGGACCTCGACGCACTAGCCTCGACCGACCTGAAGCCTTCACTCATTCACAAGCTGCAAGCGTTGACCGAGGACGCCATCGACCGGAGGGACCTCGGCGAACACCTGCCCGGTATCGACAAGCTGGTGGTCTCGCTGATCCGCATGCGGGTGCTCGGCGACCCCGACATCTTCCTCTCGGGAACAGCCCCTGAGCGCTGGCGCCCGTGGCGCTCGTACGCCCAGCAATACCTCTGGCAGAAACCCGTGCATGAGAGGCCCGTGCATTGAGACGCCCGTGCACAAAGCGAGAGGTCCGTGCACAAAGCGAAGACCCCCGTCACGCGTGACGGGGGTCTCTGGATGGTGCGGCAACCAGGCGGCGGCTCGGTCGACGGCCGCCGGTCCTGGGCGGTCACCGCTTGCGGACCTTGGCGGCCCGGCGGTCGGCCTTGGCCTCGGCGCGCAGCCGGCGTACGCGGTCGGCGGCGATGGCCTTGGTGACCTCGTAGTGCATCATCGCGATCTCCTTGGTTCCGTCCGGCCGACCCGTTCGGCCCGACATCTAGAGATTCGCGCTAAGGCCCCACCTCACACATCGGGACGACGCCCTATCTAGGTGCCTTAGAACGCCTTAGCCAGGGCCAAGCCGGCCTAAGGCTCCTAAGCCGGTCTAAGCCGTCTTAGGCACAGCAAGACTTGGGGCTCGAAATGAGTACTTTCGCTCAAGTTTGAGCGGTGGCGACCGTGCGACCCTCGCCTGCATGATCAGTCAGGACGTGCGTGAGCGGACGGCATCGTCGAGGCGGCACTGGTTGCTCCTGGCAGCGACGGCGCCTGGACTTGGTGTGCTGGCCAGTGCTGCTGCGGGGAACGGGGTGGTGCCCCGTGTGATCGCCACTCGGGAGGTGGGCACGTCGTGGAACGGTGATGCCTACCTGGCCGCCGGGTTGCCGGTGGTTGCGGTCATCGCCGGGCTCATGTTGATCCGTTGGTGGCCGTGGTTGCTGTTGGTCGGCTCGGTGTTGACGGCGCCCGCCGCGGCGACGCCGTATCTGGACGTGCTGCAGTCCCGTCCGTCGGTGGCGCACCTTGGGCTGGCCGGTGCGGCTTTGGTGCTCGTGGCCGTTCTGGCTGCGGCCCAAGAGCTCATGGACACCGGCGCGCCGAATGCCGGTGGCGCGCCGGATACCGGTGGCGCGCGGGGTGCCGGTGGCCCGCTGGGTGCCGGTGCCGCGTTGGCCGGCTGCGCGGTCGGAGCGGGGCTGGTCGGCGCGACCTTCGTCGGCGCCGGCTGGCTCAGTCGCCCATGGCGGCCTGACAGCCTGCAACTGGTCCTCACCGCGGCAGCCGTGGCCGGGGGGATCGTCGCTGTGGCGCGACTGCGCGGTGAGCCCGGACGGCGGATAGGCATCCGGGTCACGCTGGCGGGGGCCCTGGCGACCCTGGTCGCCTTTCTGCCCTCGGTGGTGACACTCGACCGGGTGGCGAAGCTTCTGGAGGTCTCCGGCGGCTCTCTGGCGCGCCGTTCGTACGTCATGGTCGGAATCCTCGGCCTCGTCACCCTGATCGTTGCGGCCCTCGCTGCGGCGTTGGCGGGGGTGTGGGCCGGAGTCGCCGCACTCACAGCGGCGATAGTGCAGGCGGGTGTGGCGGCGCCGATGCTCCTGGGGTTGTCGGGGGTGGCGTCGCATCGGACCTTCGCGGTGGCGGCGGCTCTGGCGGGATTGGCCATCGGTATCGCCACCGGGATGACACGTTGGCGGTCAGTCTTTGCCATCGCCGGAACGGTGGTCAGCGGCCTCGGCTTCCTTGTGCTCCTAGCGGCGACTGGCGGCGTCCCCGAAAAGGTGGTCACGCAGGCACGCTGGATCCCGGCGGGCCTGCTGTTGGCGCTGCTGGTGGCCACGGTGACCTGCACGGTGGCCGCCGCAGCACCGTTCGCGACGCGGTCCGGCGCACTTCCGGCCGTCCTCGGCCCGATCGTCGGCGGCCTGGCAGTCGGTGGCCGCGAAGCGCTCACGCTGACCCAGCTCGACGATGGCCAACCCGAGCCGAGTTACCTCAACGCTGCACACCACCTGGGTTCGTCGTCCGCACTGTTGTTCGTGGTGGCCCTGCTCGTCGCGTTCCTGGCCGCCGCGCGATTCCTTATCGCCCAGCGGAACGCGGCCACACACAGCGCACCAGCGCCGAACTAGCGCACCACGAACATCAGAGCCGGTTCGCGCCGGGGTCAGCCTCTCTTCCTGCGTTCTTCCAGTACTGGGAGGCGTAACGGGATGCCCAACATGCGGTCTATCGTTCACTACTTTGGGTATTGATACGACAACAGAACGTATAGGAGGTGTCGTGGTCGAGGGTGACTGGGATGGAGACTCGCTGAACGCTGTGACCGGTGAGCGCTGGTCCCGCCGTTTCAAGATTTCAGTGCGCATCCTCCTGGTGCCGGTCACGGCCTGGATGGCGTGGTCACTGCACGAGTACCTGTCCCACGGCGGGCTGAAGCTGAACTACGACGACCCCCACTACTTCTCCTCACTCACGTTCGCCACCATCATCTTCCTGACGCTGCTGGCCCTGGAGATCCTGAAGCCCTTGGATCGCACGGACAGCCGCAGCGTCCGCATGCGGCTCGGCTTTGTGAGCGCGTTCACCTCGCTGCTGTGTCTGGCGGGCATCGCCTTCGCCTGGACGATGGTCTACGGCAAAGCGTCCGAACAGAGCGCGGTAGGCAGCATCGTGACGAACGACCAGGCCACCCAGCGCTACCTCACTGAGCACCTGCCGCAGCATGGCGCCGGATACACCAAGGTGCCGACCGGGGTCTTCATCCAGTCGGTGGAGTTCAAAGGCGCCAGCAACGTCACGCTCTCCGGGTATGTCTGGCAGCGGATTCCCCGTGAGGCGCGTGTCAAGCCGGGGGTGATCTTCCCTGAGGCCGGCGACGCCTATGCCGCCACAGAGAAGCTCGTCTACCAGCACGATGAGGGCGACCACAGGCTCATGGGGTGGTATTTCTACGCCGAGTTCCGGCAGCTGTTCGACTATGGCAGCTACCCGCTCGACAAGCAGAATGTCTGGCTGCGGATGTGGGGCGTGGACTTCCAGCAGCGGGTCGTCCTCACCCCCGACTTCGCGGGATACCCGCCGTGGAAGATCCGCAACATGACGGCGATGGACGCGAAGATGGTCTACGGCGAGTGGAACCCGGACTTCACCGCCTACAGCTATCTCAGCAATCCGTACACGACCAACTTCGGCTTCGCCAGACCGGCGGGCATCAGTAACAGCAATACGCCGGAGCTGTATTTCAACCTCGGGCTCAAGCGCGACCCGCAAGGACCGCTCTACGGTTCGCTCATCCGCTGGTCGTTCATCGCCCTGGTCGTGTTCTTCGCGATGTTCCTGATCACCATCGATGAGGAGCGCCGGGAGCTCGTCGGCTTCAGCACCTTCCAGGTGATGAGCTTCGCGGTCGGCATGCTGCTGGTGATCGTGTTCGACCAGAACGCGATCCGTGAGGCGACGGAGGCAAAGGGCACGGTGTATCTGGAGTACTTCTCCTACGCGCTGTACCTCATGATCCTTTTTGTGTCGCTGAACGCGATGATGGTGACCGCCAATATCCGGATCCGTGCTCTCACCTGGGGCGCCAACCTGCTGCCGAAACTGGTCTACTGGCCGGGGTACCTGGGTTTGGTCCTGGCCGCCACCCTGCTCGTATTCTTCTGAGCCGCAGACGCCGAACGGGGCCGCGCTCTGGCGAAAACTTTTGACCACTTGCGCAAGCAATTAGTTTCGCTAATCGCAAGTGGTAAGGGTGGTGGCCGGATCCGGTCATTGATTGGACCCTTCCACTGAGCCTCACGGTGCGTTACCAGTAGCGGTTACTGTACGTGATCACGCCTCACCGGGGCAGCATTGACTTTCTCCGGCGACGAGCCGAGCTTTTAGGGGTTATCACTCCATGGAGTGGCAATCGCAGGTGCCGACACCACGGCAAAGGAGGCGTCGATGATCTCGACTGTCAACCGGTTCAGTGACAAGCTGCTCGCCCGCCTGGTACCCAACGCGGTAGCCGCGGCAGCGCCACGCTGTAACTGCGAACGCGAGCGTTGCTGCGTGACGATGGGTGCGCGCGCCGTTGAGGGTTACCGCTACTACGACTGCATCAGCGGCCACAAGTGTGCGTGCAACACGACAGGCCGTTCCTGCTGATTCAAACCTCCTCCCATCATTGCTGTAGGTGACCGTTCCGGTGCCATCCGCGCATTTTTGGATGGTGCCGGGCGGTTACGCTGACCGGGCAGGAGTCATGTGCCATGGAATATGTGTATTTCGGCTGCCGCTGCCTCATCGGCGTGGTGTTCATCGCGTCGGTGGCCGGAAAGACCGGCAACTCTGCATTCCGGGATTTCGTCCGAGCAACGCGTACCCTTCTGGCCGCAGTGGTGCCTCGGAAAGTCAGCAGAAAAGCCGCCCAGCCGGTCTCGGTGACCGTGCTGGCCGCTGAGGTCGCGGTGCCGGTGGCGCTCGTTCCGGCGGCGACCATGCGACTGGGGCTAGGCCTCGCCGCCATCCTCCTGCTGGCTTTCGGACTGTTCATCGCCGCCGCGCTCAAACGTGGCGTGCGCACCTCATGCCGCTGCTTCGGCGCCTCGTCCGCCGCGCCGCTGCGCAAACATCATCTGGTCCGTAACGCACTGCTGGTCGCCGCCGCACTGGCGGGCATGGCCGGGTCGGGCGACCTCGGGTCCGCACACTCCGGCGGCCTGGTGTTGGCGGGCGGCGTGGGTTTGGTGGCCGCCGTGCTGGTGGCCCGTATGGACGATCTGATCTATCTCGTCACCCCATGGGCGGGTAGCGCCACCCTGACGCCACAGGAAGGGATCCACAATGTTCATACTCACCATGGCGGTGGTGCTGGTAGCAGCGTTCTGCCTGCTGGACTTGTTGCTGACCCTGGGAGTGGTACGGCGGCTGAGGGAACACGGGGAGCACCTGGAGCGTCTGTTGGCAGCCGGCCCCGGCTTCTTCGTTGAGCATGACACCGTGCCTGTCGGGGAGGTCATCGGAAGGTTCGATACCCGGACCGTGGACGGCAAGCCGGTCTCGCGTGACCGGCTATCGGGCGAGACGCTGGTCGCCTTCTTCAGCCCTGGCTGTGACACCTGCCTGGACACGCTGCCCGAATTCGTCAAGTACGCCAGAGAGTTGGAGGACGGATCCCGGCACGTGCTCGCCGTCGTGACCGGGGAAGGGGAGGAGGCCCCGACGTTCGTGAGGGCGCTCCAGCCGGTCGCCCCGGTGGTGGTGGACGTCGACGAGAAGCTGTCCAAGGCCTTCAAGGCGAAGGTGTTCCCGGTGTTCTGCCTCGTGGACGCCGACGGCAAGGTCCTCGCCAGTGAGATCAGACTTGCTCGCCTTCCGGTCACCGTCGGATCGTAGGGTGCCCCGGCGCCTGGCCGACGCGCTGGTGCGGCTCGGCGGAGCGGCCCGCCTGGTCCGCCGAGCGGCCCCGCTGCATCTGCTGGGATACCTGGCGAACACGGTGTTCAGCGCCGTACTGCCGGTCGTCCTGGCATGGTTGCTGAAGTACGTCCTGGACGAGCTGGCCGGGCCGGGCCCGCATCCCGACCTGGTCTGGCTGGCGGTGGCGCTCGGGGTGGTCGGCCTGGTCGGCGCGCTGAGCCCGCACCTCGGCGAATACCTGAGCACAGAGCTTGACCGGCGGGTCTCGCTGACTGCGCAGAACGAGTTGTTCACGGCTGTCGAGCGGTTCACTGGGCTGAGCCGGTTCGAGGAGCCGACGTTCCACGACCAGCTGCGGCTGGCCCAGCGGACCACCACCTCTCCGATTCGGATCGTGGACGCGGTCTGCGGCGTCGGCAGGGGAGTGCTGACAGTGGCCGGGTTCCTCGGCTCGCTCGCCGTCATCAGCCTGCCGTTCACCGCGATCATGCTGCTGGCGGCGGCGCCGATGCTGGTGGTGGAGCTACGGCTGGCGCGGCGGCGGGCGGCGCTGCAGTGGACGCTCGGCCCGATCGAACGATGGGAGCAGTTCTATAGCGATCTGCTCAGCAACACGTACGCGGCCAAAGAAGTGAGATTGTTCGGCCTGGCGGGCTTCCTGCGCGGCCGGATGAACGCCGAACAGCGGACCGCCAACCGGGCCCTGCGGCAGCTCGACAGGCGCGAGTTCTGGCTGCGCTCCGTGCTCTCAATCTTGTCAGCGGTCCTCTCCGCGGGCGGGCTGATCTGGGCGATCACAGCGGCCGGCCGCGGCCAGGTCACCGTTGGCGACGTGTCGATGTTCGTAGCCGCGATCGCCGGGGTCCAGCTCGCGCTGAACGGGCTGGTCGGCGCGATCTCGAACACCAGCTATGAGCTGGTCATGTTCGGCCACTACCTGACAGTCCTGAACGCCGACCCGGACCTGCCCCCTCCAGCGCAACCGCGCGCACTGCCCTCGCTAAAGCACGGCATAGAGCTACGCAACGTCTGGTTCCGCTACAGCGACGACCATCCGTGGGTGCTGCGAGGCGTGAACCTCTTCATCCCCAGCGGCGGATCCATGGCGCTGGTCGGGCACAACGGCGCGGGCAAGAGCACGCTCGTCAAGCTCCTGTGCCGCTTCTACGACCCCACCCGCGGAGCGATCCTCTGGGATGGGGTTGACCTGCGCGAGGTGCCCATCGACGAGCTGCGTGAACGTATGAGCGCTGTGTTCCAGGACTTCATGAACTACGACTTCAGCGCGTCCGACAACATCGCCGTAGGCGACCTGACCGCCGATCAGGAACGCCTGGTGACCGCCGCCAAGTGGGCCGGTGTCCACGAAATCCTGACCGCCCTCCCCGCCGGATACGACACCCTGCTTACCCGGATGTTCCTCAGCGAGTCGGAAAAACAGGAGCCGGGCACCGGAGTGATGCTCTCCGGAGGCCAGTGGCAACGCCTTGCCCTAGCGAGAGCCTTCCTGCGTGCGGACCGGGACTTGATGATCCTGGACGAGCCCAGCGCCGGCCTGGACGCCGAGGCCGAGCACGACGTACACACCCGTCTACGCCAGCTACGGGCCGGGGCGACCAGCCTCCTGATCTCACACCGGCTGGGAGCCGTCCGCGACGCCGACCTCATCGCCGTGCTCAGCGACGGAGTGGTCGCCGAGCTGGGCACCCACGCCGAACTGCTAGACGCAAACGGCCTCTACGCGCGCCTCTTCACACTGCAGGCGTCGGGCTACCAGCTCCAGGGAGAAACATGAAAACGCTCCTGGCGCTGACACTCGCTGGCGCATGCGCCCTCCTGTGGGCACGCCGCCGGCTCATGGTGATCACCGTGCGAGGCCTGAGCATGACGCCCGCCTATCACCCCGACGACCGGGTGCTGGTCCGCCGCGTCCCGCTGACCCGAATCCGGACCGGCGACGTGGTGGTAGTCGAGCAACCCCCACCCCCCTGGTCGACCAGCCACACCAAGCAGGAGTGGGTCATCAAGAGAGTGGCCGCAACCCCAGGCGACCCAGTGCCCGCCGACCTGGCCGACACCCAGCCAAACGCCACAGTTCCCACCGCCTGTCTAGTCGTCCTAGGCGACAACCCCAAGGAGTCCTACGACTCACGCCACTACGGCTACATCCCGGCAGACCGGCTAATCGCCCTGGTGGTACGCCGAATGAGCACTTCCGCGCAAGGGCACGGCAGCAGCGAGTAACCGGTGGTTATGGCGTCGAAGCGTGGCCCAGTGCGGCCTCGACGATCCGGATGGCCTCGGTGGGATCGATGCCGACGCTGGCGATGACCGCCGCGTAGTCGCGGGCGGCGCGGCGGGCCTGCTCGAGGGCTTGCTCGCCGGCGGCCGCGACGAACGAGCCGGCCCGCCCGCGGGTCTCGATCAGCCCGGCCTCCTCCAGTTCCCGGTAGGCCCGGCCGACGGTGTTCACGGCGAGGCCGAGGTCGGCCGCGAGCCGGCGGATCGTCGGCAGTCTCGTGCCGACGGCGAGCGAGCGGTCCTGGATCTGCCTGGCGAGCTGGGCCCGGAGCTGCTCGTACGGTGGCGTCGGCGAGGCCGCGTCGATGACGATCATCGGGCCATGGCTCGCCGTGCCGCCGTTGCGACATCGCCGCTCCGGGTATGGATCAGCCAGAGCGCGATGACGCCCGCCACCACGAGCGCCACCGAGACTGCGTTCCACCAGCCGAGCGATTCCCCGTACAGGGAGATGGCCGGTAGCGACCACACCAGGCTGGGTGTGACGAGGGCGCGGGCGTCCTCGACCCGCATGATGACATCGGCGGTGAGCGACGCCTCGTCGTCGGCCACGGCCGGGCTCGCAAGCACCTGGCGCAGCTGCATGATGGTGCCGGCGCCGGCGGCGGCGAGGCCGATCAGCACGACGGTCGCCCCGTACCGCAAGCCGGAGTCCGAGACCGGCAGCACGCTCACCGCGAGCAGCAAGGCGCCGGTGAAGGTGGCGACCGTGAACAGAGCGTACGGCCGGCCCAGCACCGCCGACCAGCCGAGCTCGACCGGGTGGGCCACCCGCCGGGACAGCTGCGCGCCGAGCCTCCGGTCGACGCGCCGCACCCACCAGCCGAGCAGCCACTGCCCCACCAGCAGACCGGCCACCAACACCGCCAGCACTACCAGCGACAGCCAGGAGGACATGACGTCGGCGGGCAGCGCCAACGCGTGCGTGAGCGCCGCGCCGATCAGGAACGCGGCCAGCAGGAAGCTGTCGACGGCCTTGGCCTCCCGCCGCACCGCCAGCCGCGCCGCGAGCAGCGGAGTCGGCTCAGCGTCGGCAAAACCGTTCCGGGCCAGCCACCGCTTGGCCTCCGTGTGATCTGCCTCGCGCATGCCACCACCTCCGATTGTCGCAAGCTTTGTCTCAACAAGATGAGTCATAGCATGCGACAATGTCAACCGGGCCGGGCGCCGTGGCCAGACCAGGCCCGGCGGGCGTGCGGCACGCCACGGTCCCCACCGCCTGTCTAGGCGTCCTAGGCGACAACCCCAAGGAGTCCTACGAACGCCACTACGGCTACATCCCGGCAGACCGCCTCATCGCCTTGGTCGTACGCCGGATGCGCTCATGACCGCCCCGGACGGAACAGACACTCCCGGACGACCGGGACCTAAAAGGAGACGCTAGAGATCCCGCCTGATGGCTCGAATCTCGTCCAGAGCGTCGAGCGTCATGACCCACGGGTAGGTGTTCAAACGGGTGCCTCCGGTGCCGGGGGGATGCGGTTCGAACTCCCCCGGTCCGTACAAGACGCGAACTCCAAGAGAGCGGAGTTCCGCAATGCTGCGGTTCAGCACGGGGTTTGCGGCAAGTGCGGAGTTCACGAATGGCAAGACGACCGTTGGCACGCCGAGCGGGACCAGCTCCGCAAGCAGGCCAAGGGGGTAGTTGTCTGCGTTGCCGTGCGCCCACTTGTTGATCGTGTTGTACGTGGCGGGCGCGAGGATGATCGCGTCGGCCTGTGGAAGCCGTCCCGACTCGCCCGGGTTGCGGTAGCGGCTTCTTACCGGGTGACCGGTGAGTTCAACGAGAGCAGGGACGTCGATGAACCCTTCGGCCGCTGGCGTGGGTATGACGCAGACTTCCCAACCTCGGCCGTGTGCCAGAGTCACAAGCTGGTCGACCTGCGATGCGGGACCAGCAGCGCAGACAATCACGTACAGGGTTCGGCGTTGATCAGTGCCAGTCACAGCGACAGTCCAGCGTTAGCGGCGAGTTGCCGCCAGCCACCCCGACAGGTGTGATGTCTCAGGACATCGGAATGACCCTGAACCCACATTTGGGTTCAGGGTCATCGTCGTTGTGGGCCGTGTGGTCGGCCGGTGGGTTTTGTGTTTTGGGGTTGGAATAGATGCCCTCACATGATTGGCGACATGCTTATCGTCGCTGTATTCGATGCCGACGTGTTTGATGACGGCTCCCGCGATATGGTCGAATCAAACGACGAAGGTTCTATCGTCAGCGCCGGGAAGAATCGCGAGTGGTTCGACGGTGAGGTGATTGAACGGCTATTGAGTTCTGAGCCGTTCGCGCCAAGTGGTGCCGCGCGCCTGTCTCTGGCCTCTCAGCACCGCGATGCCGTTCTTGAGCTGCTGTAGCCTGCCACCCCACAACGGTCGGCGCTGTCTGGTCTGTCCCTGCACCGGCGGTCAGCCGGGCCCGCCTGGGTTGGAGATGCCGTCCCACCGTGACGACCTCGGATGCCGACTGGCTGTTTTCAAACCTCTGATCGCAGATTTCGCGATTCCCCCAAATTGTGCGGTGGTGCCATGACTTGGTCCCCTGATGTCACGCGGCCGGTGGGGCCATTGCGTCATTTTCGGCTCATAGTGGCGAATGATGCCCGGCAGCCAAAATCAGAAGGTAATGAGATAGTAACGAACTATATTTGCGCAGGTAGATTGCCAGTGGTCCTCCAGCCCTGCGAACGACCCCGTCCCAAAGGCTTCTCACGGCTCCCGCGCGGGGTGTGTCCTGCCTACGTCCGATTACGCTCGGTCGATCGAAGGAATCACACCGTGACCCACGCCCTCAGCTCGGCGGTCCGCCGTACCGCCCTTGCCGCGCTCCTGCTCACCACCGCCGCAGCACCCCTGACCGGAGCCGTCGCACCCGCCCAAGCCACCCTCGCCGACCTGGTCTGCGAGGTCCAGTTCGGCTTCACCTTCGACCCGCCACTGGACAACAACACCGTCGACGCCACCGGCAACGCCACCGGCAAGGCGTGTACCTCGCCGAGCGGGAAGTATCGCGACCTCACCTCGTTCACGGTCATAGCCAAGGGCACTGCCACCGGCTGCTCCCCGGCTCCCCTGCAGATCGCCGGAACCGCCACCCTCAAGTGGAACACCGGCCAGAAGAGCGGCGTCGACTTCACCGTCAGCACCGACCCCACCACCGGTGACCTCGGCGCAAGCGGCACGATCACCAGCGGTCCCCTCAAGGGCGACCGCGTCACCGCCGCACCCGTCATCATCTCCCAAAACGGCCTGTGCGGCCTCGGCGGCGTCAAGGCACTCACCGCCCACGCCGCCGTCGTCGCCTTCATCGACACCTGACCGCACCGCCACCCCGGCCCGGCACACAAACGCGCGCCGGGCCGGGATGGCCTCATCACACCGACCAGGGGCCTACACGCCTCCTGGGGTACAAGGCCCGTCGGCCGCAGTGACGTTCGCTCGAGGTGCGGACGCAGCGGCCTGATCCAGTGACCTTGGGTTCTAATGGTCGTTGCAACGTCCCAGCTTGGGAGTTGCGATGGGCTTCGAGATCCGGAAGGTGCCGACGGGTACTCGGCCGGGCTCAACCAGACCGGGCGGCGCCCGTTCGGCGACGATGGCGGCGACGGTTGGGGCGACGAGCTCCACGCTTGGACGGAAAATCGCGAGGAGAACCGGGCTGAGCTCGACCGGGGTATGGCGGCCAAGGCATTCATCATGGGCCGCAACATGTTCGGCCCAGTGCGTGGCGAGTGGGATCGGCAGCGGAAGGGCTGGGGGGCGACAATCCGCCGTACCACACCCAGGTCTTCGTGCTCACCCACCACCCGCGCGATCCGCAGCCGATGGACGGCGGCACCACGTTCAACTTCGTCACCGACGGAATCGAATCCGCACTGGCGCGCGCGAAGCGGCCGGGGACTGCGACGTCTCCATCCATGGCGGAGCGACCACCATCAACCAGTACCTCGCCGCAGACCTGATCGACGAGTTGTGGCTGCACATCGTGCCGATGACGCTCGGCGCCGGATCAGGAAACCGCGTCCGGTGCCGGCTGGGACCGCTCGCGGCGGGTCACGCGGCGGACGGTCGCGGGGTCGCCGGTCAGGTCCGGGTTCAGTTCGAGGCCGAGCCCGGGTTCGCCGCCGGCCGCTATCGTGCCGTCGGTGACGGCCGGCAGGCCGGTCACCAGACGCCCGTACCAGGTACGCAGGAACGCGCGGACCGTCTCCTGGATCAGGCCGTTCGGCTGGCTCAGCACCAGGTGGACGCAGGCGGCGAAACTGATCGGGCCGGTGCAGTCGTGCGGCGCGACCGGGATGCCGAACGCGTCCGCGAGCGACGCCGTCTTCCGGGCCTCGGTGAGCCCTCCCGTCCACTGCACGTCGACTGTCGCGACGTCGACCGCGCCGGCGGTGAGCAGCGGCAGGAAGCCGCGCCGGCCGACGACCGTCTCGCCGGCCGCGATCGGCACACCCGTCTCGGCGGACAGCGCGGCGAGCGCGGCGGGCGCGTCGGCGCGGATCGGGTCCTCGACCCAGTACGGCTCGAACGGTGCGAGGGCGCGGCAGATCCGTACGGCGCTCGGCTGGTTCCACAGGCCGTGCAGCTCGATCATGAGCGCCATGTCGAGCCCGACGGCCTCGCGGATCCGTTCGACGACGCGCACGCCGGCGGCGAGTTCGGCGGGCGAGATGTCGGTGCCGCCGGTCCGCTCGGCGGCCTGGTCGAAAGGCCAGATCTTCATGCCGGTGACGCCTTCGGCGGCGAGTTCCCGCGCGAGCTCGCCCGGCCGGGTGAGGAAGGCGTCCAGGTCCTCGTAGTCGCCGCGGCCGCGGCCCCAGTTCGCCGGCTCCTGCCGCGAGGTGGCGTTGACGTACCCGGGTCCCGCGCAGGTGTTGTAGACGCGGATGCTGTCGCGCACCGGGCCGCCGAGGAGCTCGGCGACGGGGAGCCCCGCGCGCTTGCCGAGGATGTCCCACATCGCAATGTCGACGGCCCCGGCCGCGCGGATCTCGACGCCGCCGCCCTGGTACCCGGTGTAGGGGGCGAGCAGCCGCGCGACGGACTCGGGCGCCGGATCGCGGCAGGCCAGGAGCGCCGGCGCCACGTGGTCGTGCAGGTACGCCTCGACGGCCGTCGCGCCGTAGAAGCTCTCGCCGAGGCCGGTCAGGCCGTCCTCGGTGTGCAGGCGGAGGATCAGGACGTTCGGCTGGAAGGCGGGCCGCAGGGTCTCCACCGCCTCGATCCTCACTTGATCGCGCCGGCGGTGAGGCCGGAGACGATCCGGCGCTGGGCCAGCAGCACGAGGACGACGACGGGCAGCGTGATGACGACGACCGCCGCATCGATGCGGTTGTGGAAAACCTGGTACTGGCTCTGTCCGAGGTTCACGATGGCAAGCGGCGCGGTGAAGCGGTTCGGCGTCTGCAGGAACGACAGGGCGAAGGCGAAGTCGTTCCACGCCAGGATGAACGACAGGATCGCGGCGGTGAACACCCCGGGCATGGCCACCGGGACGACGATCTTCCACAGCACCTGCAGCCGGCTCGCGCCGTCGACCATCGCCGCCTCCTCCAGCCCCCGCGGGATCTGCTCGAAGAACCCCTTCAGCAGCCACGTCGTGATCGGCAGCGTGTAGATCATGTACGCGAGCACGAGCGGGTAGCCGGAGTCGAGGAACCCGAGCGAGCGGTACAGCAGGAACAGCGGCCCGATCATCGCCAGTACCGGGAAGAACCCGGCGAGGAGCAGGAAGCCGAGGATCAGGCCCCGGCCGCGGATCTCGAGCCGGGCCAGCGCGTATCCGGCGAGCGCCGAGAAGACGACCGTGACCGCGGTGCTCGCCGCGCAGATCAGCGCGCTGTTGAGCAACGGGCCCAGGAAGTCATCGGTGGTGAAGACCGCGACGTAGCTGGAGAACGTCGGCTCCCGGGGCAGCAGCCCGGTGACGCCCGCGGAGAACTCCTCGGAGCTCTGCAGCGACGTCCGCACGATCCACAGGAACGGGACCAGCACCGACGCCATGATCACCGTGACGAGGGCCGTGAATCCGAAGCGGCGCATGTCAGCTCCCCTGCCGATCGGGTCCCAGGACCCGTGTGTAGATGGCGGCGACGCCGAGCGCGAGCACCACCAGGGTGACGGAGATCGCGCCGCCCATGCCGAAGTCGGTGTTCACCAGGAACGCCTTCCAGTCCAGGTAGGCGAGGGTCTCGGTGGTGTCGCCGGGTCCGCCGCCGGTCATGATGAAGATCACGTCGAAGATCAGCAGCGACGAGAGCGTGCGGAAGACGAGGGCGACCAACAGCGCCGGCTTGAGCATCGGCAGGGTCAGACGGAAGAAGCTCTGCCACGCGCTCGCCCCGTCGACGCGGGCCGCCTCATAGATCTCCGTCGGGATCACCTGGAGCCCGGCGAGCAGGATGATCGCGACGAACGGCACCGTCTTCCACGCGTCGGCGATGAGGATCGCCAGCCAGGAGGTCCACTCGCCCGCCAGCCATGTCGTGCCGGCGCCGGGCAGGTGGAGGGTCCTGAGCCCGTAGTCGACGAAGCCCGTGCGCGGGTCGAACATGGTCTTCCACACCGTGGCGGCGACGACGGTCGGCACCGCCCACGGGACGAGCACGGCCGCGCGCACCCAGCCGCGCCCGCGGAACCGCTTGTGCAGCACCAGGGCCAGCACCATGCCCATCACCATCTGGATGGCCACCGACACGACCGTGTAGACCAGGGTCCGGGTCAGCGCCGTGAGGAACTCGCCGCTGGTGAGCAGCGTCGTGTAGTTCTTCATGCCCACGAACCCGCGGTCGGACGGGTCAGTGAGGTCGACATGGTGGACGGAGTTCCACAGGTTGTAGCCGAGCGGGTACGCCGTCAGGGCGAGCAGGACGAGCACGGCGGGTGCCACGAGCACGTAGCCGAGCCTGCGGTCGGAGTTCCGCGGCGAGCCGCCGGGCGGCCGGAAGCGCACTCGCGCGGTGCCACCCGGGCGGCGCACCTCCGGCCTGACCTCGGTGTCGGCCATTACTCCGCGAGCCCCTTCACCTCGTTGCTCGCGGACAGCAGAGCGCTGTCGGGTTTGGACAGGTTCGACAGCACCGAGGACACGGCTGTCTGGAACGCGGCGGAGATCTTCAGGTACTGGGACCGGGCGGCCGCGCGGCGCCCACCTCGGCGACCTTCTGCACCTGCTTGTAGTACGGCGCCTGCTTGAACAGGTCGGCGTTGTACGCGGCCGTCAGTGACGGCGGGTCGCCGGCGTCCACGGCCCGCTTGACCTGGGCGGGGACGCTGTTGAGGTACTGGATGAACTTCCAGGCCGCTTCGGCGTGCTTGGTCTTGGCGTTGATCGCGAGGTTCTGGATGCCGAGCGTCGCGCCCTTGCCCGCGAGGGGCACGAACCCGATCTTGCCCTCGGTCGGCGAGCCCTTCGAGGCGGCGAACACGAACGGCCAGTTGATGGAGAAGGCCGCCTGCCCGGAGGTGAACGCCTGCTGGACCTCGCCCTCCTTCCAGCCCGTCACGGCCTTCGGCGCGATGTGGTTGGTGTTGACGGCGTCGTACGCGAACTGCAGCGCCTGCTGGTTCTGCGGCGTGTTGAGGTTGGCCGGGTCGAACTTCCCGCCGAACGCCCCGGCGAAGACCATGAACGACGTGACCGCGCCCTCGTACTTCGCTCCCTCGAAGGCCAGCCCGTACTTGATCTTCGGGTCCTTCTTCATCGCCGCCTGCGCGGCGCTGACCAGCTCCGCCGGAGTCGCCGGCGGCTCCTTGACCAGGTCGGTGCGGTAGAGCAGGCCCTCCGCGCCCACGAACCAGGGCACGGCGTACGTGTGGCCGTTGTATTTGCCCGGGGCGAGCGCGGCGGGCAGGAAGCCGCTGAGGTCAGGATTGAACTTGTTGAGGTCGTAGAGCCAGCCCGACTTGGCGAGCGAGGCCGGATAGGTCTCGTCGACCCTGATGACATCGGGTGTGCTGGAGCCGGCGACGAGACGCTGCTGCAACTGCTGCAGGTACTGCGTCGAGTCGGCGGAGAGCGTCTGCACCTTGACGGTGATGTTCGGGTTGGCCTGCTCGAACGCTTTGATCGCGTCCTGCGTGGCCTTCCCCTCGGTACCCAGACCGGCTTCTGCGAAGACGATCGTCTCCTTGCCGCCCGACTCCTGGCCGCCGCTGCCGCCGCAGGCAGCGAGCGCCAGAGAGAGCGCGAAGGCGACGGCCGTCAACCGCGCCGGAGGTGATGAGGCGAAGGTACCCATGAGCTTCCCCTTCTGGAACACGGCTCGGGGCGGGGCCGCCGCTCGGGCGACGGCCGAGGCCGTGGTATGACCGGTATGACCGGTCTGGCAGCAAAGGTGCCACCGATCTTGTTGCTGGTCAAGGGGTCGTCGCGGGTCGATTTCCTCGACGTGAACTTGACCTTCCTCGGCCGTGGGGCTCATGGCTCGATGATCTGTCCGTCGCGGAGGAACGGAGCGAACCCCTGCCATGGCCGCGAGCGCTCCTTGTTCTGGATGATCTCGGGCGAGTACTGCGTGATGTAGACCCGGCGGAGGCGGTCGGTGAGGTTGGGGCCGCTGCGGTGGAAGGCGACGCTGGAGAAGCAGGCCATGCTCCCGGCGGGAACGACCAGCGGGATACCGGGATCCGTGCCGACGTAGCCCACCTTGTCGTTGGTGGCCGGGTCGTCGACGTGTTTGACATAGGTCCGGATCCCGGAACGCGAATAGGGCAGGAGATAGACGCAGCCGTTCTCTTCGGTGACGTCGTCGAGGGCTATCCAGCAGGTGAGATAGGGCTCGTGGTCTTCGTGAACGTATCCGCTGTCCTGATGCCAGGAGAATGCGCTCTCACGGTCGCCGCACTTGATGACGTACTGCTCGACGAAATGGAATGCGGTGGGGCCGATCGTCGCCCGGCAGACGTCGGCCATGAGGTCGCTGAAGAGGAAACTGCGCAGTTCGGGTTCGCTCTTGGCCATGCCGTTGGCGAAGTAGCGACGCCCGCGGTGGTTGAGGTCGAGCACGTCGGTGCCGGCGGTGTCCATCTCGGAGTCGATCTGCTTCATCGCCTTCTGGGCGAAGCCGCGCAGTAGCTCCAACTGGTCGCTTGAGAGGACGCGTTCGAGTACGAACCAGCCCTCGTCCCGGTACTGCCGTCGCTGGGCCTCCGATATGACTGACCTGGTGTTCTCCATATGCCGGACAGTAGGGTTCACGAGCCACGGCAAGGGAGGGACGAGACGGGAGGGGGTGGTCCAAAATGGTCAGCACGCCGCGCAACCCGGTCCAGATCACTTCACAGGACGAGATCGGCACGGCGCTCGGCAGGCTCCGCATGACCGCCTTCGTCGAGAACGGACCCGCCGTGCTTCCCCGGCCGCGTCGCGTCCTGGACTCCTACGCTCTCGTCCTCGTCCATGAAGGCACCGGGACCTATCTCGACGACACCGTCGCCGAGCGGCCGATCGGGCCGGGCGACGCGATCCTCGTCACGCCCGGAACACCGCACTGGTACGGCCCGCCCCCGGGCCAGGGCTGGAGCGAGATCTTCCTGATCTTCGATGGTCCGCTCTTCGACACCCTCGCCGCCGGCGGCGTCCTCGACGCCCGTGACCCGATCCGCAGCCTCCGGCCCGCGGGGCCATGGCGGCAGCGCCTGCGCACCTTCGCGAGCCGCCCCAGAGAAACCGGAGAACTCCAGCGCCGGATCGAGCTGCTCGAGCTCGCCACCCTTCTGGCCGAGCTTCGCGGTGCGCACGGCGATCCCGATCCATTGCCGCAACCGCTCCGGCGCGCCCGCGACCTGCTCGCCGTCGACCTGAGCGCCGAACATGACCTGCGCGCCGTCGCCGCCGCGGCCGGTCTGCCCTACGAGACCTTCCGCAAGCGGTTCCGCGCGGCGACCGGCAGATCGCCTGCCGCGTTCCGGCTGGACCGCCGGATCGAGGCGGCGCAGTCACTCCTGCGCGTGACGACGATGACCCACGCCGCGATCGCGGCCGGCCTCGGCTTCTCGGACGAGTGCCACTTCGCCAAGCGTTTCCGGGAACGTGTCGGGATGTCCCCCCGGGACTACCGACGCCTGCACGCGTCGCCCTAGGTGTATCCGGCCAATAGGTTGGTCACAGTCGGCTGGCCGGGGGGTGCCCACCGAGTGCGCTGTGGCGGCGTCGATTGTTGTAGTAGTCCAGCCAGGGTGCAAGAGCGTCTGCTCGTTGGGTGTTGCTG
>NZ_JBIRAZ010000038.1:0-68508 GCF_044326415.1 Actinomadura sp. 6N118 | reverse complement strand
TCGACCGAGGCGACCTTCACATCGACATCAGCCGCCGTATCCAGCTCCAGGACCTCCCGGCGTTCCACGCCGAAGTCGCCGCCGGTGCCGTGTCCGGCAAGGTCGTCGTCCTAGCGCCGACCGCCTAGCCCCTCTCATCCCTCACTGTCCTGGGGAACAGCTCATGCGTTGGCGAAGGCGTTCGATCGTGCAGGTTTCCGATCTCGGATCATGTGACAGCTTTGGGCGTTGGGCCATTTGTGGTCAGGGGAGTGGCTAGGGGCGTCGCGTGATGGTACGAACGGGCGGTGATCAACTGACGTCTCTCGTTGGACGGTGAGCAGTGAGATCCCCCCAATCCCTCACGCGCAGGACACTTCTGGTGACCGCGACTGGTCTGGTCGCCGCAGGTGGGCTCGGTTTGGGGGAAGGGCCTGCGTACGCGCGACAGGTGTCCCCGGCCCGGCCCGGAATCGGACGGCCGATCAGGGACTGGCGCCCGGTGGCCGAGGACGTACGTCGCGAGCTGTTGCACACGTGGAACGCGTACAAGAGGCTGGCCTGGGGGCATGACCATCTGCTGCCGGTCAGCGGTGGGCATGGCGAGTTCTTCGACGACGCCCACCCCGTCGGGCTCACCATCGTTGAGGCTCTTGACACGCTGTATCTGATGCGGCTCGACGACGAACTGGCCGAGGGCGTCGACTGGATCGAAGAGAGCCTTGATTTCAGCGCCGTCAACGCGAATGTCCAGGTCTTCGAGACGAACATCCGGATGGTGGGAGGTCTGCTGTCGGGTTATCTCGCCACCCGTGAGCGTACGTTGCTGCGGCATGCTCGGCAGATCGCCGACATCCTGATGCCCTGCTTCGAGCGGTCCCCGACCGGCATCCCGTATCGATTCGTCAACCCGAGCACGGGCGAGATCAGCGGCGTCACCAATCCGCTGGCCGAGGTCGGCACCATCATCACCGAGTTCGGGACGCTCTCTCGGCTGACCGGCGACCCGAAGTACTACAGGGCGGCCAAGAGAGCGATGAAGGCGGTCATCGACCGCCGTTCGGAGCTGGACCTGCTCGGCACCGAGATCAATGTCGAGACCGGTCGTTGGGTCAACGACACCGCGACCATTCATCCGCCGGTCGACTCCTTCTTCGAGTACGTGTGGGACGCCTGGGATCTGTTCGGCGACACCGACTTCCGCGACTGGTACGCGGTCTTGACCAGGGCGATCCTCAAGCACGAGGCCACCACCATCAATGGGCACCTGTGGTTCGCCCGGGTCGACAAAGACCACGGCGAGGTGGTCACGGTCGATCAGTCCGAATTGGGCTCCTTCTATGCCGGCCTGCTCGGCCAGAGCGGGCACCGGCGGCTCGGCGACGCCTACCTCGCCTCCTGGACCTCGGTGCTCGAACGGTATCCCGTGCTTCCCGAGGGATATGACCCGGTATCGGGCACGGCGACCGACAAGGGCAACCAGCTACGGCCCGAGTACGTCGACTCCTGCCTCAACCTGTGGCTCGTCACGGGCCGGAACAATCCGGCCAGCCAGAAATACCGGGAACTGGCCTACGAGTACTACCTGCGGCAGAAGAAGCACTCTCGCGTCGCGAACGGCTGGACAATCATCAGCGACGTCACCACCTCGCCCGTCAAGCACGGCGACCTCACCTCGGGCTACTGGTGGTCGGAGCAGATGAAGTACTGGTACCTCATGTTCACCGACGCACGCCGTTTCGATTACCGGAACAACTACCTGTCGACCGAGGGCAACATCTTTCGCGGGCTGCTCCGGCGTTGATGCCGTCCCATTGTGAATAGGGGATGCTGCCGCGAGCGGAGTTCACTTGTGCGCTGACGGGCATGATGTTCTCCGGCGTGTTGAGAATCTTGATCATCTCGGTTTCGTTCAGTTCGGCAAAGGCGGGGAACTGCCGGACGAGTTCGGCGGGAACGCAGCGTACGCGACCGGCGCTAAGTCGGGGTACAAAGTGTTACGCAGCTACGGCTCGACGGGCGGTGGCCGCTCCCACGGGGTGACAGTGCCGTCGGTGCCCAGCTGCAGGCGGGTCGGGGGCCCTCTACGGCGTCACGTCCGAGAGCCACGTCAGATGCTGATCCGTGGAGCGCCCTCCGGAGCGCGCAGCAGGCCTTCCGGTAGATAACCGGACCTGATGCCCAACTCCCACCCGTGCACCTGGACAGCCAGCGCGGCCAGAGCGATCGTGGCGACCGGCAGCAGGCTTCGGGGGGCCGCATCGGCTGCTGCGCTCTCGCGGTGCTGGACGAGCCGCCCGGCCAGGGCCCGTTCGAAGGCCGGCTGGTCGTCCTCCAGGAGCACGCGGAGCAGTTGCTGATCCGGCGTCAGCGCGCCGAAGGCATCCAAGCGCCGAGCCGCCTCCACGCGCTCTTCGACGTCCGGCTTGCGCAAAGTCACAGAGGGCCAGTCCCGGGGCAGGTGCCCGCGTGCCTTGGTCAGGTAGCCGCACAACACATCCATCTCCGCCAGGCCTGCCGGATCCGACCGTGACTCCAGCGGCGAGTCCGGCACCCCGTCGCGGATCGCGGGCGCATAGTCGTTGCGCAGCAGCAGACCGATCACTCGGTCCCGCTCCCACACCGCGTCACTGACCAGGCACATCGCGAACGCGTCCAGCCAGGTCCTCGTGGTGGGCGCCTGGTCCACTGCGTTCCTGAAACTGAAGCCCTCGAAGTCCTCGCTGCTGAGCGTCTTGTCGATGAGCGGGAAGGGGATCTCCCAGTCGCCGTCGGGGAAGGTACCGAGGTCCAGGACCCCGAGCGCGCACTCGGCCGCGGTACGCAGAACTATGCGTGAGGGGAGGGTACTGAGCGTGGGGTCCTCAAAGGTACGAGCGGCGACATGGTCGAGGAATTCGTCGCGTATCTCCTGAAGGGACTTCAGGGACAGACCGCCAAAGCGCAGCCATTGCCAGCGGCCCAACGTCCGCCCGCGGATGTCCTCCAGCGCTTGGGCGATCCGCTGCTCACGGACGCTGTGGCACGTCACTTCCTGCATGTTGTCGTCCTTCATTGATCCTTCCGGCAAGCGGTAGGTACGCTACCGACCCTTGTGCGCGCCGGGCCTGGTTGGGCGTGGTGTTGGTTGAGGCGGGACGGCCGGGGAGTCGGCCGCAGAGGCCGCACGCTCCCCGGTATGCGGCCACCGATCGACCTGTGCGAACGGGTCCAGCACTTCCGGTTCCCGCCGGACGCCGCCGAACTGCCGCGGCTGGGGCTTCGCGGAAGGGGATCCGCCGGAAGACCGGCCTGAGCACCAAGGGCGGGAAGGCTCAGCAGAGAGCGTGCGGAGGCTCTTCAGGAACTTCTCGGCGAGAAGCCCGACCTGGAGGAGTACGGGATCTTCCGGGAGCACGAAAATGACATCGAGGCGACCGAGTTCCTGGAGCAGGCCAAGGCGTACGGCCAGCCGGTGGCGCTCCTCAAGCAGCCGGACGCCGGTCAGCTCGACCTCGAACACCACGGCGCCAGTTCGTCTTTGGAAGCCTCCAATTTCCTGAGGTCCTGTTCGCCCTCATCGATCGAGTCCCACAACACGAGCCAGCATCAGCCGAAGGCTGGCGAGTCGTCACCCTTCCCGAACGGGTCTATCCCGGCCTCATCCCCGGCGACGCCACCGCAACGAGGACTCAGCCCAGCCGAGTGGCGCACCTTGGACGCGTTCGAAGACCTGTGTACGAGCTCAAACGGATCGACCTCGTCGACGGCCGCCATGCATGTCCTACGCATGCAGCCCAGAGGCCGAAGGGGGCTCCGAGGACTGGTCAGCCGAGGACTTCGAAGCCAAGCACCTTCCCGCCTACGTCATCCGCTGCGCAGCATGGCGTCGCCGGTACGAGGACCAGCAGCAAGTCGGCTGACGACATCCGACCCCAGGGCTCGGCATAGTCGGGTGGCGTCCGATTTGTGCTCAAGCGAGGCCGACTTCGACAAGATCAAGACGGTTCGCGCAACCGCCATGCCATGGGAGGTGGCGGCGTCCCCGCCACGATGCGAAACCGCCGCCCACCCTCCGTTCCAACCCTTGTTTTCATCTATCGAAATTCGATAGATTGCCATCGTAATTCGATGGAAGGGTGGGCCATGGGAAAGCTGGCAGTGCGGGCGCTGCGCGCCGTGCTCGCGGTGGTGCTCACCGGCACCGTGTTCGTACAGGCATTGATGGTGTGGGCGTTGGTCAGCGGGAGCGACCCGGAGGACGGGTCGCTCCCGCTGACCCCGCTGCGCGTGATCACGATCCTGGGCCTCGGGACGGTCCAGGTCACCCTGGTCTGCATATGGCGGCTGGTGACGATGGTGCGACGCGGAACCGTGTTCTCCCACGCCGCCTTCCGGTACGTGGACATCATCATCGGCGCGATAGTGGCGGCTGCCCTCGTGTGGTTCGCCGTCACGGTCCTCAATGCGCCGAGCCAGCGGGACGACCCGGGCGTCACCGTCATCATGGGCGGAGTTGGCGTGGCCATCCTGGGGGGCGCGCTCCTCGTGCTCGTGCTGCGGATGCTGCTCGCCCAGGCGGTCGCGCGCGACGTCGAAGCGGCGCAGATGCAGGCCGAACTGGACGAGGTGATCTGATGCCAATCGCCGTCGACATCGACGTGATGCTGGCCAAACGGAAGATGTCGGTAGGCGAGCTCGCGGACCGCGTGGGGATCACGCCCGCCAACCTGGCGGTACTCAAGAACGGCCGCGCCAAGGCCGTGCGCTTCACGACCCTCGCCGCGCTCTGCGAGGTGCTCAAGTGCCAGCCGGGCGACCTGCTGCGCTGGGAAGCCGAGGACGCCGCGGGCGGATGACGTGCCCCAGGGGCGGGCGTGAAAACGCCTGGCACCACCGGCCCGTGGACCGCATGGACGTGGATCGCCGATCACCCGCAGCACCGTCCCGACCCAGTTGAACGGCCTGCTCTTTCCCGGCGCCCGCCAGGCCGTCCAGCTCAAGCGCCGCCGAGTGGACCGCAAGACCGGCAAGGTCGGCATCAAGACCGTCCACGCGGTCACCAGCCTCACCGCGGAACAGGCCAAACCTGCCAAGCTCGCCCGGCTGATCCGCGGCCACTGGGAGATCGAAGCCCTGCACCACGTTCGAGACGTGACGTTCGCCGAGGACGCCTCCCAGCTGCGAACCGGCTCCGCACCCCGCGCCATGGCGACCTGCTGCAACCTCGCCATCGGCGCCTTCGCCTGGCCGGGAAGAGCATCGCCGCCGGCCTCCGGCACAACGCCCGCGACGCCAGCCGACCGCTCGCCCCTCCTCGGACCCACATGATCATAAAACGGACGTCACGCGACTACGCAGAAGCCCTGCATCCGACCCCAGTCCCGCAGCCTTGTCTAGTCCCACCTGATGCTTGACGGATCGATCCCGGCTGATGCTTGACAGCTGCCCTAGGAAACATGGTCGACCTTGCGGAGTCGGTGGGCTTTGAGGTTGCGGACCGGGGTTGTGGTGGTCCGGCCGACGGGTGTTGTATTCGACCACCCAAGCGGCCACTGCGCTCTGAGCGGCGGCCAGGTCAGCGGACGGGACCGCGTCATCCAGCGGCCCGAGCGTTCCGCTGCGGGTTCTGTGCCTGTTGGTGTTCGGCGGTGCTGGTTGATGACGTCGGCTGCCGCGGTGATGGCTTCGGCTGCCAACGCCGGCAGGACACTGGTGTAGGTGTCAGAGGTGATGGCCCGGTCGGAGTATCCGAGGAGCTCTTGGACGAATTTGTTGTCGATGCCGGCGGCGAGCATGACGGTGGCGGCGGCGTGGCGCAGGTCATGGAGTCGGATCGGAAGGAGTCCGGCCTGGTCTGCAAGGTCTTTGAAGTGTTCGGTGACCGTCTGGGGGTGCAGCGGCTGGCCGTTGGGTTTGGTGAAGACCAGTCCGTGGTCGGACGAGGCACCCGGTCCAGCCAGGTCCTCCAGTGCTTGGCGTTCGGTCTGTTGGCGGAGGCGGTGAGCCCTGAGGGCGGCGACTCTCCAGGGCAGGTCCGTATCCGGTGTCATCGCGACGGCGGGAACCCTGTGTGGAAGAGGCCCCGTTTATCTGGTGTCCCGCCTTGTCCGCATCGTTGGTCCTGCGGTTGGCGTCGGTCAAGCTGGGGCCGGTCAGTGGGGCGTGGATGGCGTTCAGATCGAAGTAGTAGCGGGGTTGCTGGGACAGCAGGAAGATGAGTTCCTAGCGTGAGGAGAGCCGGTCGGTGACTGACTCGGGCATCGCATTGGGTTTGTTCAACACCACTGCGTTGCGCAGGTACCAGCCGTCGGCCTGTAGCGCGAACGCCACCCGCCACGGCAGCCCGAGCAGGTTCTTGCCGCGTAGCCCGGCTTGCTCTCCGGCCTGTGGTGGCCGGAACGTGCCGTACCGGGCTCTGCCGGTGGTTCGCTGGCGAGCCCGTCGCGGTGTAGTTTCCCCACGACCCGGCGTAGGAGTCGCCCAGATTCAGCCACACGGTCCCGGCGTCGGCCAGCACCCGGCGGAGTTGAGTAAACACTTCGACCAGGCGGGCGACGTAGTCATCCAACGTGGTTTCCAGTCCGTACTGGCCCTGGGCGCCGTTGTCGCGTTTGCCCCAGTGCGGCGGGCTGGTCACCACACAATCGATCGACCGTGGCGGCAACTCGCCCACAACTTGGACGGCGTCCCCCACATACAGCCGTACGGACTCATCGGCGAAGAACGGCACCCTCATCAGACCCTCCAAGCTATCGGTGACCGCAACCGGGGCGATCGACTCCATCGACGCAGACGCCGACCACAGATGCCCAACAGGATGCAATGCCGTGTTGAGGGTGTTGGCCAACACCCTCAACACGGCCGCTCGGTCAGCCCGCGATTTTTGCAGGGAAGGGCGCTTCCAAGGCAGACGGTCGTCACCACTGGCCACCACTGCGCGCTGGGGGCTTCGTTCGCGAGAACGGGCACCAGAGCGCCCTGGGTGAACTCCCCAACTCCGTCTGCAAGCCGCTACTACCAAGGCAGACATCCGCATATGCCGCTGCGCTGCCTGGCCTAACTGTGCGTCACCACCGCGCTAGGGCGTTTATCGAAAGCGCCGGTCACAGCCACCCGTTGCTCTGAGGCAGGGTAAACCGCTACTTCAGCGGTGGATGTGGCGCGTACGGTGTGGCTGTGGCCGGTGATTGCGTGCGGCGGCGGCTTACGGAGACGGACGCGCGGACGCGAAGGAGTGAATGGTGCCAGGCGCTGAACTGCGAGGGGTGACTCTGGACTGTGCCGACCCGCAGACGCTGGCGGGCTTCTACGGTGCACTGACCGGGATGCGCGAGCTCTTCAGTACGGACGGGTTCGTCGCTCTGACGGACGGCTCCGGCTGTGATCTGGGATTTCAGCGGGTTGACCGATACCGGGCTCCGCAGTGGCCGGGTCAGGACGTGCCACAACAGTTCCATCTGGATCTCCGCGCTGACGACCTCGATGCGATGGAAGAGCTGGCGCTGGAACTCGGCGCGGCCAAACCGGACCATCAGCCCGGCGACGGACGCTGGCGGGTACTCCTGGATCCGGCTGGCCACCCCTTCTGCCTGACGCCTTCCTGACATCACCGGCGTTGACAGGCATCCCCCATCAGACGCCGTAGCGCTCAGGCGTGGGCGAGCGGTTCATCAGCTGCTGGCCACCTCGGAGAGGCCATGGCGTCAGATGTGCTGGTCACAGCCACTCGTTGATTGCCGCCACGAGGACGGTCACCTCGTAGCAGACCGCGAGTTTGTCGTACCTCGTGGCCACGGAGCGGTGCCTTTTGAGGCGATTGATGCCGCACTCGACCGCGGCCCCAGCGCGGCAGAGCACGATGAAGGCCCGCGACCAGGCTCGAAGCGACCCCGACCCGATGTCGCGGTTCTCATCACAGGACGATTATTGCTTGCGCCACTTCTGCCCCATGGTACTCCCGCACTTCCTCAGGGTGAGAAGGACCCCCTGTGAGGGCGGCGAGGTGGTCAAGCACTTCTTCGTGGCCTTGTGCTTCAGCGCGCGGCCACTCATCCATGTCCACTTGCTGTTGTTTCCTTCGCATTTCCCGACGAACGCGGAGCCAGCACTGCCCCTGACCGTGAGGCACTTGCCGTTTACCCGAGCGCGGAAGGTGCCGTCGCGGTGGAGGGCCCAGAGTTGGTACTTCAGGCCGGGATGCTTCTTTCCAACGCACTTGGCGATGCGCACGCCCTTCTTTGAGTCCATGCAGCTTTTTCTGACCACGTTATAGTACTGCTTGTAAGTAACCGCCGCCTTCGGCGCGGGCTTCGCGACCTGGGTCGCGGATACCACCGGAGCAGAAGTCGGCGCGGCGGTCGCAGCGGGGGCGAGGCCCACCAGCAGAGGCCCGGCTGTAGCCGCCGCGAAAACGAGCTTTTTACAGTTCAACATTCTCCTCTTTCCGAGATTGGAAATGATTGCTCACTGTCATCGATCACTCCCCGGAGAGGGTACTCAGAGGTTTTAGGCTCCCACAGGTGCCACAAGTCCAATCACAATGGACGGACATAGTGCCAGGGGTCCATGGAACTGGAGACCGACGGAATAGGGACCAGGCGAACCTAGGAAGACCTCGACCTGGCCGAGCGGTTCCGCTCCCATGCCCTGCCGCCGAACGTAATGGCACTGGGCTGGGGAACCGAGGTGGAGACGATCAACCGCCCCAGCCGCAATCGTCCCTGCGGATCCGGCCGAATGTACAAGCGCTGCTGCGGACGACCAGGCGGCACGCCCCCTCATAGACCCCGGCATCAACTGCGCCCCTTGGCGCCGCCTGGCCGTGGGAGTTCCGGGGCCCGCAACCGGGTGAGCGGCTTCGGGCAAGAGGTGGCGACGGATCTTCGTTGCTACCCACGGAGTGAGATGGAAAGAACGGTGTCGGCTGTGGCCGTCACTGTGCTGGCTGGTGCGGCAATCCACGTTCCGGCGGCGGTGGGGCGGCAGCAGGCCGCGCGGACCGGGGTGGCAGGCGTCGGCGAGGTGACGCTCGTGACCGGCGACGTCGTGCGGGTACGAGGGAAAGGCTCAGCGGCCGTCATGCTGGGCGTCCGGCCCGGCAAGGGACGTGAGAAGGCGACGTTCCAGCGGCTCACGGTAGGCGGACGCCGCTACGTCATTCCCTCCGACGCGGCGCGACTGGTCGGGCTAGTTGGAATCCTGCTCGGCGGGCACCCGGGCTCAAGAGGCGATCACGGGTGTCAGCGACAAGTAGGGCCTCTCGCCTCAGGCAAAGCCTGGTATTCCGCATTCGGCTCCTTTCGCAAACTCACTGGTGCAGCTGGCCGACCTGCCGATCGAACGGGTCAGTGAGCGCAGCGAACTCGCAGGGCCAACGACATGCGGCGGCCCTTCACTATCCACGTCGGCGTCCCCCACCGAGCTGCTGTCCGAAGCCAGCTACGACTTTGGCTTCCGGGTCGGCGATCAACCGTCGTGTGATGGCCGGTCAGTCGGCACTCTGGTGTGTGCAGCCGGCGGGCGCTGCCAGGGTTGCATGGTCTGGCCAGGGCCGGCGGTCCCGTTGGCGGGCCTTGCCGTTGCGGCGGTGGGCTGGGTCAGGGGGGCGTCGCCGGATGCTGCTAGGCCGGTCGCGCAGACCTCACGTACGGCGTCGGCTCCGATGTACTGGAGTGGTGCCTCATGCTCGTAAGAGACGACATCGTCGGCTATGACGGCCATGAGGCCGTCGAGGTCCTTGGCCTCGGAGGCCTGCCTCCTTGGGAACAATGGAGCCATGAGCGACCTTGCCGACGACAGCCGCCCTCAGACCATCCAGCCCAACACCTGGACACCCCTCCTCGGCACCGACGCCGAACTCCTGGTCGACGGCATCGCTGAACCCCTCCAGCTCGAAACCGAAACCCTCCGCTCGGCCGCTGGCGACGTCACGATCCAGTTCACCCTCTCCCTGAACGGCGTCAACATAGCCGTCCGAGCCCCCGTCTGACGCGCCTCAGGTCTGGGGGCAGCCGAACACGACCACGCCGTTTGGACGCTGATCTACAGTGGTCAGCCGCAAGATCTTAATGTGCCCTGGAGAGGAGATCGGCGTCCCTCGTCCCAGGATCAGACCCACATGCTCAGCTCGTCGACGAGGTCGTTCTCCATTAGGGTGCGCGAGCCGTCCGTATCCGTAGGTGACGGGTCCTTGGACACGCACCCGAAAGAGATCGCCAGTCGGCGTCCAGAACCGCTACCCGCACCAGCCCCCACCGGGCGGTGAGGCAATGCCTCACCGCCCGGAGGTCAGGTCACGGAGTCCTCAGTTGCACTTCTGGATCGTACGGACGGCGCTGCGCACGGTGCTGCTCCCGGCAGCGGGAATGTACTTGGGCGGGAACCAGACCCATACTTCGGCAATGGCCTGCCAGCGCTTCTTGGGCTGACACGTGAGCGCGGCGTTCTGCTTGATGCTCGACTTGCCGTTATTGACCTTCCAGAGGCTGGTCTTACGGACCTTTCCGTTCTTGAGGAGTTTGACGCGCAGCTTCATCCCCGACACAGGCTTGGTGCACTTCACCGTGGCCTGCGCGTTGATGGTGCCGCGCACATGATGAGAGTTGTGGGGGTTGTTCATCTTGACCTGGCAGACGATGACGTCCGGCCGGTTTTTCTTCTTGGACTTGAGCGACTTCGAGGCCGTCGCCGAGGCGCCGTTGTCGACCGTGTGGGCCTCGGCGGGGGCCGCCAGCATCGAGGTCGCGGCGAGGGCTACGGCCGGAACGGCTAGCGCGACGCGCTTGGCGTTGAAGGTGACCGGCTTGTGCAGTGACATCGGTATCCCTTTCCGGTTTGCGCTTTTGGCTGCGTCGGAACGCTATGGCGGCGACGAAACCGGAAAACAGGGCCCCAGGGCCCTAGGAACCCGCGAAAAGGACCCCAATGCCTGGCACACTTTGACGACTTCAGGCGTCGCGAGCGGTGCTGATGGAGAGGTTCGTCGCCGCCACCCACAAGGCCATGGCGGCGGACCTGTCTGATCTGGACCGGGCCGGGCTGATGATCGACGGGGTGCACTTGGCCGAGCACTGCTGCGTGGTGGCCTTGGCATCGGCATCGACCGGCGCAGCAGCAGAAAGCGTGCCAGTTGAGGAAGGTGCTCGGAGACCTCCGACCGGGCCCACTCCTCTGGTCTGTCGGCGCCGAGTGCAGTGAAGCGCTACCGCAGCGCGATTGCGGCGGTGCGTTGCTGTTGTGGCAGGCTGGTGAGCCAGTGGTCCCAGGTGCTCTGCGCGTCGGTTATGAGCAGAGCATGGTGTACGAGGCGCAGTGCCTCGCGCGCCGTGCTATCTGTCAGCCTGCTGCTGCGACTTCGGCTTCGACAGCTTCCATGCGATTCTTGAGCCGGTAGCTTGGGCCGTTGATGGCGATGACCTCGCAGTGATGCAGAAGGCGACCGTCATCGCCCTACACTTCTACGCGACCGCCTGAATAAGCCTCATAGTTCCCGCATTCTGCCGTGATCTCGGCCGTCGCTTGCGCCGCGGTGAAGAAGTCGTCGGCCATCGGCGAGGTGCGCGACGCCGCCATTGCGATGAATACCTGGTCGGGCGCCAGATCCGGGATGGGCACGTAGCTGATGTCCGGACGTGAGTAGAACACGGTCTCTGAACGCCCCACGAACGAGATACCACGGCCGGCCGCGACGTGTTCAAGCTTCTCCTCCACCCCGCGCACCCGGAGCCCGGAGTCGGGGTGCGGGCGCCTGGTGGGCTGCGTGCTCGCGTCGGCATGCCAGACCAGCGGCTCACCGGCCAGGTCGGCCTCGGTGACCTCCACCTTGCCGGCCAACCGGTGACCGGCGGGCAGCACCACCATGAGCGGCTCGGTGTAGAGCGGAGTCAGGCGCAGGCCGGTCTCGTCGATGGGCAGCCGCACATAGCCGACGTCGACGCGGCCGTCGAGCAGCATCGGGGCCTGGTCGTCCCATTCCATTCGCTGCACGTCCACGACCACGTCCGGATGCTGGGCCTCGAACGCCCGCGCCGCTGGGATGACCGGGATGCCGGCCCGAAAGCCGACCACCAGCCGCTGGCCGCCGCGGGCGGCTACGGACACCCGGCGCCGGACCGCGTGCGCGGAGGCGAGCAGCGGACCGGCGTCGTCCAGCAGTTGTCGGCCCGCGTCGGTCAGCGCTACGCCGTGGCTGTCCCTGGTGAACAATGAGGCGCCGAGATCCTTTTCCAGCGCGCGGATCTGCCGACTGAGCACCGGCTGCGCGATGTGCAGCTCATCGGCGGCGCGGCCGAAGTGCAGCCTGTTGGCGACGGCGGCGAAGTAGCGCAACTTACGCAGGTCCAGATCCATGGAGCCTCCCGGTCCGGCGATGCCCCCAAGGTATCACCACGGCTGAAAAGGGTCTTGGACACCAGCTCACGCCAATGGCATCGTTCATGGGGCCCGAGTGAATTCGGTATAAGAATTCGGTATCGGTATTTGATAGCAGGGCCCAGGACCTGAACGAGCACGTCAGTAATTGAGCCCCGTCCATCGCGGCATTCGACGGCGTTGACGACGAGTCTGGCGTATATAAGGGCCGAACTGTTTCGGATACACATCAATTCAACGGAGTGATCGTGGGAAAGCTCGATGGCAAGGTAGCGGTGATCACTGGCGGATCCACCGGCATGGCGCTGGCCGGCGCCAAACTGTTCGTCGAGGAAGGAGCGCACGTCTTCATCCTGGCCCGGCGGCAGGAAACACTGGACGACGCCGTCAAGCTGATCGGCCGCAACGTCACCGCCGTCCAGGGTGACGCGGCCGAACTGGACGACCTGGACCGCTTGTACGACACCGTCAAGCGGGAAAAGGGCTCGATCGACGTGCTGTGGGCCAGCGCCGGGATGGGCGAACCCACCGTCCTCGGCGAGATCACCGAGGAACAGTTCCACCGCGCCTTCTGGCTCAACGCGCGCGGCACCCTGTTCACCGTGCAGAAGGCACTGCCGCTGATCAACGACAACGGCTCGATCTTCATGACCGGATCCAACGCCTCCCTCGGCGCCTTCCCCGGCTGGAGCCTCTACGCGGGAAGCAAAGCCGTCCAGCAGGCCTGGGCCCGCGTCTGGCTCAACGAACTGCGCGACCGCAAGATCCGGGTCAACGTCCTGACCCCCGGCCAGGTCGCCACCGCCAAACAGGAAGAACTGTTCGACGAGGCAACCAAGGCCGCATTCGAGTCCCTCATCCCCCGCGGAAAGATGGGCCGCCCCGAAGAAATCGCCACCGTCGCCCTGTTCCTCGCCTCCGACGACTCCAGCTACGTCAACGGCCTGGAACTGGTCACCGACGGCGGCACCACCGCCATCTGAACCACACACCAGGAATGCCGCTGGCCCAGAAACGTCGCGGCCGACGCCCTGCGCCTGACCCGGCACGAACGAGACAGAGCGACACCTCGAGAACAAGAAGAGAGCACACCTCATGAGCAGCATCACCCTCATCGGTACGGGGAACATGGCCCGTACCATCGGCACGCTCGCGGTGGCGGGCGGCAACACCGTCGAGGTCATGGGACGCGATCAGTCCAAGGCCGATGACCTGGCCAAGGCTCTGGGCGGCGGCGCGACGACGGGCAAGTGGGGCGCCGTCCCGGCCGGGGACATCGTCATCACGGCCCTGTTGTACGACGGTGTCGTTCCGGTCGTCGCCGAGTACGGAGACGCCCTCGCGGGCAAGGTCATCGTCGACATCAGCAACCCCTTCAACGCCACGTTCGACGGACTGGCCCACAGCGAGGAGACCTCGATCGCGCAGGAAGTCGCCAAGGTGGCCCCGGCCAGCGCCAGCGTGGTGAAGGCATTCAACACCATCTTCCGTAATGTCCTGGAGAAGGGCCGGCCCAACGTCTTTATCGCTGGCGACAATGCGCAGGCCAAGGCGGGCGTGGCGGCATTCATCGAGAGCCTCGGGCTGCGTCCGCTGGACGTCGGCGGCCTGAAAATGGCGCACTGGCTGGAAGGAGTGGGCGTGGTCACGGTGAGCCTCGCCGGCAACGGGGTTGGCCACTGGGACTTCGCCCTCGGCGTCAACGAATTTACCAGCTGAGCCCCCAGGGCCGAGCAGCCGGCGAACAGGGCGCCGTGCGCCCTGACAATGGCTGATGGATCAACGACTCGCTCAACCGTTAACAACGACGGAGTGGGCATGCCGTTCGATTTAGAATAGAGAAAAAGAGTACTCACCCATGAGCAGCATCAGTTTCATCGGCCTGGGGGCATGGCCCGCGTCATAGCCACTCGCGCGGTCGCGGGCGGCAACTCCGTCGAGATCATCGGCCGCGACGCCCCCAAGGACAAGGGCCTGGCTGCCGCGCTCGGCGGCGGGGCCACGGCTGGGACATTCGGCACCGTCCCTGCTGGTGACGTCGCCGTCCTCGCCGTGCCGTACACCAGCGCCGTGCCGGTCGTCGCCCAGTACGAGGATGCACTGGCCGGCAAGGTCATCATCGACATCTCCAACACCTTCAACGCCGACACCACCGGGCTTGTCATCCCTGACGGCACTTCCGGTGCGCAGGGAGATCGCCAAGGCCGCCGCAGCATCTTCTTCAAGCACGTGCTGTCACTCGCCCGCCCGGCGGGGGGCGGCCGACCGCTCGCACCTGCCGATCGCCGGGGACTCCGCGCCGGCGAAGGCGGCGGTGACCGAATACATCGAATCCATCGGGTACAGCGTGGTGGACGCGGGACCGCTGGCCGATAGCCGGCGGCCTTCTAGGGGCATCGCACGCCCCCGATGGAGGCGTCTCTGCCAACAGAGACGGCCCCTCCTTGCGCCCTGAGGAGCCTGCCTTCTATTGGCTAGGACGCGAATGGGCCGAGATGGCTGAGTTTGGACCCAGGCTTCCGAGACCGGCGGCGACTTCGGCTCACGGCCGAGGTGCTTTCGAAGTGCACCGCCGGGGCGCGTCGTCGCAGGGCGGGCCAGGACATCGTCTACGCAGTCGCCGTCACGGCCGTTACGCGCACGTCGACCCGAGGCGGAAACCCTAGCGCTGGTAGTAGCGGTGGAGGACGTGGCTGTCGCTCCACACGCCGATGCACATCCGCCGGGGCGGCTCGCATCGACCCCTGCCCTTGGGGAGCTTGAGAGTGTGCCGGTCCCGTGGTGGGGGCCTGCGCGTGGGATCATCCGCCGGCTCTGCACTGACCCGGCGGAGGGGGCCTCGGTGGGTGCTGCGCCACGCGATGACCAACGATCGTTGCAAGGCGAATTTCGCCCGGCGACCCGCGACCAAACTGACGCCTCCGCACAACTCCCGAAAGATCCATATCTGGGGAAAACGAAGCTAGGCTCACCCCGAAAGAAGAGAGGGGTGCTCTCGTGAAACGAATAGTAATCGCGGCAATTTGTGCCGCGTTGGCCTGTGTGGGCTGTTTGACTGTTTTTGCGGCGTCGAGATCCGCCGACGTGACCAAGTCGGCGGCCGACTCCGCGTCGACCGCGGCCGCCACGTCGGTCGCGTTCAAGCCGAGGCGGCTTATCGCCCCGCCGCCCCCGAAAAAGGGGATCGACCATAACGTCGTGGCGCTCGGCACGGTACGGCTGCAAATGACCGCGAAGCAGACCGCGTACGTGGTCTCGCGGTTGCGCGCGAACAAGGCCAGCGTGCGGACGCTGGTGGACAACGAGGTGCGTTGCACGTGGCCGGGCGGCAGCAAGAACCTGGTGCTGGGCCAGAACCTCTACGCGGGTACGGGTCAGAACCCCAAGTGGGAAGACATCTGGATCGTCACCAAGTTCCTGCTCCACCCGGGCAAGGCCACGACGGCCACCTGCACGACCTACGCCAGGGTCGCCTCGCTGTACACGAAGAGGTCTTCGGTCCAGATCGCGGGGGGTTCCCTGGCGTTCGCCAACAAGTCCGTCGGGAACGCGGCGAACGGCAAGCCGCTCTCCTACGAGATGCCCTACGGCGACCTGCCGGTGGACTCCAAGCACCGGAGCGTGCGGCAGCCCGCGCTGCCGATCACCAAGACGTCAGCCGCGTTCCGTGAGCTCAACGTCTTCGGCGACGTGAACTACCAGGTGTGCCAGCGCAACGTGAAATGCAACAAGAGCGGTTCCTCGACCGCCCGGTTCACGTTGATCGTCAACCAGTGGAACGCAACGGGCAAGAAGGTCTGCCAGACGAGCTCGACGACGAGCGTCGTCAAGACGACCCCGTACTGGGTGCACCACACCGTGGTGCCGCTGTACAAGCCCCACTTCAAGGTGTCGAAGGCACGGGGCTGCGCGCCGATCTTCAACGCCTACGTGCGGGTGGACTGGCTGCGCGGCGAGAAGGGCGCGGTGCACGGTACGGCGATCGGCCTGCCCGACTTCCGCGGTTCCAAGTCGACGCATCGATCGGCGATGAGCCACATCTACATCGTTCCGGCGTGACCTGACCGGCTGGATGGGTGCCGGACCGCCTCTCGCGGGCCGGCACCTCAGGGCAGGCGGCGCAGCCGGTCTGCTCATGTGACACTGCCGCAGACCGCTCCCCGGCGACGACCAGGTGGTGTAGGTCCTGTTGACCGGTCGCCCCGTTCACCGTGCCAATCGCGGCGGCCGTGCCCGATCATGGTCTGATGGGGACACTTGCGGGGGCGGTGGAGCGGCTCGGTTCGGCGGAGATGGACGTCCGGCTGGACGGCATCGACGCGCTGGCACGCCTAGCCGACAACTCGCCCGCCCCGCTCGAAGAGGCGGCGGAGGCGCTGAAGGCGTTCGTCCGCTGCCGGGCTCCGACCTCCCGGCTGGACGACCGGCTGATCTCAACGAACCCCCGCCTGCGGCCAAAGGCGGGGCCCCACGCCGATGTGCAGGCTGCGCTCACCGCGCTGGGCCGCATGCCACGCCACTGCGAGCACCGCGGCCTCGACCTCAGTCGCCTCGACCTCGGACGGGCGCGTCTCAGCGGCCTGAACCTGAGCGGCGCCTACCTGTACCTCACGGAACTGTGCGACGCGGACATGCGCCACACCAATCTACGCAACGCCTATCTGGCGTACGCCGACCTGAGCGGCGCGAGGCTGCAGGGCGCCATCCTCAGCCGTACCATCCTCAACCGCGCGGATTTGAGCGGCGCCGACATGCGCGAAGCGGACCTGCACAGCACCAATCTCAGCAGCATGATCCTGCGCGAGGTGAATCTGAGCGGCGCGGACCTGGTCGACGCCAACCTGCGCAACGCCCGTCTGGACGATGTGGACCTGCTCGACGCCGACCTGACCGGCGCGAAGCTGCAAGGCACGGTGATGACCTGCGTCCGCGGCCTGACGCTCGACGACATTCAGCTGGTGGCATGGACCGACGAGCACACGCAGGTCGAGGAGCGTCCCGCGGAACCGGGGGATTAGCAGCTTGTCCGCCCTCGCCGGCGTGACCCATCACAGTTCTGCCGCGTGGTGAACCCATCCGGGCCGACACCGTCCGGGCTCTGCGTTCGACGGCACTTAGGCAGCCGACCTTGGACACCTTCATCAATGACGTGGCGTCGCGGTCAGCATCGGCGACGTCGACGGGCGGCCATAGATCTTGAATCATCCCACCCGCTTCGTAACCAGGTGGGCAGCGCCACCTCGAAGGTTCGGTGAGACGATTCCGGCGCTCACATGGAATGGCCCGGTCCTGAGGAATCACCCAGGACCGGGCCTTCATTCAGCGAACTTCTCCCGGCATCGCTGCCGTAGGCGCCTGCTTGTCAGCCCTGAATCGGGACGATGCCGAAATCGCGCCAAGCGGTACCGAAGTCCTGGTGGACCAGGCCGCTCCATCCGTCGTGCCCGGAGATGATCCCCTTGGCCACAACGCCATCGTTTCTGAGGCCGAAGACCGGCCCGCCGCTGTCACCGCCCTGGCTCGCTCGCAATCCGTCCATCTGAACTGCGAGCAACAGGTCGTTTCTACATGTCCAGTCGCCATCGGAGTCATAGTCGCAGTAAGAATAGGTGAATCCGTTGCCCTGGGTGAAGTTGCAGACGACACCACTGACGGATCCTGAGGCGCAAAGGTACTCGCCTCTGTAGACCCAGTCCCAGCCGTACACGCTCTTCGAGAATTCCCCGGTGCCCACGCCGCCGTCGTAGATCCTGCCTCCGGCGTGGGTTGTCACGAGCAGGATGTCATGCGCCCAGTTCTCGTGACTGGCGTAACCGATGGTCGTGACGGAGGTGTACCGGCTCACTCGCTCTGGAGGGGTGAAGCAGTGGGCGGCGGTGAGGAGGAACTCGGTCCCGTTGCTGTTCTTGACGCCGAAACCCGATGTGCAGTTAAGGCTTTTGGCCGGGTTCCAGAGGCGGGCCCCGCCCCAATAGGGAGGGGTGTCCTCCAAGCGGCTGGCCGACTTGGGAGCCGCTTTCCGTACGACCTTGACGGGGATGTTCGTCTTGGGCAGATCCGCGGTGACCTTTTGGAGGTCGGAGGCACCGCTTCCTACCTCGATGCTGCTGCCGTCCTGCTTGATCCCGACGCTGTGAACCGGGCCGCCGGGATGCTTCTTCATGTACTCGTAGATCGGTGTGATGGCGGCCCGCAGATCGGCCTTGGAATAGCGGGCGGGTACGACACGCACCGGTGCGTGCCGGCCAGCAGCGCTCATGGCCGTCTTCATCGCAGCCGGAACGTCGCCCTTCCAGTGCAGTGCGACACCGTTCTCCTCCAAGGCGATATCGGCGTATCCAGCGTGCCCGCTCTTTTCAACCTCCCAGCGGAGCACACTGGCAGCCTTGGTCAACGGTTCCTGCGTGCGCATCTTCTTGAGCACGTCCGGATCGATATAACTAAACGGCTTATCCTCTTCGAGGATGGGCTTGCCATCTTGGAAACGGGTTTGTGCGTTGGCGGCGGTGGCCATGGTCACCGATGCCAGTACGGTAATCACTGCTCCCAATATCCTGAAACCGCGAGATCTCATCGATTCCCCGCTCTCTCCGCTCGGGCACGTCGTGGCTCGACGCAGGATTCCCGGTCAGTCAACCTGCCGGAGCGTTAATTGCCGAGAATCGGCGATAGGATTGGCGGATTTCCGACGAAGATTGGCAGGGTTGGGGAGTACCAGGTGCCAGTGTCGTCGGCGAACGGCTGAACAGCCGATGCACGGGGGGCTAGTACTACAGTCAGGCTTTGTGATCTAAAGTGTGGCTTGTGTCGGATGAGGTAACTGAGGCTGTTCTGCGGTCGGGATGTGATCAGCCATATCCGCCCGATCTTTCCCCAGTACTATGGGGATTCCCACCTCGACGTCGAGGGTGTGCCCGACCCGGACACGTCCCTGGATCGACCCCGACCCATCCGGCCTGACGAACGGCCCGGTGTCAGCGGCTTCACCGATCAGAAATCCTCCGCCACGTCGTCAGTTCTGGTAGCCCCTCGCTACCTGCGGAAGGATGGACGACCATGACCGACGCCAGCCTGCTAGGCGCCGACAAGGCCGCGTTCATCGCGGCGGCCCGCTCAAATGACACAGCACAGTTCGCGCTCATCACGGAGCGCTACCGGCGTGAGCTGCAGGTGCACTGCTACCGGATGCTCGCGAACTACGAGGACGCCCAGGACATGACGCAGGAGACGTTCCTGCGGGCGTGGAACAAGCGGGAGTCGTTCAAGGGCCACGCTGCGTTGCGGACCTGGCTGTACCGGATCGCGACGAACGCCTGCCTCGACTTCCTGGAGAAGCGCAACGACCGCACACCCGTGCCTGCCGAGCTGCCGGACGCGGGCTCGGAAGTGCACTACCTGCAGCCCTACCCGGACCGGATGCTCCCGGAGGACCCGCAGGAATCGGTGGTGGCGCGGGAGACGATCGAGCTGGCGTTCATCGTCGCCGTCCAGCACCTGCCGCCGCGGCAGCGGGCGGTGTTCATCCTGCGCGACGTCCTCGGCTGGCCGGCGTCGAAGGCCGCCGACGCCCTCGAGCTGACCGTCGCATCGGTGACCAGCGCACTGCAGCGGGCGCGCGTGACGATGCGCGAGCAGCTGCCCGACCGCCGCCTCGACTGGCGGAGCCCCGACACGTACGAGCTGTCGGATGACGAGCGCGGCGTGGTGAAGTCGTATATGGACGCCCATGAGCGCAGCGACCTCGACGGGCTGATGGCCCTGCTGCGCGACGACCTGCGCTTCGCGATGCTGCCCGACCCGGGCACCGTGATCGTCACGGCCAAGGACGCGGTGGACGGCTGGGTCTCCAATGGGCTCTTCCAGCGCGGCAAGGACGACTGGCGCTGCATCGCCACGACTGTCAACCGCATGCCTGCCGCCGCGCTGTACCTCCGCACCCCCGACGACCCGGAATACCGTTTGTTCACCATCGCGGTCCTGCACATCGTCGACGGGAAGGTCGCCGAGCTCACCGGATTCGACGCCACCGACAAACCATGGCTGAGCCTGCCCGCGACGCTGTGATCAGACAAGTCCCATCGTCGACGAGTCCAGCGCACAGGTCGGCGTCCACGAAGTCACCGCGCAATGAGCACTCCGACCACCTGAACAACAACGCGGCAACGCGAACACCACCCCCCGCCGGCAATGCCGGCGTTGCCGGCGGGGCAGAACACCATCACGATCAACGACGCCGTCGTCCTCATCTTCAGCGAGTCGGTCAACAGCTCACCCGGAACGCAAGGAAGGGCCGGGGAAGGGTTCCCTCATAGCCGAGGGTCACGGTGAGCACGCCAGGAAGGATTTCGACCTGGCCTTACGAGCCGAGCATTTGGCCCGTGCTCATCGCCTCGTCTCGTATCGGGTCAGCACCACGCCGCCGGGAAATGTCCGCGTCTCGACCAGGTTCAGGTTCACCCAGGTGTCCAGCGTGGTGAAGAACGGCGTGCCGCCGCCCACCAGGACCGGATAGGTGACCAGCACGTACTCGTCGATCAGCCCGGCCCGCATGGCCGCCCCGGCCAGCGTCGCGCCGACGATGTCCATCGGGCCGCCGTCCTCGGCCCTGAGCCGGGCGATCTCGGCGACCGCGTCACCGGTGACCAGGCGGGTGTTCCAGTCGACCTTGTCGATCGTCGAGGAGAACACCACCTTCGGCATGTCCCGCCAGCGGCGTGCGAACTCGATCTCCGCCGGTGTGGCACCCGGCTGCTGGTCGGCGGTCGGCCAGTGGGAACTCATCGTCTCCCACAGTTTGCGCCCATACAGCGCCAGGCCCGTCGCCGCCACCCGGTCGGACCACCACTGGAACAGCTCGTCGCTCGACGAGGAGTCCGGCCCCTCCCCGCCACTCCAGCCGAGGTCGTCGCCGGGCGCGGCGATGTAGCCGTCCAGGGTCACATTCATGCCAAAGGTCAGTTTCCGCATGGCGTCAGCCTCCCGTGAGTCGATCTCACACCTACAGACGGGCGTGGCGCGGAAACCTAATCGGTGCGCGATCCTCGTCCGCAGGTAGTCCTCGCGTTCCGGACTCAGCCCGGCATAGTCGGCGGGCTCGATACTCAGCCCGGCATAGTCGGCGGGCTCGACGTCTCAAGACCACTGCGTCAACCCCAACATCTGGCCTGGCTTCACCTTCGAGTTGGGCAGGCAACCGCAACGCCATGCCTGCCCGAGTTCATCCTGCGCTGACCTTGCGGGCGGCCATGGCCCAGCGGGTGGCCGGTATGGCGAATCCGGTGGCCGCGAACAGCGCGGCGAGGACCGTCCATCCGGCCTTGCCGTGCTCGAACGCGGTCGCGGTGATGACTGCGGGCGCCAGCAGGGCGCCTGCGGTGAAGCCGCTGTTGAAGACGCCCTGGTAGGCGCCGCTGCGTCCTCGGGCGCCAGGGCTCCCCGATCCCGCCGGTGCTTCGTCGGCCGCCCGGTGTCCTGCTGCATGAGATCGTCCAGGTCTTGGACGCCTACTGGGCTGCCTGCATGCAGCTCTTGTGGCCGCGGATGGATGCGCTGCTGGAGGCGGACATCATCCACAGGGCGCGGCAGCTGGCCCGGGGCGGTGCCGGGGCCTTGTTCGAGGATCTCGCGCCCAATCTGAGCTGGTCGGACGGTGTCCTGAGCCTGGACCGACCGTCAGAGCCGCTGCCGGAATCGGTGGAGGTCGCGGGCCAGGGCCTTGTCCTCGTGCCTACGATCTTCGCCCGCAAGGCCGCGGGAACGGTGAGCGCGAACGAGCCCCCCATGGCTGCTCTACCCGGCCAGGGGACGGGCCACGGCCTGGGAGAGCGAGCCCGCACCCGCGCCCGAAGCGCTGGCCGGCATCCTCGGCGAGGTCCGAGCGCGGCTGCTCGCGCATCTGGCCACACCCGCCACCACCAGCGACCTCGCGGCCGAGTTCGGCGTCACGCCCGGAGCGATCAGCCAGCACCTTAAGGCGCTCTACGCGGCCCGGCTGCTCAACCGTTCCCGTGAAGGGCGCCACGTGCTCTACTTCCGCAGCCCGCTCGGCGACCACCTGGCAGGCGCCTGATGGTCTCCTAGTAGAGGAGTTCGAGAGGCCGATGGAGAAGCAGCCGACCGAAGTCCGTGCGGCCCGAGGGCCCCTCAGGCCGCCATCAGTGCCGCCAGGGCGCGGTCCATTGCGGCGTTGAACTCTTCCGGCGTCAGCGGCAGACGGGACTTGACGTCCCGGCTCCACTGGTCGGCGAGGACCTCGGCGGAGCCCGCCTCAACACCGTCGAGCGCCGCGTCGGCCAGGTCCGACGGAGCGATCTTGTCCACGGGCCAGCCCGCCGCCATGTCGGTGTCGGCCAGGCCGAGGTGTACCGCTGTGACGAGCGTGCCCTGCTCGGCGAGCTCCAGGCGGACGCCGTTGGTCATGGCCCAGGCGGCGGCCTTGGTCAGGTGGTAGGCATTGGCGCCCTTGCCCCCGAACCACGACATGGCGGAGAGGACGTTGACGATCGCGCCCCCGCCGTTCCTGGCGAGCGCCGGCGTGAACTCCCGGATCATTCCCAGGTGGCCGAACATGTTGGTCTCCAGCTCGTGCCGCACCGCGTCCAGCGAACCGGTCACCAGGTCGGTCCCCGTACTGATTCCCGCGTTGTTGATGAGCAGCGAGACGTCCGGGGCGGCCTCGGCGGCGGCCCTCACGGATGCGGGATCGGTGATGTCGAGGGGCAGCACCTCGACCCCGGGCAGGTCCACGGTCTCCGGTCGGCGGGCCGTAGCGTAGACCGTGCGGGCGCCCCGTTCGAGCAGGCGCTGGGCGAAGGCGCGGCCCAGGCCGCGGTTGGCTCCGGTGACAAGGGCGACGGAGTTGTTGATATCCATGTCCGGGACGCTAAGACCTGACGTTAGCGTCAGAGGCAAGTCCTGGTCGTCAGGGCCAGGGGTGAGAGGAATCACCATGACTGTCACAGTGGCCGCGGCCGAGCGGTTGATCCGCATCGGCGAGGTGGCACGGGGTGCCGGCGTCTCGGTGCGCGCCGTGCGCTACTACGAGCAGCAAGGGCTGCTCATCGCGGAGCGCAGCCCGTCCGGCCAGCGCCTGTACCGGCAGGACGCCGTCACCCTAGTGCGCTTCTTCCAGCAGATGTTCGCCGCCGGCCTGACCAGCCGAAGGATCGCCGAACTCCTTCCGTGCTGGGACTCCGGGCACACCGACGCCGAGCAACGAGCCATGCTGCGAGCCGAGCGCGAGCGCATCCAGGCCAAGATCGACGACCTGCAGGCCGCCCTGGACCGCCTCGACGAGGTCATCGCGATCACGGACACGCACCCGTAGGCGCGGTCGGCCAGACGTCTCATCAGCGATCTGACCTCGCTGTCTTGGTTGGGGCGATGAGGAGTCGTTGAGGGGGAACCTGAGGATCTGAGAACGGACATCTCGTGGTCATGAAGAACTATCCGCCGCAGTTCAAGGCGGACGCGGTCGCGCTGTACCAGTCGCGGCCCGGGGCGACGATCAGGTCGGTTGCCGCCGATCTGGGGATCAAGAACTGCTGACGTTCGGCGGTCAGCCCGCCCCCTTGTGGATACCGCGCGCCTCCGGTGATACCGCGGCCGACGGCCGGCCGTCAGCCCCTACGACACCACGAGTTCAACCTCAGTAGGCACTTGGTCATGCCGGAAATAGTGCGGGACATCGATGGGCTGCCCGACGAGCCTCATCCAGACTTTGCCTAGATGAAGCCCTACAACAGACACGTCGCGTGGCCTGCCGCGCGACAAGGCGACCGACCCGTGGATCCCTGCGGCGGTGTCGGCATGGCTGTCGGAGCCGGACCGGTGCCAGGAGTGGTGGGAGACGCTCGCTCTGCAGGAGAGCCACCATCAGCTGTCGTGGTGGGCAAGATCAGCGCGATGGGGATCGAACATCCCGACGCTCGGGTCCTGGATCGGCGGCTGGCCCGGATCCGGCAACGTCGCCGGGAGGCGGAGTTCATCGCGATCCGCCGCGGTGATCCCTGGCCCACCGGGGACCTCGAAGCGATCGCGTCACGGCGGTTGGAAGACGGCCAGTTCCGGGACTCCGAGATGATCCTGTGCCGGTGCGAGGCCGACAACCCGCACGCGCGGGCAGCAGACAATCCCGCGGTGACGCGGCTGCTGGACATGGACGACCTGCGATTCCGCAAAGTCGCCCTCGGCAGCCGCCACCGCCCCTACGGCACCCCCTGCCAGCATGAACACGCCTGCATTCGCTGCCCCATGCTCCGCCTCGACCCCGCCCAAGTCCCGCGCCTACTCCAGATCGAGGACAACACCCGCGAACGATTGCAAGAGGCTCGCCAGATGCAATGGCTCGGCGAGGTCGCCGCACTTGAAGAAAGCCTGCGCCATATCGCCGAGAAGAAACAGAAGGCCGAACGACTACGGCTCAGAGCATCATGATGCGAGGACGGAACTGACGGGTTGTCGTGAGCCTGCGGCGGCGCTAATTCGGTCCCTGGGCCTGCTCTCGAAGCCAGTGAGCGTAACTGGGATCGAGGACGGAGGCCAGACGCTCGAACTCGCTGAGCGCTGCAGCCGTGCCGATGAGGCGGGCGTGATGGGCTGCGCGGGCGGCGAGCAACTTGGGTTCGTCTGGCGCGTGGCGCAAGCCTTCTTCGGCGGAGACCAGCGCGGCGTCGTGGTCGCCCCGCGTGGCTTGCAGATCAGACAGATCGAGGTGAAGCGACCAGTTATCCGGCTCCAGGATCAAGGCCCGGTGGAACGCAGCGGCGGTTTCGTCCAGGTTCCCCAGAACACGCCAGGTGCCCCCTCGGACGACCTCCGCCAAGACGGTCAGACCCGCAGCATCGGCCTGGTCACAGAGAGCCAGTGACTCATCCGTCCTGCCGAAAACGCGCAGCAAGACAGCCATCCTGGCCAAATCCTCGGAGCCCACGTCCGGCCGTTCCACGAGGGTCTCTACCGCCCGCAACCAGGGCAGCAACGCGACCTCGTCAGGCACCGCCCCGTAGTCAAAGAGCCGCTGCCCCGCCTCGCACAGAGCTCCCGCGCTCACTCCGGACAGGAAACGCTCGTCGGAAAACCACGGAGCCTCAGCCCAAGCGAACCGGGGACTTACACCACCGAGCGCACCAAGGACCAGCGCGGCATCATCCATACGGCCGTCCCGAAAGTGCCGGAAGGCCAGGACCGGCGCGACCCTCGCATCGCCATCAGGCAGATCGCCGAGCTCGGGGAGCAACTCGGCAACGGCCGCATAGGACGCCGGATCGCTCGGCGCCACAGCAATTGCACGCGACAAATAATGCGCAGCCTGTCCCGGATCGCCACCGCAGTGGGCGAGCACGTTAGCCAGGGTGACCTCGATGGACATCCGGCGAGGCTATCGGATGAGAAACGATCAACGCCCACGAGGAGAGCGATCACTCATCTCTCGGGATTCCAGCTGTTCATAAGCCGCCCAATGAACGTCCCGCTACAGTCCGCGTCAATGACGATCAGGCCAACCCAGAACTGGCGAACAGACACGGAGCTGTCGGCTCAACGCCCAGCCGCCCAGCTGGATCGCATCGATGCCGCGATGCGGGCCTTCGAAGACGAGCTCGCATCCTTCGGCCATCCCTCCGACGAGCAGGTCTTCGGCGCCATCGAACATGTCGTGCTCGCGGTGAACGCCATCGACGGTGCCCGCAGTCCCGCCTTCGACACCAGCGACCGGGAAGAACTCTGCGAATACATCGACGAATCACTCACCGAAGCCGGAATCGATTTGAGGCGCTCGCCGAACGCCGCGGAATCGACCCGTCCGAGATCACGGACAAGTGGCGCGATTGGTGACCCAACAAGATCGCTCTTAGCGCGGAGAAGCGTGTTCGCCTCCGGAGGTCAGGAGGCGTTCTTCGAGGGGCACGTCCACGCTTTTAGAGTGCTGGGCGGAGTGCCGACGGGCAAGGTCCGTTACGACAATCTCAAGGCCGCGGTCGTCCAGGTTCTGGGGTTCACCCGGGCGAGGGTGGAGACCGCGCGCTGGACGGCGTTCCGGTCCCACTACGGCATCGAGGCGTTCTACTGCCAGCCGGGCATCGACGGTGCGCACGAGAAGGGCGGAGTGGAAGGCGATACCGGCTGGTTCCGCCGAAATCACCTGGTCTCGGTGCCCGGCCGCGGACGATCGGTGAGCACCTGGCCGTCGAGCGGCCGCTGCTCAAGCCGGTCCCGGACGAGTCGTTCGAAACCGGGTTGACGTTGTCGCTGCGGGTGGATCGCTACAGCCAGATCAGCGTGCGCACCAACCGCTATTCGGTGCCCGCCCATCTGATCGGCCGGACCGTCCGGGTGAAGCTGCACGCGTCCGAGGTGATTGCCTACGACGGTCAAACCGAGGTGGCCCGGCACGAGCGGCTGCTGGCCAAGGGCGCCCGCCGACTAGTCCTCGACCACTACCTGGAGGTCCTGGTCCGCAAGCCCGGTGCCCTGCCGGGCGCGACCGCTCTGGAGCAGGCCCGCGCTGCCGGCACGTTCACCGACAGGCACGGTTAAACCCGGCAAACCTGCTGATCGCGCTGGGCTCCGAGGCAGCCCTGAAGGGATACCGGGTCAAATACACCATGGCCACCAGACTGGGGAACGAGCTGGTCGAGGCTGCCGACGACATGGTGCTCAACAAGACCATCGCCCGCTATGGCCGCGTCGACCTGCTCTGCATCGACGAGCTCGGCTACATGGAACTCGACAAGCGTGGCGCGGAGCTGCTGTTCCAGGTGCTGACCGAGCGCGAGGAGAAAACAGCCTCGCCATCGCCTCCAACGACAGTTTCGGCGGCTGGGCCAAGACCTTCACCGACCCGCGTCTTTGCGCCGCCATCGTCGACCGGCTCACCTTCAACGGCGCCATCATCGAGACCGGAACCGACTCCTACCGCCTCGCTCAGAGCCGCGCACGCGCCCAACTGTGACTGAGCACTTCAGTTGGCGGATGGGCGTGCGGGGTGGCGGGAAGCGTCATGTCTGATGAGCGCTCAGTCACACTCCGCCTCAGGGGTCGAAGTGACGGCGGGCGGCCTCGATGTGACCGAGATACTGGCGGGTCCAGCCGCACATCCCGTCGACTGTCGCTCGCAGAGCCTGGCCCGGCTCGGTGAGGGTGTATTCGACCCGTGGTGGGACAGTGGGATACACGGTGCGCTCGACCAGGCCGTTGCGCTCCAGCATGCGCAGGTTCTGGGTGAGCATCTTGTGGCTGATGCCCTCGATCTCGTTCCGCAGCTCGCTGAAGCGCAGGGTGCGATCACCCAGACCCTCGACGATCAGGAACGCCCACTTGTTGGCGACGTCGGAGAAGATCTCCCGCGCCAAGGAGTCCGCACGCGCCAGATCTGCGTCCTCGGGCGAGCCCGTGAACTGCTTGGTCACCATAAGGTTCTCCAGTCACTGAAAAGTGCGTTCTTCCATGTCAGCCCTCACTCTCCTACAGTTCCTGAGTAACCACAAGAGACCAAATGCGTCTCGGGTCCTCGCGGACGCGAGCCCACAGGCGCTCAGGACAAGGAGACAGACATGGCCATCACCTTCGTCAACCCCAACGGACTGCCCAAGATCGATGTCTACCGGCAGGTGTCGATCTCAACCGGATCGAGGCTCGTCTTCATCGCCGGACAGGTCGCATGGAACGCCGAGGGGGTCACGGTCGGCGAAGGCGACCTCGCCGCCCAGGTCGAGCAGAGCTATCTCAACGTCGGCACCGCCCTGGCCGAGATCGGCGGCTCCTTCGACGACGTGGCGAAGCTGACCTTCTACGTCGTCGACTGGACTCCCGACAAGATGCCGGCGCTCCTGGAAGGGATCTCCCGCGCAGCCGCGAAGCTGGGGATCACCCCGGCCCCGCCGGCCACGCTGATAGGCGTTGCGGCACTCGACGTCCCCGACCACCTGGTCGAGATCGAAGCCACCGCGATCCTCGACTGAAAGACGTCAGCGGACATCACCGCGGACACTTGCCGCCAACCGAGGCGCTCACTCGCCAACTGAAGCGCTCAGTCACACCAACAGAACGCGAGCTGACCCTCTCCACCCACAGCCATCGGCCCCGCGCGAAGCCCGGGGCCGAACCGGTGCCGGCTCTCGGCGACAGAACCGGCTCATCTCGCTCGGGTCGCTGGACGCTGTGGTTGGCTCTGATGCCGGTGTACCACTCAACCACCGAATCCGCCGCGCAAGATCTTCTGGGCTTGGCCTTTCGGGCTCATAGGTCATACGGCGACCATCCCGAACTTCGTTCCCGCCGCGCACTTCCGTTCAGCACGGGCCGCTTCAGGGGTAAATGCCGGACCTTCCGAATAAGCGCTCTCCACCAGCCTGAACGACCAGTGTCACAACGGGCGAGCTCGGGCCATGGCTCGCCTGCGGGCGTGGCCTGGCGACTGCTTTCTGGGCACGTGTCCAGGCGCGGGTGGCCGCCCTGCGGAGCCCAGTGGCCGCCTTGCGGAGCCCAGTCGTCGCAGGTGGCGGGCTCCAACCGCTGACTCCTGTGCCGATCCCTCTTGCGGGCCAATCCCGGCAAGTGACCCAAAGTAGTTGATCAAGAAGATTGCGCCGGGTGACGGCATGAATGATCATGGAAGCGCCCCGGCCGGGCGAACACACCCAGAGCAGAACCGTTGATCGCAGGAGAACCCCATCATGCGACGTGTCGTTCGCCTCACCGCCACCCTCGGGACCGCGGCCTTGTTCAGCATCACCGGTGCCGCCCTGGCAGGGGCCGCCTCGGCCGCCCCCGCCGCCCCGGCATCCGCCTCCGCCCCGGCATCCGCCTCTGCCCTGACCTTCATCGCCTTCTACCCGAGCAGGGACGCCTGCAAGGTCGGCGGCGCGTACTACCTACGCCACGGCTACACCGGCTACGTCTGCCAGCTCGACCCCATGCGGGGCTGGGCCTTGTTCGTCCGGGACTGACGTTCTGACCTGATGTGCCCGGCACCGGCAACCCACCGGTGCCGGGCACATTCGCGCCGGACACGTCAGCCGACGTGAACGGCTCGTCCATGCCCAACCCGGTCGATCTGTCGGCCCGCAACTGACCAGCCGCCGTTGTACGTCACCGACGCTGACCGGCGCGGCCTGGAAGTACCGGCCACCGGCCAGGTGTCGCGCAGCGAACGATTGGCCGACACGTTGTACGAGGCGGAAGCGGGAGCGCGCTGGGCCGACTTGCTGGCCCGGCATCCCCGCACCGGTCTCTGGCCGCTCCTGCTGGGAGCGGTCAACAGCGACGCCCCGTTGCGGCCGTGGCCAGGATCCCGAAGCTGCACCTGGCCGAGACCCGCCCGTTCCGCTCAGGCATCGCCCTCCTGCGCTACCGCCCGGCACCTCCTTGAGCTAAGGCAAACACCATCCCGCCCAAAGGCAGCAAGCCGGTCGGAACTTGGCCTGTAGATACGGCGGCTACCACCAGCCGTCATCTGTACATTCACGCCGCTAGATGCCCCGCCGGTCGTGGAACCTCAGGTAGATCCATGCGGAGAGCGCAGTGGGCGGCGGTGGTTGCTTCAGGATGGCGAGGTGAAGTTGTCAGCGTCCGCACCACCTGCGGGCAGATCCCGCGTCGCGTCGAGTACGAGCTCACCCCCTCTCGGTGAGGGCTGCGCGAGGTCCTGGAGGCCCTGGGGGCCTGGGGGCCTGGCGGTGCCGGATCCCGGGGGCCAACGTCACCGTCTGACGTACGCACCCTCCCCGCGCTGGGGCCCGCGTTATGGGCTACCCAGTTTCGGGGGGTGCGGAGGCGGAGTACGGCTTTTCCGGGTGGGAGGGTTCTTCGAACCATTTCACCGCTAGCAGTGCCAAGCGGGTGCGGTTGTCGCGCTCGAATCGGCGCATGAGGCGAGAGACGTACTGTTTGATCGTGGCTTCGCTGAGGTAGAGGCTGCGGCCAATCTCGGCGTTGGTAGCGCCGGTGGCGACAAGCCGTAGGATCTCGCGTTCGCGGTCAGACAGCTCGGACAGTCCGGGCGGTTGGGGTGGCTCTGCTGCTGTGGCGCGGGAAGGTTCACCTCTCCTTTCCGGCCCGCCGCGGCCGGCCAGGGCCTGCGGGACCTCGTCGGCGGTCAAGGCGCCCGCCAGCGGCGATGGAAGGTGCGGTGGGAGCGTGCCATCGGCGCGGCCGGCCAGCGCGTTTTGCGCGACTTGTGTGAGGTCGGCGGCCGCCCGCTGAACCGCTCGGTCGGTGCTGACCGCATGCAGCTCGTCGCAGCGCAGGCTCACGATCGCCAGCGCACGTCGGCACGCCAGCAAGGTCCCGGACACCGGGTCCTGGAGCGGCGCGGCTTGCTGGGGCGCTGCGGTTGGCTGGGGTGGCGCGGCCGGAACGCGGCGGACCCGATCCTGGCGGGCGTCACGCAGGTGAAGCAGGGCGGCGAGGAGCGCACCTGCCAGGAACGGCACGCTCGCGGCGAGCAGCGCCGGCGTCCACGGCACCCCTCCCATGACGGTCGCTGCGGCCTGGGCAGCGGCGGCGCACAGCAGAACGGTCGAGCCGGCGATCGCGCCTACGAGGCCGCGGGCCAGGGTGAACAGGTTGAGCGCTCCCCAGGTCAGGGCGAACGGCATCCAGGCCATGGCGCCGCTGCCTGCCAGTTCGGCCAGCCGCGTGTCCAGGGCGATCGGGGCGATGGTGACCACGGCGATCACGACCGCCCACAGCACCGGGTGCCGCATCGCCTGCGGCGCGATGGCCGAGGCGGCCCACTGCGCAGCCAGCGTGGCCAGCAGGGCGGGGGCGGCCTCGGGCATGGCGACCAGCCCCAGGACGGCGCCGATGAGCGCCGCCGCACCGAGCGCGAGGGCCACCTGCACGGGACCCAGCCCGATGCCCTTCATACCTCTCCTCACCAACACTCGCTCGCCGACGTGACTCAATGCAGAGCCGCAGCCGCCAGGTCCTGGCGCACGGCTTTGACCATCTTCCTGTACCGGGAGGCGAGCCGGAGGTAGACGTGGGGGCCGCCGGCGTTGAGGTAGGCGGCTCCGATCGTCTCCTGCCGCAGAACCAGCCGCTGCTTGCCGGTATCGACGGTGATGGCCACACGAAGGCGTTGCGAGACGCCGACACCAAGGTTGCCGATCGGCTTCCCGCCCTCGCTGGCGGTCGCGGTGTCCGGGCCGGACCGCTCCCACAGGTAGTCACGGCTTTCGAAGGTTTCGCGGACGGTGTCCATCACCTGCGCCGCGGTGGCGCCGGCGCTCAGCTGAATACGTGCCATGGTGTTGTGTCCTTCCTTCCAGCCCGGTTGCGTTTCTTCAGGCCGATGGGGTTCAGCGGATGTCCATGCGCGGCAGCCGCAGGGTCGCGATCGTGCACGACGCGAGGAGCCAGGTGATCACGCACGCCAGGGCCAGTGGCCAGGGCAGCTAGCCGTGGGATCCCGGCGCCGCCACCCCCGCCAAGCTCTCCACCGCGGCCCCGGAGAGCCAGCGCGGAATGTTCGCCGAGTAACACTGGCCTCAAGTGGCGAGCCCATCGCACGCCGTCGGGGTCGAGCCCGTTGACCGGCTCGTCGAGAATCAGCGCTGCGGGGTCGCCCAGCAGTGCGGCGGCGATCCCCAGACGCTGGCGCATCCCCAGCGACAGAGCTGCGATGCGCCGCGTGGCCACCGGGGCAAGGCCGACCTGCTCAAGCACGTCATCGGCGCGCGTGTCAGGGATGCGGCCCGCAGCGGCCAGCCACCGCAGATGCGCTCGGGCGGTCATGCCCGCCGGCGCGCCACCGGCCTCCAGCACGGCCCCGACCACACGTTGCGGAGCCGCGTGCTCGCGCAGCGGGCGACCGTCGATCGTGGCACTGCCGGACGTTGCCCGCTCCAACCCCAGCACGATCCGCATGGTCGTGGTCTTGCCCGCCCCGTTCGGCCCCAGGAAGCCCGTCACCTGCCCGGCAGGTGCGGTGAACGACAGGTCATCAACTGCAGTGATCCCGCGGTAGCGCTTGTGGAGTCCTTTGGTCTCGATCACACCCTCGAGCCAAGCTTGACCAGGGGCATCACCGCCATCCGTCGTTCGTCGGCCAGCGGATCACCAAAGTCGATCGAGCACCAGCGATGCAGTGCGCGGCTGGGAGGAACTGTGCCGACTCGCGTTGGCCAATACACGCCGCTGCCTTGAGACGCTCCGCTCCGACCCACGTTCCCGTAGCAACCATGCTCGACAACACCGGTTCCGCGGAGATCTCGCACCCATAAGCACAACAGCCGAGATTTGGAGCAGTGGGAATACGAGGTCACAAGCGGCGGCCGTGTGCGTTACGTCATCAACGATGCCGACCGCACAGTGTGGACCGTCTACGCATCTCCCCGCCACCCCAAGGACACCGACCGTTGATAGGTGTCGGCGACACCGGCACACGTGACAGCAACAACCGCCACCGATGAAAGCCATCAACACACGTCAATCGCCGCTGGCCTCGGGCAGATACCTCCCACCATGACGGCTGCTGTACCTGAAAAGCGGAGGGTCGGTCGTTCGACCCCGCCCCTGCCCACTTCTCTAAGCAGCGAGAACGCCCCGGAGCATCTAAGCTCCGGGACCTTTTGACGGCGACGTCACCCGTCTCAGGTTCACCAAAGTACGTCTGCGTCTCGGCCTGCGATCATCGCCCGTTCCGGGGGAGCAGCGTGGCCAGCACCGCCTGGTAGTGCCGGAGGTCATGTGCCTTCTGGCCAACAGATCCTGGACAGATGGCACTTATTGGTCACGGTCAGGGGGTTTTAGCTTCCTTGGAGTCACCTCGCACCAGGGGAAGGTCTCATGCGCTCACTGCTCGTTACCGCGTCGCTCGCCGCTGGGCTGTCGATGCCCGCCGCCCCGGCCTCCGCCCAGGATTGCCCCGACGTCCGGGTGCCCGGCGCCCGGTACAGCGTCACCGCCTGCCTGCATGACCTGACCACGGCCGGGACCGTGGTGTCCGGGCATACCGACCCCGCCGACTGGGCCGGCCTGATCGCCCCCGGTACCACCACGCCGTCGGGGGTGCCGGGCGTGCAGGTCGATGGCTACTTCCCCGACACCTCGGCGACCAACACCAACCATGGATGGAAGCACGACGCCCAGTTCGTGCTGCGCCTGCCCAGGCGATGGAACGGCGGCCTGGTCGTCGCCGGGCCGCCCGGGACCCGCGAGCAGTACGCCAACGACCCGATCATCAGCGACCAGGTTCTGGGCAGGGGCTACGCCTACGCCGCCACCGACAAGGGCAACACCGGTCCGAACCTGGCGGGGGACGGTGCCCGCCCCGGTGACGCCATCCTCGAATGGCACCACCGCTTCACCCAACTCACCCGGGCCGCCAAGAAGGCCGTCGCCCGCCACTACGGGCAGCCCCCCGCCCGCACCTACGCCGCGGGCCTGTCGGCAGGTGGCTATCTGGTGCGCTGGCAACTGGAACGTCACCCCTCGCTCTACACCGGCGGCATCGACTGGAATGCCCTGATCTTCACCCCACGCACCAGCCTGCTCACCACGCTGCCGCCCGCGCTCCGCGCCTATCCGCCCTACGCCACAGGCGACACCAGCGCGCATGCCGCCCTCCTCGCCGCAGGCTACCCAGCAGGCTCCGAACCGGCCTGGCCGTTCAGCTTCCAGAACCTGTGGGGACCGCTCCAGCACCAGGTCCGCGCCGAACTCGACCCCTCCTACACCGGCGACGAGGCCACCTACGATCTCACCACGCGTCCGCGCGCGGTCCAGCGCGCCATCGCTCGCGTCTCGCTGACCGGCCGCATCGGCCGTCCCCTCGTCAGCGTCCAGGGCACTCTGGACGCACTGACCCCGCCGTCCCGCTACGCCGCCGCCTACGAGCGGCTCGTCACCGACGCCGGCCGCTCGGCCCTGCACCGTACGACCCGCGTCCCCGGCGGTCCCCACACCGACGGCCTCATCGCCCTCTCTCCGACAACCTTCCGCCCCATGCTCCCCGCCTTCACCGCCGGCTTCACCCGGCTCGAACGCTGGACGACCCGGTAGAAGCCCGCCACGGCCATGACCTGTGGATGAGTGACTCAGGCGGCGCCAGACTCAGATCGGCGCCGCCTGATTTGCCACAAAGCGAACGGCTCCGACGGTTCCGAGGAGTCACGGCGCCGGCAGTGACAAGCCACCCGCGACAGAGGCGTTGACATGCGCAAACGCTTCGGAGCTTTGACGGATTGCGCACTGGCCGGACGGCGATCAGGGTTCTGCGGTGGCGTACGTGCGGATCGTGAAGACCTCGTAGGGGGCGACGGCGGTGCAGATCGTGGCGAAGGAGCGGAACGAGGCGGGGCAGGCTGAGCTGGACCTCTGGCTCGCGGTTGCCGAGGCCGCCAGCTCGGGCGGTCCGTTTGGAGATCACCGGCTCGCAGATGGGGAACCTGTGGGACGCGTTGTGCCGTGCCCACGATGCACTCGGGTTCCACGACGTCACCGGTGGGATGAGGTGTTCCGGCAGCTCGTGCTGGCGAGGATCATCGAGCCGACCGGCAAGGAGGACAGCGTCCGGGTCCAACTTCCCGGTTGAACGTAGGCGCGGCTCCCCGGTGCCTGCTCGGGAAGCTCGGGAGAACGTCCCCGCCGCAACCAGCGTGCGCGCTGCCAAAGCCGCAGCGCCGCCGGGCGATTGCCGGGCGGCAGGCGGATCGCGTGAGGTCGCTGGAGTCCGCCGGCATGTGGCCAGCTGCCCTACCCGGTCTCCGCGGCGCGGCTGGCGCGACGGGACAGCTCCGCGAACGCCGAACGCAGCTCCGGCGGGGCAACCACCTCGATCTCGGTGCCGAAGCGGGCCAACGCCGCCGCGAGGGCGGCCCAGGACCAGGACCCCGTCGTCAGCCTGGTGCGGGCGGCGCCGAGTTCCTCGACGACACCGTCACCGGCGAACGGCGCCACCTCAGCTGCGGGCAGGCCGAGGATCACCTCGCCGCGGCAGGGCCAGGCGTTGGTGCTCCCGGAGCCCTTAAACCGGGCCGACAGGAAGGCGGCCACGTCGCCACCCGGCACTTCACGGGGAACGAACCGTGGTCCGGTCGGGACACGCGGTGTCATCCGGTCGGCACGGTAAGTCCGCCAGCCGTCGCGGTCAGGGTCCCAGCCGATGACGTACCAGCGCCCGGCCCGCACCACGAGATGGTGCGGCTGCACCCGGCGGGGCGGGCGCGGCTTGGCGTCATCAGGGCGTCCCGGCGAGCGGTAATCGAACCGCAGCTCCTCCCCGGCGTGGACCGCAGCGCTCAGCGTGAGCAGGACATCGGTGTCGACCTGAGGATCGGCGGCGTGCATGGCCGCGCTGACCTCGAGGGCATCGACGCGGTGCCGCAACCGCGACGGCAACACCTGCCGCACCGTGGCAAGAGCCCGCGCGGCTGCCTCCTCGATGCCCGCGCCCGTCCCGACGGCGATCCGCAGAGCCACGGCCAGCGCGACTGCCTGCTCCTCGTCGAACAGCAGTGGCGGCATCTGACTGCCCGCTTCGAGCCGGTAGCCGCCGTCGGGGCCCTTGACCGCCTGCACTGGGTAACCCAGCTCGCGCAGCCGGTCGACGTCGCGGCGCACTGTCCGCTCGCTGACGCCCAGCCGCTCGGCGAGCAGGCCGCCCGGCCAGTCACGGCGCGCCTGCAGCATGGACAGCAGTGACAGCAGCCGGCTGGAGGTCGTCGTCGAGGAGGCGATCGGCACGTTCTCACCATGCCACGAGTAGCGGACGTTCTCTGACCGGTACTGCCGACATCGTGGTTCTTGTCGCTGGAAGCCTCCGGCACCAGGAACCACTCGTGAAGGACCGGAACACCATGTCGCTTAACGCTGTCGCCCACCTGAACTTCCATGGCCAGGCCCGCGAAGCCCTGGAGTTCTACCAGTTGGTGTTCGGCGGGCAGCTCACCGTCGCCACCTACGCCGACTTCGGGATGCCCGCCGAACTGCCCGGCGCCACGAACGTCGTGTTCGGCCAGGTCGTCGCCGACAACGGCTTCCGGGTCATGGCCTACGACGTGCCCGGTGAGCACCCGCCGGCGGCCCCCGGTGAGCACCCGCTGGCGGCCCCCGGCGAGCACACGCTGGCGGCCCCGGGGGCGCCCAGCACGCGTCGCGAAAACGGCACCACGATCACCAAGGAGCCGTTCTTCCTCTCCGTCCGCGGCGAGAGCATCGACGAGGTCACCCCCGTGTGGGAGGGCCTCGCCAAGGGCGCGACCGTGATCGAGGCGTTCGGCCCCGCCCAGTGGGCGCCCGCCTTCGGGATGCTCGCCGACCGCTTCGGCGTCACCTGGATCGTCGACGTCGCGGCCGAGTACACCCAGGCCTGACCTTCCCCACCACCCACGAGGAGTGCGGCCGGCCCCGGCCGCACTCCTCCACCGCACAGGAAAATCCCCATGCAGACCCGCCCGCTCGGCCGGACCGGCATCCAGGTCAGCGCCTACACCCTGGGCACGATGCTGTTCGGGCCGTACGGCAACCCCGATCCCGACGACTGCGTGCGCATCGTCCGCCGCGCCCTCGACGGAGGCATCAACGTCATCGATGCCTCCGACGTCTGTGGCGGAGACAAGCGGCGACTCAGTTGTCGATGCTCGGTAGCGGGGGCTGCGGGTTTGGTCGCGTCCACCGGAGGCAAGGTGGGTTCGCAGCAGCCCAGCTCTGCGGCCTCGGTCGGGAGCTCGGTCGCCATCCTGTCGTCGTGTGGCGGCTCCGACAGTGTGGCGGCTCCGACACCCGTGCTTCGTGCGTCACATGCTGGCGATGAGCTTGTCGACGCGTTCGTCGACGGATCGGAACGGGTCTTTGCACAGGACGGTGCGCTGGGCCTGGTCGTTGAGCTTGAGGTGGACCCAGTCGACGGTGAAGTCGCGGCGCTTCTCCTGCGCCTTGCGAATGAACTCACCGCGCAGCCGCGCCCGCGTGGTCTGCGGCGGCACCGACTTGGCCTCGAAAATCTCCAGATCCTTGGCCACCCGTTCCACCGAGCCGCGCTTTTCCAGCAGGTAATACAGGCCACGTTCGCGGTGCACATCGTGGTAGGCCAGATCCAGCTGAGCCACCCGCGGCGAGGACAACGGCAGATCGTACTTGCGGCGGTAACGCTCGATCAGCTGATACTTGGTCACCCAGTCGATCTCCCGCGCGACCAGATCCAGGTTGCCGGTCTCCACCGCCCGCAGCGTCCGCTCCCACAGCTCCAGCACCCGCATCGCGACCTCATCGCCACCGCGCCGGTCGACAAAATCCTTGGCCTTGCCGAAATACTCCTTCTGAATCTCCAGCGAGCTGGCCTCACGGCCGTTGGCCAGCCGCACCTTACGGCGACCGGTCATGTCATGACTCACCTCACGGATCGCCCGGATCGGGTTCTCCAGCGTCAGATCGCGCATCACCACCCCGGCCTCGATCATCCGCAACACCAGGTCGGTCGCACCGACCTTCAGCAACATCGTGGTCTCACTCATGTTCGAGTCACCCACGATCACATGCAGCCGGCGAAACCGCTCGGCATCACCGTGCGGCTCATCCCGGGTGTTGATGATCGGCCGGGACCGCGTTGTCGCCGACGACACGCCCTCCCAGATGTGCTCGGCCCGCTGCGACACGCAGTAGACCGCGCCGCGAGGTGTCTGCAGCACCTTGCCCGCCCCACAGATGATCTGCCGGGTCACCAGGTACGGGATCAGCACGTCCGCGAGGCGGCCGAACTCGCCGTGGCGACTGACGCAGTAGTTCTCATGGCAGCCGTAGGAGTTACCGGCCGAGTCGGTGTTGTTTTTGAACAGGTAGATGTCGCCTGCGATGCCCTCCTCGCGGAGCCGCCGCTCAGCGTCGACCAGCAGCCCCTCCAGGATCCGCTCGCCCGCCTTGTCATGCGTCACCAGATCGATGACGCTGTCACATTCAGGCGTGGCGTACTCGGGGTGGCTACCCACATCCAGATACAACCGCGCACCGTTACGAAGGAACACATTGCTGCTACGACCCCACGACACCACCCGCCGGAACAGATAACGGGCCACCTCATCCGGTGACAACCGCCGCTGACCGCGGAAGGTACAGGTGATGCCGTACTCGTTCTCAAGCCCGAAGATGCGCCTGTCCACACTGCGAGCGTATGCGGCCCGACGCCCAGTTGGCAGTCCCTGAAGCCTCTGTTCAACCGGCGTGCACCGGCGGTGAAAGACCGGACGACACTACTCAGCGGCCTGGCCGATCGTGACGGGCGCCGCGAGATCACAGTGTGCTCTGTCCAGGCGTCCTGCCTGTGACGTGCAGCGCCTGCAGTCCGATCCCTTCTCGCGGTCGAAGATCACTCCAGCGGCGTCTTGCTCCAGCGGGCGGGGTCGGCGCCGAGCAGGGTCATCCGCCGGTAAAGCCCGGTAAGCCCGCCCGACGCCCTGAGGCGCTGGACGGTCTCGTCGGCCGCGTCGATCTTGACGTCGAAGCCGTTAGTGCCGAAGACCCACAGATACGAGTAAACGGGCTGACCCTGACCGGGCCGCCGCTCACCCGTGTACGCGGCGTGGCCGTCGACGCGGGCATTGGGCTTGAAGGGCTTCCCGCGCTTGCTGTAACTCGACAGCGGACGGGCCGGGGCCACGGTGATGAGCAGGCCCTGCTCCGAACGGCTTTGGTGGAGCGTGAAGCCAAGATCGAGGCTCAGGCGCGGCTTCTGGGTGAGAGTCACACTGATGAAATCCGCGCGTGGAACACCCTTGATCTTCACCGGCAGCGCGATCGGCTGTGCGGGCAAGACGGCCGATTCGGCGATCCGCCGCATAACGGGCTCCGTGGCGATCTTCCGGTCGTTGACGATCAGGCTGGCCCATTTGCCCTTGCCGTGCTGCCAGACCAGCTCGGCCTCGGCGGAAGTCTGCGTGCCCGGCCGGACCTTCCACCAGGCGGGACGTCCCTTGATCCGCCCGGCGGGCTGTTCCTGGCCTTTGATCACCGTTGCCCCGTCTGGGGAAACGTGCAGGCTGATACCCGCGGGATCGCCCTCGGCGCTGCTGCCGTTCCTGCGCGGCGCGTTCGCCTCCGCGAAGTACCTACTACCGTTCGCGTGCAGGCGGGTCACCTCGTATCCCGTCGGGAGCCAGCCGAAGGCGCCTCGCTGCGTCAGCGACGGAATCCCGGGCTCCGCCGTCGTCACCGGAGGCGGGTCCCCCGACTCGCCGGTCAGCGCGTTCGCCGTGACGGAGACCGCCAAGCCGATCGCCGTGGCGGAGGCGAGCGCCGTCGTCACGCGGCGGGTCCGCAGGACCCTGCGACCACGTGCGGCCGCGGCGGCGACGTCCGGAGGCGGGCCGGGACGGGGCGTCCGCGCGATCTCGTCCAGCCGGCCCTTGAGGTCCTGGTTCATGACTCCCCCTCCCAGACGCCCGCAGGCTCGAAGGCCCGGCGCAGCGCTGCCAGCCCGCGCGCGGTCTGGCTTTTGACGTTGCCGGTGGAGCAGTGCATGACGTCTGCGGTCTGCTCGACCGAGAGGTCGCAATAGAACCGCAGCACCACCGCGGCCCGCTGCCGGGGCGGCAGGGCCGCCAGCGCCGCCCGCAGGTCCAGGCGCGCGTCGTGGTCGGCCGTCAACGCCGACTCCGCCGACTCCGGCGGATCAGGCGCGACCGCCACGCGCTTCCACCAGCCGGTGCGCTGCTCGGAGAGGAAGACGCGGACGAGCACCGTGCGGGCGTAGCCGTCGAGGTTCTCGACCGCCCCGGCCCGCCGCCAGTTGACGTACAGGCGCGTCATGGCGGTCTGGACGAGGTCGTCGGCGCGATGCCAATCCTGGCACAGGAGGTAGGCCACCCGCTGCAGCCAGGGCAACCTGGCCGTCACGTACGCGGTGTACTCCTCGTCGCGGGCCGATGCCCTCATACGCCCGGCCCTCTCGTCGAATGTTCCACACCGTCCTAATGCCGCAGACCGCCCGATCGGTTGCATCAGTACGGAGACGGGCCGCCGGACATTTCACTGATCTTCGGTGCGGGCTCCACATTGCCGCACAGCGTGAGTTTGGCGGTTGCGACACGTTCGAGAGCAGAGGGCCAACATGGCGGCCGACCGGCACCGCGCTGCCGTCTTGGTGTCGGCTTGGTGGTGTCCGTACCGGACCGATACCAACACTGCCTCGGGATCTGGACTCTAACCAGGGACAACAACATCCCAAAAGAGAGCGAGATACCACTTTGGTGCTCAAGCGTTTTGTAGCCACTGGACTCACCGTCTTCGGCCTTGCCGCCGGGGGCGCGGCGCTGGCGGGTTCGGCCTCGGCCGACACCGAGCTGCAGACCACTGCCGCCGCACAGCGGCCTGCGCAGGCCGGCCTTAAGTGGCCCCTGCTGGAGCGTGGGAAGACCGGCAGCAACGTTGTGCTCGTCAAGCAGCTCCTCACCTTCAGGGGAATCAAGGCCGACGTTCGAAGCCCCTACTTCGACGAGGCCACCGTCAAGGCCGTGAAGACGTACCAGGTCAAGTTCGTGGCGGGCAAGAAGGGGAAGAAGGCGGACGGGAGGGTCGATTCGGTCACCTGGATGGACCTGGCCGCCAGGCACCAGGTCAAGCTCGGTGACAAGAACTCGTGCGTGGCGGGCCTCCAGGGCGCCTTGAACGACGACATCATCGCGGGCCATGGCGACGAGAGCCAGTTCATCCCCATCACAGGCAAGTTCGGTCCGCTGACCAAGACGGCCCTGAACAACTTCCAGCGCAGCCACGGCCTGACTCCGGGGAACGTGGTCACCGTGAACACCTGGCACAAGCTGGTCGAAGCGACCAGAGGCATCCAGGTGCCCGCGAACAACGTTCAGATGCCCGCGAACGATGCCCAGACGCCCGCGAACGATGTCCAGGTGACTGGCGACGACGGCTCCGAGTCCATCGGCGAGTAACTCCGCCACACCAGTAGTTCTTTGGTTCCGTCCAGAACCACGCTCTGAAGGTCCGGTCCGGTCCCAAACGCTGCTCACCATGAATCCCAGGTCGGCTCCTGCGCCGACCTGGGATTCGCGTGCTGGGCGCAGGCTCACTGCCCCCGACCTCGGACGAAGCGGCGGTGCACCCCTTACAGGGGTGATGTCGCACCGCACTGCTTTCGGGCCGCCTTGTGCGGGTCTCATTGGCGTGAACGTCCACCACGACAGGAACAGAGCCCAGCCGGATCACCCCGCGATAGCTGAAGCCGACTCCCTACCAAAGTCGAACCGGGGCACTACTGCAGGCGGATCCGCCGCAGCCCCGCGCCCGATGCGGGAAGTGTCACGGCGCCGTGATGCTTCCCGCATGAACCCAACAACGAACGACACGACCACCGGCACCGCCTCCGTGACCGGCCTGCCGGACGGCGCCGCCCTCGGGACGCGGCGGCGCATCGTCCTGCGGCGGGCCTTGGTGGTGGCCGGTGCGACCGCCGCCGCCCTTGCCCTGTGGACGCTCGCCGGTCCCCTCCGGGGAAGCGACCTGGCCGTCCGGTCCGGTGGCATCGACCGTACCGTCGGGCCGGGCGCGGTCGCCGCGGCCGCCCTGCTCGCCGGGCTCGCGTCTTGGGCGCTGCTCGCACTGCTGGAACGCCTGGTGCGGCGGCCGGGACGGGCCTGGACGATCACCGCGACCGTGTTTCTCGCGCTGTCGCTGGCAGGGCCGCTGAGCTCCACCGCCGACGCCACAACGAAGATCGCGCTGGCCGGATTGCACCTGGTCGTCGGCGCCACCCTCATCCCCGGACTCGGACGCTCGGCCCGCCGCCGCTGACCCGCCCCCCGGCACCGCCGGTCTGTGTTCTCCGCAGGTCGTCACTGTCTGTGGTGGTCGCCGGGTGCGTAGCGGCTCCATGGGCGCTGGGTCCTCACCCGTGGCGTCCTGCCCCGCGGCCTCCATGCCATACATCGGTTGCTGGCCATGCCAGACATCGGCTGCTGGCACCGCCCCCTGTGGTTCGCCAGCCTCCTCGCCAAGGCGGCGCTCTGGAGGAGGTCGACCAGCGGGGCAACCGCAGGTTGCCCCGCCTCGCTGGCGCGCGGTGGGTGCCGGAGGTCAGTGGGAGTGGAACACCACGGACACGAGAATGGGGTTCCTGGATCTGCAGATGTTGACGTTGAATGCTCGGCTCGCTGTGGCGGTTTCATGGCCTTCCTTCCTCTTGGCTGTGTCCTCAATGAAGGGAAATCGGCTCGTCTTGTCTAAATGCGCAGCTCCCTCGTACAGGGGAGGGTCTCACGACCGGCGGGCCGCCTACCTGCGTGAACATCACAAATGACGCCTGGTGGTAGCTGCCTACCGAGAGGTCCGCAGTGAGTTCAGCGCAACGGAAGGTTCTTCAGCGGGAACTCACGGCCTTTCGCGGTTCGAGGCTGCGAACGCGATGGGTTCGAAGAAGGTAGCGCGGCCTTTGGTGTTGCCTCTTCGATCTGGGCGTCCAGGATCGTTTGGGCGATGGAGGTGTAGCGGCTGGCGGTGGTGAGGCGGACGCTGGCGGAGATCCCCGATGCGACGGTCACGGCCACGTTCGGCGGGGGGAGTGGTCGCATAGCGGACCCGATCCGCATGCAGCTGAATCCCACATCACGTACCACACAGAGGTCCAGGGCTGGATTGGCGACCGTTGGTGACCTCATCGACGGGCGTTAGGTTTCCGCCACCGCTGGTCACGGTATGTAGCGGGGGCATAACGAGAGCCCGGCAACGATGCCGGGCAAGAGGGGGGAAAATGACGTACGCCACAATCCAGCCTGGGCAGGTCGGCCAGCAGCAGCCCTTCGGGCAGCAGAGCCAGGTCGCTCAGCAGTACCCGCTGCTCCACCAGCTGGTGTCCAACGCGATCCAGCAGGCTCTCGGTCAGCAGCAGCAGCAGTCGTTCGGGCAGCAGGGCCAGCAGGGCCAGATCGGCCAGCAGCAGCCGTTCGGGCAGCAGGGCCAGATCGGGCAGCAGCAGCCGTTCGGGCAGCAGGGCCAGATCGGGCAGCAGCAGCCGTTCGGGCAGCAGAGCCAGGTCGCTCAGCAGTACCCGCTGCTCCACCAGCTGGTGTCCAACGCGGTCCAGCAGGCTCTCGGTCAGCAGCAGGGCCAGCAGCAGGGCCAGCAGCAGCCGTTCGGGCAGCAGCAGCTGGGCCAGCAGCCGTACGGGCAGCAGGGCCAGGTCGGCATGCACCAGCCGTTCGGGCAGCAGGGCCAGATCGGCCAGCAGCAGCCGTTCGGGCAGCAGGGCCAGATCGGCCAGCAGCAGCCGTTCGGGCAGCAGAGCCAGGTCGCTCAGCAGTACCCGCTGCTCCACCAGCTGGTGTCCAACGCGATCCAGCAGGCTCTCGGTCAGCAGCAGGGCCAGCAGCAGGGCCAGCAGCAGCCGTTCGGGCAGCAGCAGCTGGGCCAGCAGCCGTACGGGCAGCAGAGCCAGATCGGCCAGCAACAGCCGATGATGATGGGCGCCTACTGAGAAGAGCAGCCGATGTCCGCAAGCAATGGGAGCGCGGGCCTTGGTGGCCTGCCGGATCTGGCCCAGTCGCCCGTCGGCTTGGCTGGCGGGACCGCTGCCGAGGCACTGCGGATGGAGTGCGCGACGGCACTGCAGCACCTGTACCGATGGCTGCAGGTCGCGGTTCCGCAGCAGTCACAGCTCGCGACGGTGATCCCGCCGCTGGTGCAGGCAGTGCAGCTGTACCGGGCCGGTCAAGATGACGCGTGCGCCGTACAACTGCAGTCGGTGATCGTCCAACTGCATCAGACGCGCGCCTTGCGGCCGACGCTGCCACCGCTCTAGGTGATCGTGAAAGGGCCCGGGCCAGGCGAATGCCCGGACCCGGGCCACCCCGATGGCCGGGGGCAGGCGGGCCTTACCCAGCGCCACTGACGACTTTTAATTGAATTGGAAAAGGCAGGCGACATGCCGAACAACACAGAGTCCAAGAACGCGACGACGTCTCGTCCGCGCGCCCGGAACAAGGTCGCCCCGAAGCGAACCCCCGCCCAACCCGTTGAGCAGCGCCCCAGGCGGTACATGGTGGCTGCGCTGCCACCGGAGCAGCTGGCGGCAGCTGGGATCTCCGCGCATCCGCTCGACATGCAGGCCCTGGAGAAACTGCTCAACGAAGACCCTCGGGTGCGAGTGCACCGCCGAGTGCCGGCCGCCGAACGGGACACGCTCGCGCCGGCGCGGCAGATCCCCTTCCCCGACATCGTGGTCGCGGAGATGACGCTTGAGCACGCGCGCAAGTTGCGCCAGCAGTTCCCGCAACTGCACCTGGAGCGCGACCGCCTCCTCACCTACACCGGGGCGGACCCCTTCCCTCGTGATCCCGCTCATATCGTGCCGATGGGAGGAGGCGCCACCTTTACGTTCCTGGTCCAGGACGCCGACGGTGAGCCGGTGCCAGACGCGGTCGTGTTCGTGACCGGATCCGGGTGGCCGGCCCATGCGGTGACCGGTGCGGACGGGCGGGCGACCGTCGCCCTGGCCAGTGAGACACCGGAGACGATCCGTTCCGTCGTGGTCAACCCGGTGAGCCGCCATTGGACGCGCCGGCTGGAGCGGCCGGCGCTGTCGTCGGCCCACGACAATCTGATCAGATTGGAGAGTCTGGCGGAGTCCTTCCCGGGCTTCCCTGGCCAGCAGGTCTTCGGCTGGGGGCAGCAGGCGATGCACTTGCACCGGCTGCCGCCGACCTTCCGGGGCAGCGGCGTCAAGATCGCGATCATTGACTCGGGGGTGGCCACCGACCATCCCGACCTGGGGGGCGAGGTCACCGGCGGCCTCGATCTGGTCGACCGCGAGGAGCGCGGCTGGTCCGTGGACACCATCTACCACGGTTCGCGGTGCGCCGGTGTCGTCACCGGCTCCGACAACGGCCACGGCGTCATCGGCTGTGCGGTGGACTCCCTGGTCTACGCATGCAAGATCTTTCCTACTGGACGGTTCAGCGATCTCATCGAGGCCCTCGACTACTGCATCGACAACGAGATCGACGTGGCCAATCTCAGTCTTGGCAGCCCCCGGCCCTCCTACCTGGTCGCAGCCAAGATCGACCAGGCCCGCCACGCGGGCGTGGCATGCGTGGCCGGTGCCGGGGATGACGGAGGGCCGGTGGCGTTCCCGGGCAACCTCCCCACGGTGCTGACGGTGGCTGCCATTGGCAAGACCAACACCTTCCCGTCCAACAGTTCGCATGTCGCCGAGATGTCCGCTGCATCGACGGGCGGAGGGTACTTCTCCCCGCGGTTCACCTGCCATGGTCCCGAGGTGGACGTCTGCGCGCCCGGGGTGGCCGTCCTCACGGTGGCGCCGACGGACAGCTATGCGGTCCGGGACGGTTCCTCACTGGCTGCGGCGCATGTCACCGGCCTGGCCGCGCTCGCTCTCGCCCACCATGGCGACTTCGGCAACGGTTTCGGCGGGCGCGACGCGGCGCGGGTGGATCACCTGTTCCGGCTCATCAAGGGCGGTTGCACGCCGCTCGACCTGGGGGATCCGCACCGCACGGGAGCCGGGCTGCCCGATGCGCTGCGCGTCCTGGGACCGGCGCTGGCCGGAATCCCGGCGCTGCCCAGCGAGGTGCTCAACCTCCTGGACCAGCTGACCACCGAGATGATCCAGGCAGGCCTGATGCAGGCTGTCCCCATGCCCACCCCAGAGGCCATGACCCGTGCCCGGCCCGGAGTCCCGCAGGCCGCGCCGGCTGCCGCCGCTGCGGCCCCCACCGAGCGCGCGGCGGTGCCGGGGCAGACCGCGCTGGCCTGGCTGGCTGAAGAGATGCGCATCGCCGGACTGCCCGTCGGAGGCCCCCCGGACCTGCTCGAGTGACCGGCGGATGGTGATGAACAAGTCTGGTTGAGGGGACGGCCGTCGATGGTCGGGTGGACGCCGTCCGACTTGATGACGGCAGGCGCGTTACCGACCCTGGTGCCCCGCCGCCCCGGTTGCCGATGATCCAGCGCTTGGTGATCGGGAAGGTGAAGGGGGCTACCGGAGCGCCTGCGTAGAAGCCGAGCCGGTCCCTTCGCCGTTCCGTGCGGGAAGGGACCGGGCGTTTCTTCGTAAGGCCACTAATCAGCCGTGGCCATGTGCTGGGCAACGAAGTGAGTGCGGGGCGGAGCTCACATACTCAGAAGCCCTATCCGCACGCGTCTTTATTGATCTTGAGGGATGAGCCCCAGTGTCCGACCGGGTAGCTCTCCAGGTCGCCGATACGGCCGCCGGGCCGGATGCAGGTGTGGGAACCGCCGTAGCTGCTGTTGCGATAAATGCGCGCGGTCCGGTCGCTTGAGTTGTTAATCACGGAGTATGTCTGGTCGTTGATGGGCTTGTCCGAAAGCTTTACGTTGCCATCGGAGGCACGCCTCACGTAGGGCGTTCCGCCGTAGTTTTTCTGGGGGTAGATGCATACCATTCCGGATCCGCATTCCACCGCCGCCTGCGCCGTACCGGCCGACCCGACCAGCGCGGCTCCGGTGGCCAGCATAGTGGCGCCCATTGCCACGCCGACTGCTCGCTTCATCGGAATTCTCCTTTGCGACTTTGTTCCTCTCGGAAACCGTGATGCTCACTGTAATGACCGGCGTCATAAATCTGTCATAATCCGGTCATGCCGGGACCGCGAGTGAGGGCGTCGGCCGGTTCAGGTCCGGCGGGCTTCTCCGAGAGCCGTGAGCGCGTGCGCATGCCAGATCGGTGCGTCGATGAGGTCGAAGATCTGGGCGGACCGCGTGAGCTGGGTTATCGCTTCGTCGTGGTTGCGGCGCCGATGGTGGAGACGGCCCAGGGACAGCCGGATACGCGCTTCCAGCCGTCCTTCGCCCACTCGGGCGGTGAGGAGCAGCGCGTGGTGGAACAGTTCCAGGGCCGCCACGCTCGCACCGGTCTGGAGCTTGATCCGTCCCAGCCCATGGCGGGCGTTGGCTTCGCCTCGCGGGTCTCCGATCTGCTCCGCGATGGCGAGCGTCTCCAGGAACATCGCCTCTGCGCGGTCGGCGTCGCCTGAGGCGAGATACGACTCGCCGAGCCAGCAAAGCACTTCGGCGCGCGCGTGTGGGTTGCGTTCGCGGCTCTGGGCGAGTGCCTGTTCCAGGTACGGCCTGGCCTGCTCGGACCTCCCGGCTTCGACCAGTACCTGGCCGATCGAGCGCAGTACGAAGATCTCGGCGCTGTGGTCCCCGACCTTGCGAAGGACGCGCAATGCCTCGTCATGCCGGGCGATGGCTTCGTCGTATCGGCCGCGCATGCCGTCGATGTGGGCGGCCATGGGGAGGGCCAGCGCCAATCCGTGATCGTCACCGAGGTTCCGGAAGAGGGAAAGGGCCTCGCTCAGCATCGTGGCGGCGTGTGTGTACTGGTGCCGGTAGGTGCCCAGCCATCCCAGCCCGGTGAGCATGGAGGCGGTTCCGCGTGGATTGCCTGCCGTGCGCGTGGCGGCCAGGGAACGGGTGAGAACGTCCTCCCAATCGTCGTAGTGCCCTCGGAGCTGGAACAGGGAGACCGCGGTGGCCGCGAGATCCCAGCACAGTTCGCTGAACACCTCGCCGGCCTCGGGAACATCGAGCACCATGTCCGCCGCCTGCCGTACGCCCGCGACGATGTTCAGGCGTTCCGTCTCGTACCAGGCCAGCGGGCCGGCGTCGATGACGTCCCCCAGCTCCTCCACCGCTGACAGCCAGCGCGGTGCGGTGCCGTGCAGGATGGCGAAGTCACCTCCGTGCACGGCCCTGTGCGCGCGTTCCACCAGCGCCATCCAGCCCCCCAGCGCACGGGTGACCGCTGCTACGCGCTCCGAGGAGGACTCCTCCTCGAAGGCGCGTTCCCTGGCGTACAGGCGGACGAGATCATGAAACCGGTAACGCGTCTGCCCGACGGCGTCCTGCCCGGCCGCGTCGATCAACTGGGTATCGATCAACTCGTCGATCAATTCCTCCGCCGCCTGCACGGTCGTGTCCAGCAGTGCCGCGCATACCCAGCCCGTGAGGTCCGGCGCCTGCAGCAGTCCCAGCAGACGGAGCAGCCGTCGTGATCGTGGATCAAGACGCCGATAGCTGAGCGACAGGCTCGCGCGGACCTCCAGGTCGCCGTGGGAGAGCTCGTCCAGCCGCCGTCGTTCGTTCGTCAGGCGGCTGACCATCCGTTCGAGTGTCCAATGTGGCCGGGCGGCCAGCCTCGCGCCCGCGATGCGCAGTGCCAGCGGCAGTCGCCCGCACAGCCGGACCAGGTCATGGGTGATGGCGGCCTCGGCTTTCACCCGGTCTTCCCCGACAGCGCGCGCCAGCATGCCGGCCGCATCCCCGGCTTCCAGCACGTCCAGCTCGACGAGCCGCGCGCCGGACAGGCCCGTGAGCCGGGACCGGCTGGTGATCAGCACGGCGCTGCCCGAGGCTCCTGGGAGCAGCGGCCGGATCTGCGCGTCGTCGACGGCGTTGTCCAGAACCAGGAGCATGCGCCGGTCCGCGAGCTGTTCCCGGAATATCTCCGCCCGCTCTTCGATCGCCGATGGTATGGCGGTGCTCGCGGTGCCCAGCGCCCGCAGGAAACGGACCAGCACTTCGGCGGGGTCGGCGCGGTGATCGCGGAGACCACCGAGATTCACATAGAGCTGACCATCTCTGCACACATCCCGAAGACGGTGGGCGACGTGCACGGCCAGCGCGGTCTTGCCGACCCCGGCCTTTCCGGCGATCGCCACAACTGGCAGGGCATGACCCTCACACTCACGCCGGAACAGCTCCTCCAGTTCTCGCGCTATATCGTCCCGGCCGGTGAAGTCCGACACGTCGGCCGGCAACTGGCAAGGCTGTGGCCGCTCCACCTGCTCATGCCCGCCGGGCGGGTCCAGACTCCGGTCCCCGGCGAGAACGGCCGTCTCAAGCCTCAGCAATTCAGGCCCCGGGTCCAAACCCAGCTCGGCGACGAACCCATGGCGCGCCTGCCGATAGGCCGCCAGCGCGTCGGCCCTGCGGCCGTCCCGGTACAGGGCCAGCATCAGATGCGACCACAACCGCTCCCGCAGCGGATGTTCCCGGGTCAGCGCCGTCAGTTCCCCGATCAGATCGTGGTGCAGGCCCTGCCGCAACTCCAGCTCAAGACATTCCTCCAGTACGGCCATGCGCAGTTCTTCCAGCCGGGCCGCCTCGTTCGATATGGCGTCGGCGTCGAACTCGGCCAGGGCCTTTCCCCGCCACAACGCCAGAGCACCGCGCAGTTTCGCCGTGGCGGATTCCAGACGGCCTTCCTTGGCCGCTTGTCGCCCCTCGGCGACCCGGCTCGTGAAGGCGAGCGCATCGAGTCCATCGCCGTCGGCCCGAAGAACGTATCCACCGGGCTGTGTCTCGATCACTTCCGGGGGGACACCGCCCTCTGTCAGAACATTGCGCAACCGGCCGACGCTGTTCTGTATCTGCCTTCGTGCCGTGGCAGGAGCCCTGGCCCGCCAGGCCATGTCCACCAAAGCCTCGAGAGAGATCAGACGGTTGGCCGACACCAGCAACATCGCCAGCAACTCCCGCTGCCTTCGGCCGTTGACCTGGACAAGCCGCCCTCCGACCGCGACCTCCAACGGTCCTAGCAGCCGGAACTCCGCCGCACCGGACACTTGGTCACCGGCCGTCGACAACGTGAACTGACGCGCACGTGGCCCACCGCTCCCGGCACCACACTCTCAGTGGCAACCCGGGCCGCCCTCCAACCAAGAGTTTCATGACAAGAAAAACGTGATATCGCGGCCAGCAGGTGCCCACATGGCCAGATTCGGTCTCTAGGCATAACGTCGCCGGGTTAGCGATCTTTGTGCGCTGGAAGTGGGCGCGCGACACCGCTCCCTTCAAAACCGCCGGGCTGAAGTCGGCCTGCCTGCCCAGGATGATCTCACCGACGCTGATCCGCGATCTTTACAAGACATGTCAGAATCGTGCCGGCGCGTTCCTGGAGCACGCTGTGCCACACCCTGAGTAGCGTTGCGTCGCTCAGTCCGGACAGCTTTGCTGTGGCAGCGCGCGGTCTGATTCTCGATGAACGTGCTTAACGGAGTAAAAGCCTTTCAATAACGCCGTCTCCTAGCGTCGCTCCTCGACCCTCAATCGACGGGCAGGCTGCTCCGGCGGACAAGGGCGCCTCCGCGCTCGGCAGGGATAGGCGCGTGTTGGTGTCGGCTCCTGGGTCGAGGCGGACGTGGTTGAGGCCCCTGCCACTCAAAGAACGGGGGCCAGGTCTGGCGGTAGGCCTCGATGCCGCGAACGCCCTCGAACGGCGGCGGCACGTCGAACATCACGATGTCCTTGGCGTGGTCGGCGAGCACCCCGTCCACAGGGCGCCGCCCGCACCCGCACCCGCACCCGCACCTCGTTCACCTGGCCGAACCGTAGACGAGGCTCACAAGGCCGTCCGGCAACTGCTCAACCTTCAGGAGCTCCAGTCCGTGCCGTTGCTGCATCCCCGAGAAGAGGGCCTTTCCCTCCCCGGCGATGAGCGGGTAGACGATGAGGCGGAGTTCGTCCACCATCCCGGCGTCGATCAGGCTGGCGGTGATCTGAACGCCGCCCATCAGATAGATGTCCTTGCCGGGCTGCTCCTTGAGCGTGGCGATCTCGTCGAGGCCGCGCAGGAACGAGGTGTTCGGCCACTGCGCCGACTCCATGGTGCTCGACAGCACGTAGTGCGGGGTCCGCGCGGCGAAGCGCGCCCACTCCAGCTCTCCCGGCGTGGGCGGCTGGCCGGTGATCCAGTGATCCCCCTCGGGCTCGTTCTGGATCGCGGTCCAGTACGACTCGTAGCCTCCGTACATCCCCGCGCCGAGCAGGCACGCGTCCACCTGGGCGGTCAGGTCGTAGTCGTCGGACCAGGCCGCCACCCAGTCCGCGTATCCTTCCGGTCCTTCCGTCTTGCCGTCGACGGAGATCTTCATCGCTGCGATGAGCTTGCGCATGTCACGCCTCCTGGCGTTCGTTGGTAGGTCGCCCCACCGACGAACGGGCGCCGGGGAAATCGACAGCCCACCGGAAAGATTTCAGCGGCCCCCGAGTTCGGCCAGCCGGCGGGAGAGGAAACGCCGCTCGCTGTCGGTGGTCGCCAGGTCCAGCGCCTGGCGGTAGGCCGCCGCGGCCTCGTCGGTACGGTCCAGGCGGCGGAGCAGATCGGCCCGGGTGGCCGGCAACAGGTGATAGCCGGTCAGCGCTCCCGATGCCTGCAGCTCGTCGACGAGTTCGAGACCGGCCGCCGGGCCGCGGGCCATGGCGATCGCGACGGCCCGATTGAGCCGTACCACTGGCGAGGGCAGGAGCTCGACCAGGCGCTCGTACAGCTCGGCGATGTGCTCCCAGTCGGTGTCGGCGGCGTCCGCGGCGGTGGCGTGACAGGCGACGATGGCCGCCTGGAGCTGGTACGGCCCTGGCCGCCCGCGCCGGAGCGCCGTCTTCAGCAGCTCGACCCCTTCGGCGATTCCGGCGGTGTCCCAGAGGGTACGGTCCTGCTCCTCCAGGCTGATCAGGTCGCCCGCGTCGTCGAGGCGGGCGCCACGCCGGGCCTCGTGCAGCAGCATCAAGGCCAGAAGCCCCGCGACCTCGCCGTCGTGCGGCAGGAGCCGGACGAGCAGCCGCGCCAGCCGTACGGCCTCGGCGGTCAGCCCCTGCCGCACCAGATCGGCGCCGCAGGTCGCGGCATACCCCTCGTTGAACAGCAGGTAGAGCACACCGAGGACCCCGCTCGTACGTTCCTCGAGCAGGTGGGCCGGCGGGACCCGGTAGGGGATGCCCGCGTTGCGGATCTTGCGTTTGGCCCGGACCAGGCGTTGGGCCATCGTCGGTTCCGGCACCAGGAACGCCCGGGCGATCTCGGACGTGGTCAGACCCGCCAGGGTCCGCAGCGTCAGCGCGACCCTGGCCTCCAAAGCCAGCGCCGGATGACAGCATGTGAAGATCAGCCGCAGCCGGTCGTCGGAGACTCCGCTGACCTCGGCGTCCTCGGTGCCCTGTGCTGCGCCGCGCGAGGTCGCCACCACCTCCCGCAGCTTCGCCGCGCCGACGGCGTCTCGGCGCAGCCGGTCGATGGCGCGGTTGCGCGCCGTGGTGGTGAGCCAGGCGCCCGGCCGGTCCGGGACGCCGTCGCGCGGCCACCGCTCCAGCGCCAGCGCGAAGGCGTCCTGCGCGCACTCCTCGGCAAGGTCCCAGTCGCCGGTGACCCCGATCAGTGTCGCGACGATCTGCCCCCAGTCCTGGTGGAACGCCGTGGTGAGCGCCGCGTCGACCGGTCCGCTCACCCTTCCCAGACCGGCCTGATCTCGATCACGCCGTGCGCGGCGAACGGGTGCCGGGCGGCGACCTCGATCGCCTGGTGGAGATCGGCGCACTCGATGAGCGCGAAGCCGCCGATCTGCTCCTTGGTCTCCATGTACGGCCCGTCGCTGATCAGCACTTCACCGTCCCGGGCCCGTACGCTTGTGGCATCGCCGCTCGGCCGCAGGCGCTCGCCGCCCAGCAGCTTCACCCCGCTGCTCTGCAGGTAGTCGATCCAGGCGACGTGGTCGGGGCGGCGCATGATCTCCCGCGGACCCTGCGGATCGGACTCGTCGTCGCAGATGACCAGCATGTACTTCACCGGACTGGCCCCCTTCCCCTTGCGTCACCCGTTGCGTGACCCGGCTAGCTTTCCCAAGGTACTGATCCTGGGCAGAGGCCGGCTTTGCGGGGCGGCGTTACTGCGACTGGTCTGCGTTCTCATGGACGACCCTGGCCGTGCCGGAGATGACGCGCATCACCTCCTCCAGGGGGCGAGGGGTGTCGTGACCGGTGAGGGCGTCATACGTCTCGAAGCTGGTGAGCTGCCAGATGACGTTCACCACCTCGGCGTCAGGCGTCGGCGTGAGCCGGCGGAGCAGCTCGGTGAGGGCGGTCCGGCGCATCTCGTCGCGTTCGCGTAGCAGGCGGTCCAGATCGGGGTCGAGGACGGCCATGCCTCGGAGCCGCCGGATGACGAGCCGGTCGGACGCCCAGAAGCCGCAGAAGGTCTCGGTGAACGCCGACAGGGCGGCGGACGCGTCGGGTGCGGTGAAGGCGCGGTCCAGTCCCATGCCCGCACGGCCGGCAAGCGAGTCGAACAGGGCTTCCAGCAATCCGGACTTGGATCCGAAGGCGTTGTAGACCGACTGCCGGGACACGTCGGCGGCCTTGGCCACCGCGTCCACGGAGATCTGCGGCGCCGAGGCTCCCGCCAGGAGGCCGCGCGCGGCGGCCAGCATGCGGCGGCGCGTCTCCTCCGCGGCCGCCTGACGCTTGGTCGACTCATACCTGCGAGGGCTCACCCTTGACCGTCCCTAAATTTGGATTTACTGTCTGTCCAACGAATTCTACTACCACCGGCCGACGGAGGCCACCATGAACACCACCGCACGTCCCCTCGAGAACCGCGTCGCCCTCGTGACCGGAGCCAGCCGCGGCATCGGCGCCGCCACCGCGAAGGCCCTGCACGAGGCCGGTGCCGCCGTCGTCCTCGCCGCCCGCGACGCCGCCGCGCTGTCCGCGCTGGCAACGGAGATCAACGACGCGGGCGGCCGCGCCCTGCCCGTCCCGACCGACGTGACCGACGCGGACGCGGTCGAACGGCTCATCCGCCGCACGATGGAGGAGTTCGGACGGCTCGACGCGGCCGTCAACAACGCGGCCGGTGGCGGCCACCGGCCCATGCCCCTGGCGGACGTCGACGTCGACGACTTCGACAGCGCGATGGCGGTCAACCTGCGCGGCGTCTTCGTGGCGATGAAGCACGAGATCCCGGCCATGCTGGAAGGCGGGGGCGGCGCGATCGTCAACATGTCGTCCACTGCGGGGCTGCAGGCGGTGGGGGGACTGGCGGCCTACGTGTCGAGCAAGTTCGCCCTCATCGGGCTGACCAGATCCGCCGCCCTCGACTACGCCGAGGCCGGGGTGCGGATCAACGCACTCGCTCCTGGGCCGATCCTCACCGAGCAACTCCAGGCGGCAGGGGAACAGGCGCAGCGCATGGCCGCAGGCGCGATCCCCGCACGCCGCATCGGGCGACCGGAAGAGGTGGCCGCCGCAGCGGTGTGGCTGTGCTCGGACGCCGCGTCGTTCATCACGGGAGCCGCGCTGCCGATCGACGGCGGAAAGCTCGCAGGGATGGCGCCCTTCGCCCGGCCTCCCGCGCCCGCCTCCGCCGCAGGTCCCGGTGACAAGGCCCCCGCATAAGCCCGTTCGGCCAGTCCGTAGGACCGGCGGCGCGGAGAAACGCTTCAGCCGACGCGATGCGCGCCGCTACAAAAGATCGCCTCCCGTCATGATGATCTTCGCGTGGGGTGGGGAGATATGAGGGGATCCCGCGAGCCGCGATGAATTCTGCGACGTCCGGCGGTCGTACTAGCGAACCCGTTATCGAGGAGGACGTCTGATGCGCAGCGTGACTTATTCGATGAGCGTCTCACTCGACGGTTACATCGCCGGGCCGGACGGCGGCTTCGACTGGGGGGAGCCCGACGAGGAGGTCTTTCGCTTCTGGATCGACGAGATACGACAGGTCGGCGCCCACCTGTTGGGACGGCGGCTGTACGAGACGATGCTGTTCTGGGAGACCGCCGACCAGGATCCATCGATCGACGACTCAGGGCTCGAATGGACCGCGCTCTGGAAGCCGCTCCCCAAGGTGGTGTTCTCCACCACGCTGTCGACGGTGCAGGGCAATGCGCGCCTTGCCTCCGGCGGCCTGGCGGAGGAGATCGAGCGGTTGCGAGCCGAGCCGGGGGAGGGCGACATCGCGATCGGCGGGGCGACTCTCGCCGCCGAGGCGGCAGCGTTGGATCTGATCGACGAGTACCGGGCCATGGTCTATCCGGTGCTGGTCGGCGGTGGCATTCCGTTCTTTCCCCAGCGCGAGCGCCGGGTGGATCTCGAACTCGTCGAGACCCGCACGTTCAGCTCAAGAGTCGTCTACTCCCACTACCGCGTGGCGCGCTAGGCCGTGCCTGAGCGCGCTGCCGCCTTAGGGCCACACCACCCCTTCGTCGGTCCACGTGACCCCTTTGTTGCGGCACAGGCAGAAGGGATGCCCGACCGGGTCGGTGTAGACCTGCCAGCCGTAGCCCTCGGGTCCGATGAAGTCCTTCTGCAGTGTCGCCCCGAGCTTGACGACGCGGCGCTGCTCGGGCTCGATTTCGTCCACTTCGAAGTCAAGGTGGTACTGCTTGGGGTGTTCGTTGTCGGGCCAGCGCGGGGGGCGGTAGTCGTCCACCCGCTGGAAGGCCAGCTCGATCTTCCCGAAGGCGATGCCGGCCCAGTTGTCGTCGCTGCCCTCCTTGATCGGGCGGCCTGTCACCTCGGAGTAGAAGGCCGCCAGCTTCATCGGGTCCGGGCAGTCGATGATGAAGTCCGTGAGTTGCAGCATCAGAAAATCTTGCCATAGGGCAGGGCGCAACCGGCAAACGCTGCTGCTTCTCACCTACCAAGCCACAAAGCGGCAGCGGGGGACCGCACGGCGCTCAGGCGCGCTGACGCTCAGGCGCGCTGACGTTCCTCCCGCTGGCGGATCAGCTCCTCGACCGGGCTCGGCAGAGTCGTCTCGAAGTCGATCAGCTTCGCCCAGGTCGGGGTCACGACGATCCGGACCATGCCGTCGTGGTAGAGCGAACGGATCTCCACCTCCCACTCGACCCGTTGCTCGGGCGTCATCTCGTAGGTGCTGGTCGTCTGGAGATACTCGTCCGGGATGCCATCGACGTAGTCCAGCTCGGCCCGGCCGCGGATCAGCAAGATCTTGGGCGGGTGCACCTCGGTGTCGATCGTCAGGGCGACCATCGGGTTCTTGCTCAAGGCCTTGAGCTTCGGGGCGTTCTTCGGGGTGCACATGACGATCTCCGAGCCGTTCCAGGCGAAGATGATCGGAATGTTGCGGGGTGTGCCGTCATTGGCGACGTAGGCCAAGCGGGTCATGTCGCGGGCCAGCAGTTCTTGAGCAATCGGCCGGTTCAGAACTTCGGTGATCTCGTTCGGTTGCACGGTCAGCCCTTCGTCGTCGTTCCTTGGTCCGCCCAGCGGATCGTTCTGGTTGGTCGCAGCCCGGCCGCGAGAGGCCGTCAGCTGAGGGGCCGTCAGCCGAGCTCCTCGGACAGTCCGAGGATGATCCCCTCGGGGCCGCGGATGAAGCAGAGCCGGTAGCTGTCCTCGTACTGCGCCACCTCGCCCACGAGTTCGGCGCCGTGAGTGCGCAGGCGGGCAACGACGTCGTCGATGTCTTCGACGACGAACATGATGCGACTTATGCCCAGCGTGTTGGCCGGTGCGTTGCGCGGCTCACGGCTGATCGCCGACGGCGTGTGGAATTTCGACAGCTCGACCCGCCCGTGGCCGTCCGGGGTCCGCATCATGACGATGTCGGAACGGACGCCCTCGAGCCCGACGACACGGCCGGCCCAATCTCCCTCGACGAGCGCCTTGCCCTCCACCTCCATACCGAGTTCGGCAAAGAACGCGATAGCGGCCTCAAGATCGTTGACAACGATGAGGATGTTGTCCATCCGCCGGAGCGTCATGGTGGTTCTCCTTCTTTACGGTAGTTTTCCGATCAGTTCAGCGGACCGGGAGGTCGTAGTAGCGGCGGACGCTGGAGCCGATGCGGTCCAGGTCGGTGCCGTAGATGTGCAGGGAGACGGCGGTGCTGTCGCCGACGTTGCGGACGCGGTGGATGTCGCCGGGTGGGGCGAAGCCGCTGACGTCGCCGGTCAGGTTCGGGTTGCTGCCGACCTCGATCAGGGCGGTGCCGTCCTCGGAGACCGTGTAAAGGTCCTCGTGCTCCACGCCGGCGAGGACGCCGAAAACGCACCAGGTCACGTGGTCATGGATGCGGGTCAGCGCGCCGGGCTGCCAGACGATGGCCACCATCGAGAACGAGCCGTCCGGCTCCATGTGCAGGCGGTGGCCGGCGAAGGTACCGCGCTCACCGGCAAGCTGATCCGCGGAGAGCAGTTCGGGCGGCGGCAGGTGCTCGCGCAGTGCGTCGGCCACATAGGACGTGGTGTCGCGCCAGTCGGCGTGGCGGGCGACGGCCGCGCGTACCGCGGTGATCAGTTCGTCCAGTTCTGTGGCGGGGCGGATGGCTAGGGTGTCCATGATGTCCTCCCTCCTGTCGGGTGTGCCTTTAGCCTCCGCCCGGAGGGGAGCCGCGGTCATCCGTGCCGACCGCAGAGCACCACGGATGCCGCCACGGAAAGGGGCCGAGGGTGGCGGAGCGGATATCTGACCGGGAGACCGAGGTGCTGACCGCGCTCGGCGCACGGCTGTCGAACGCGCAGATCGCGAATCGGCTGCACATCTCCGTGCGCACGGTGGAAAGCCACGTGTCGTCGTTGCTGCGCAAGTACGGAATGGCCGACCGGTGGGCGCTGGCGGAGCTGGCACGCTCCGGGGTGCGGGAGCCGGGCCGCATCGCCGGTCTGCCCGCGTCCGGCACGACGTTCGTCGGCCGCGACGCCGAGCGCGCTGCCGTGCTGGCCGCGGTCGAGGAGGCCCGGCTGGTGACGCTGCTGGGTCCGGGCGGTGTGGGCAAGACCCGGCTGGCCGCGGTGGTCGCCGAGGACGCCGTCGCGCTGTTCCCGTCCGGTGGTGCGTTCGTGGATCTGGTGCCGGTGCGCGACGGGTTCGTGGTGAGGGCGGTCGCCACCGTGCTCGGGGTGACGGAGGGCTCGCACCAGCCGCTGGAGGAGGCGGTCGCGGCGCGGCTGGGCACCGGGCGGTCGCTGCTCGTCCTGGACAACTGCGAGCACGTGATCGACGAGGCGGCCGCGTTCGCCGAACGAATCCTGGCCGCCTGCCCGGGCGCTCGCGTGCTGGTGACCAGCCGGGAGCGGCTGGGCCTCCCGGGTGAGCGCAGCGTGCCGATCTCCCCGCTGCCGCTGGGCTCGGACGCCGAGCGGCTGTTCCACGACCGGGCGCTGGCCGCCGACCCGCAGTTCGTGGCGGAGCCCGCGGTGATCGCCGAGTTGTGCGCGCGGCTGGACGGCATGCCCTTGGCGATCGAGCTGGCCGCGGCCCGGGGGGCGTCGCTGGGTGCCACGGGGTTGCTCGCCGCCCTCGAGGACGCGCTGCGGCTGCTGTCCGGCGGCCGGGGTGGCGACGAGCGGCACCGATCCCTGCGCGCGGTCCTGTCCTGGAGCTATGACCTGCTCGGCGAGGACGAACAGACGCTGTTCCGGCGGCTCGGGGTGTTCGTCGGGGCATTCGACATCGACGCCGCGGCCGCCGTCGGCGGAGACCGGGCGGGCGTGGCGGACCTGCTGGGCCGGTTGGTGGACAAAAGCCTCGTGGTGCACCTGCGCGGGCGGGTCAGCCGCTGGCGCCTGCTGGAGACGGTACGAGCGTTCGCGCTGGCTCAGATGTCCGCCGCCGGTGAGGAGGACAAGACCAGGGCCTGGCACCTTCGCTGGGCCGAGTCCGCGGCGTCCGCAGTGGAGGGCAGGCTCGGTGATCCCCTGTGGCGGGAGGACTTCGACGCCATGGCCGCGGATCTGCGGGCCGCGCTGACCGCGTCCGGCGGTCCGGACGAGGTGACGCACCGGCTGGCGAGTGCGTTGGCGCACCTGACCTTCGCCCGCCGGCACCTGCTGGAGTCCTTCGCGCACCACCGGACCGCCGCCGCGCTCGCGACGAGCGCGGCCTCGGCGGCGCGCGATCTGCGGGCGGGAGCCTGGTGCGCGCACGTGAGCACCACGTCCAACCAGCACGTGTACGAGTTGCTGCTGGAGGCGGCCGAGCAGGCACGGCGGGATGGGGACGAACGCGGGCGGGCGATCGACCTGGCGCGCGCGGTGGAGACGGCGTGCCGGTTCCCCGAGGCGTTCGAGACCGGCGTTCCGAACGAGTACCTGATCGGCCTGCTCAACGACGCGGTCGCAGCCGGGCACGGCGACGATCCGGAGGTGGCGGCGTGCGTGGCCTTGGCCCGCGCGTGGCTGGCCGGCCCGGACAGGGGCGTGCCGGACCCCGAGCTCGCCTCGGCCGCCGTCGCCGCCACCCGGGCGACCGCGGATCCGGTACTGATCAGCTCCGGGCTGTGCGTGGAGGCGACCGCGGCGCTGCACGCCGGACGGCTGCGGGAGGCCAACCGCATCACCCGGGAACGCCTGCGGCTGCTGCCGTCCATGGATCGCAACGACCCATACTGCGGGCCCGAGATCTGCAACACCTATGGCCGGGCCTGCATCTACGCGATCATCGTCGGCGACCTGCGCGGCGCGATGGCCGCAGCGCGGGCGGGCATAGAGGACGACCTGCTGCGCGACACCCACATCACGGCCAGCCGCCTGGTCCAGCCACTCGTGCTGACCGGACGGTTCCGCGACGCGATCGGATACGCCGAGCGGATGTGGGACCAGTGGGAGCGGGCCGGACGTCCGGCGCCGCGCTGGATGTTGCCGGCGGTGTGCACAACGATGCTGGCGTGCGCGATGCTCGACGAACCGGAATCAGTTGCGCTGTGGAGGTCCCGCGCCGCGGAGGTGGCCGATGGCACGCTCGGCACGGCGGCGGCCATGACGTTCGCAGACACCCGCCTTGCCATCCATGACGGACAGTTCGACGACGCCGAATCCCTCGTTCGTAAGGCCTTCGCCGTCAACGCGCCGCTGGACCCGTACCTGGCGTACGCGCGGGCGGCGGGCGCGGAGCTGGCCGTGGTGGCGCGGCTGCCGGACGCGGCGGAACTGCTGGCGGCCGCCACCCCGCTCGCCGAGGAGAACGGCTGGGCGACGGCCTGCCTAGCCCGTGCCCGCGGGCGCCTACACGACGATCGTGCCGAGCTGGCTCGCGCACTCAAAGCGTGGGAACGCCTGGACGCGCAAGCGGAACGGGACCACACACAAACGTTGCTGGCGCAGCGCTAGAAATCCGCCCTCTGCTTGTGATCAACAAGTTGACTCACCTACGATCCACATATATTCCACATGCACGTGGACTCCACGTACATCGGAGGTGTTCGGCCTTGCCCAACAAGACGCTCTACATTCGCGACGAGGACCTCCCCGCATGGGAGCGCGCCGACCAAGCAAGCAAGGCCGCCGACGTGAGCACCTCACAAATCGTGGCAGCAGCCCTACGGCAATACCTGCCCAGCCCCAAAGACATCCAGGTCGTCTACAAGGCAGACGAGGGCGGCCATGCGTTCGATGGGCGGCCGCAACTCGAATACGGCTACCACGCCTCGCAGGGGCGAGGCTGGATGCTGAACCACTACCTGCAGGACGAGCACGTGGTGGAGGGAGTATTCACCAGGGGTGACCTCGGAGACGCACACCAGGTGATCGCGTCGGCCCGGCGAGTGGTGGCTGATGCTCTGGCCCATCCGGAACGCAAGCTCGAAGAGATCACGGTGGAGGTCGGAGACCCTCAGGTCATCACCGGCTTCGTTGGCCGGTGGCTCGTCGAGCCAGACAGAGACAAGGCACAGACGGCAATAGACGGGTACGGCCCTGCAGGCGAATACATGGGGGTCGCTCTCACCAAGCGTGGACGGATCGCGGTGTACATCGCGTATCGGAACGAAAACTCACCCCCCGCCAGGCTCGAGGACTACGACACCCTCGACGACGCAAAACGCAGCGCGGTCCCTGCTCACATCGCGGCCAGGGCGGCACAGGAACTCGGCGAGTATCTCGGCGCAAAGCGTGTCATCTGGCGCGACATCTGACCGTAGATGGGCGGGCCGGCCTTTGTGGGCCGCCCGCCCTATCGGATTTGCGCTACTTGAAGCGCGGGCACTTGACCCGCGGGTTGTGGGTCGCGAAGTTCCCGTACGGGTTCTTCAGCCAGGCCCACACGTGCAGGTCGTAATGGACTGGCATGCCGGGTTCGTGGCCCAGCATCGGACCGTCGAACCAGTAGTGGTCGAACAGCTTCGGGCGGTCGCGGCCGGTGTGTATGTCGTTGTCCTTGTCGATGACGATGTATTCCACCGCCACCAATTTCAGGCCCCTATGGCTTGGGGCGTAGACCAGTGCCTCCGGCTTGGACGGGACGACCTTCCTGTCCAGACGGCTGGGCTTGACGAAGTGGTAGCCCATCCCCGGGACGCACTCGCCGACCAGTTTGAATCCGTCGGCCTTGGCGTTCCTCGCCCAAAGATACTTCTTTGTCCATTTTCGCACCTTATGTATGGCGGCCTTGTCGTCGGGCGGGTCCGCGGACGCGGTCCCCGTCACGCCGAAGCTCGCCGCGGCCAGCGCGAGCGCCATCACAGCGGCGCGTTTTCGGTGCTTCATGGTTCCCCCTTAATTTTCCGATATGGCCAATATTTGATCGGCCAGAGGCGGGGGGCTATCCCAGGATTCTGGGATAGAGGGGGCGAAGTCTACGATGGATTGGTGAATCGAGAGATGCTGCGCCGGGTGCGAAGTGAAATCGAACGTTTCGGGCGCTCCGACCTTGATTGGGTCGACTTTGCGACACAGGCCACCAAGGCGTTGAATCGCCTTGTCGCGTTCGACAGCTGCCGCTGGTACACGGTCGATCCGGAAACCCTGTCATTCACCGGAACCCTGGCCAAAAACATGCGCCGCGCAAATTCAGGGTCCGGCGATGAGGAATTTCCTCCAGAGGACATCAACCACTGGTCATGTCATCGGAAACCAGCTCTTTCCGGGGGCGAGCTGCGCGCGTTCTGCGTGATCGACGGAGCCTGCTGGGGCGCGACCGTGTTCCTCCGCGGCCCGGACCGCCCCGATTTCGGTGAGGATGAGGTGCGGGCCCTCACCGCGCTCTCCGAGCCGATCGCGGACGGGCTGCGGCGCACCCTGCTGATCTCGTCAGCGACGGACGCCACCGTGGGCGACGGCGTCCCGGGCATCGTGGTGTTCGGCGAACGGGGCGGCGTCGAGTCGATCTCGGCGGCGGCCGAACGCTGGATCGAGGACATGGTCGAGGTGCCGCCGCCCGGGAGCCCGGCCGAATCCACGATGGTCACGATCATCGCGGCTCGCACCCGCGGAGGCGCGGCGCTTCCGGCCCGCTCCCGCGTCCGGACCCGTTCGGGCCGGTGGCTCAGCCTCCACGGGACCAGGCTCTCCGACCGCGGCGTCGCGGTCGTCATCCAGGCCGCCGCGCCCCACGAGGTCGCACCGCTCATCGCCCACGCCTACGGCCTGTCGGGTTGCGAGCGAAGGATCGCCCGGCTCTGCCTGAACGGCCTGTCCACCAAGGAGATCGCCGAGGCCCTGCACGTCTCGCCGTACACCGTCCAGGATCATCTGAAGTCCATCTTCAGCAAGACCGGCACCCGCAGCCGCACCGAGTTGATCGGCCGGGTCTTCCTCAAGTACTCCGCGTCCCCCTTCGAAAGCCTTGATGCCCCGGTTCCGGCCAGGTCGTTTTTCTGAATTCCCAGGAATGCAGAACTCGCGCGCCCCTGCAGGCCGCGGCACTCCCCGGACACCGTCACCGAGGTCATCGCGGTCGAACCCGAACCCCACCTGCGCGCCCTCGCCCGGGCCCGCGCCGACACCATTGCCGCCGAGGCCCGCGCCGACACCATCACCGACCACGCCACCGTGCCGATCAAGATCGTCGACGGCTGGGCCGACCAGCTACCCGCCGACGACGCCTCCTGCGACGCCGCCATCGCCTCCCTGGTCCTGTGCTCGGTGCCCGACCAGGACGCCGCACTCGCCGAGATGGCCCGGGTCCTCAAGCCCGGCGGCCAGCTGCGGTTCTTCGAACACGTCCACGATCCGCGACCCGCACGGCGCCGCATCCAGCAGACCCTGGACGTCACTCACGTGTGGCCCTGGTTCGGGGGCGGCTGCCACTGCTCCCGCGACACCCTCAGCGCCATCAAGCGAGCCGGCTTCACCATCGACCACCTCGACACCCTCACCAGCGCCGACACTGGCATGCCCTTCCCCGCTACCCCGCAGATCCTCGGCACCGCCACCCGCCCCTGACATCAGGAAAGCGCCCCACCGCGCACACATCAGCCATGTCGTCGTCGCGGTCATCATCGTGCCGGCACTGGCCCTTCCCCGTAGAGCGACACGGGCGACGACGTCGACGCGGTCAGACCCTGACGTGGATCACCGACTCGCGCTGGAACGCTCAATGGCGGTAACTCCGCCCTAGCCAACGCCCCAACGCCACTCACTTGTCGGTTGGTGCTCAGGCGCCAGATCAGCTGTCCTCGGTGAACAGGGCGGCATACCGGTCCAGGTACAGCGGCCATCCTTGGTCGTCGCCAACACCGTCGCGGACCGATTCCCAGCCGGGGCCGTGCCGGTCAAGGTGGCGGTGCTCCAGCTCCACCCGAGTGCGCTGAGGGGTCTCGGCGACGAACCGGACCTCGACCTCGCTGGTGTTGTCCGGTTCGGTCTCGATCTGCCACTGCGGGCTGATGTCCCAGCTGAACACCACACGGTCCGGCGGTTCGTAGGCCAGGACACGCGCCCAGCGGCATTCGCTGCCGTCGGCGCCCCTGTCGTAGATGTGTCCGCCGACCTTCGGCTCGAACACGGTCTCGGCGATCGGTGCGCCGAGCAGGTTGTGCTCGGGCGGCTTGAAGTCGCCGAACCGCTCGGTGAACACCGCGAAGGCCTGCTCGATGGGCGCATCGACGACGATCTGCCGGCGAACCACCACAGCCGCTGCTTGGGTCATGATTTCTCCTCGGTCGATTGGTCGACGACGTCCTGATAGCCCTCCAGCGCGCGGTTCCAGAACGTATCAAGCTGATCACGCAACGCTGCCAAGCCCGCCGGATTGAGCCGATACACCCTCCGGGTGCCCTCGGCCTGATCAGTGACCAGCCCGGCATCCTTCAACACCTTCAGGTGCTGGGACACCGCCGGCCGGCTGATCGGCAGCTGCTCGGCCAGCTGGCCCACGGCCCGGGGCCGCTCGGCCAAACAGGCCACGATGGCGCGCCTGGTGGGATCACCAAGAGCCTCCCACCCAGAACCATCTTGGTTAGCGTCCACGAACCGTAAGCTACGACTTACGGATACCGATGTCAAGGCCACCGGGGACGTCCGTGACCGACCGACGTTCTGGAGCACCACCCCCGGCGGACGTAGCCCAGTGTGTGCAAGGAAGACCGCTGGATGGACCTGCTGGCGAAGCCGCCGCAGGTTTTTCCACGTCACGTATTGCTGGAGGAGTTGTGGCGATCATCCAGCGCGTGGCCGGCCGTGCTTGCCGCCATCAGTAGTCTCTGGGCCCTGCTTTGGGTCATTCTGTGGGCCGGTCAGCCTGGTTCGCCTCGCGGAGTGCCGCCCAGGCGTCCGCTACGGGACCGACGTGCGCGAGCTTGTCAGGGTTGTTCACCGTGCGGATGGTCTGGATCTGTCCGTCGAGTACGTCGAGCGCCCAGGTACTGAGGACCTGACCGTCCCGATCGCGGAAGATCGCGCCGGGCTGGCCGTTCACCTGCTGTGACTCCACGACGCCGCCGCCCCTGACGACCAGCGGGACGAACGCTGCGAGCACCCGGGCCACGTTCTCGACGCCAAGGATGACCGGCTTCCATTGCGGGGCCTTGCCGCCGCTGTCGCCGATCATGTGAACGTCGGCGGCCAGCAGTTCGGCCAGCTCGTCGACGTCCCCTTGCCGGAAGGCGTGGAAGAACCGTTCGGCGAGTTCCTCGCGTTCCTTGCGGTCGGCCTCGAACCGGGCCCGGCCCGCGTCCATGTGACGTCGCGCCCGCACCGCGAGCTGGTGGCACGCCGCCTCGGATCGCCCCACGGCCGAGGCGATCTCCGGGAAGCCGAAGGCGAACACCTCCCGCAGGACGAAGACCGCGCGTTCGAGCGGCGTGAGCCGCTCCAGCAGGAGCAGGGCCGCCATCGACACCGAGTCGGCCAGCTCCGCCGACCGCGCCGGGTCCTCGTAGGGGTCGGTCAGCAGCGGCTCGGGGAGCCACGGCCCGGCGTACTCCTCCCGCCGGACCCGGGCCGAGCGCAGCACATCGATCGAGATCCGGGTGACCACGGTCGAAAGGAAGGACTTGGCCGACGCGGGCTGGGCTGGGGATGCCTGGTAGCGCAGCCAGGTCTCCTGGACCGCGTCCTCGGCCTCGCTCACACTGCCCAGGATCCGGTAGGCGATCGAGAACAGCAGCGGCCGCAGCTCCTGGAACTCTTCGGTCTTGGTCAAGCCAGCTCCTTCTTGAACGTCCGCCACCACGACGTGCCCGGGCCACCTCACCAGGGCAGCGGGCCGTCTTCGCCGAAGAACCCACCGGTCGGCCCGTCCGCGCCGAGCGTGGCCAGGCGCACCACGACCGCGGCGCCCTGCGCGGGGGTCAGGTGCCCGGTGTGGTTGTTGCTGTCGGTGTCGACGTAGCCGGGAGCGGCGGCGTTGACCAGGATGCCGTCTTTGCGCAGCTCGTTGGCGTACTGCACGGTCAGCGCGCTCAGCGCGGACTTGGAGGGGGTGTACGCGACCGAGGGCATCAAGGCTGCGAACGGACCGTCCGGGTCGCTGGTGAGGGTCAGCGACGCGGCGTGGCTGCTGACGTTGACGATGCGCGGTGCCGGTGACCGCCGCAGCAGCGGCAGCATGGCGTTGGTCACCGCGATCACCCCGAAGACGTTGGTCTCGAACACCGTCCGGACCATGTCCAGGTCGACCGAACTCGGGACCTGATCGTAGGCGTCTTGTGGTGAGACCTGCCCGGAGCCGGTGATGCCGGCGTTGTTGATCAGTACGTCGAGGTGGCCGAAGCGCTCCTCGACCCGCCTCGCGGCCGCCCTGGCGGTGGTCTGGTCGGTGACGTCCAAGGTGACCGTGTGCACGTCGCCGCCGCCCGCCGCGCGCATCGCCGCAGCGGCCTCCTCGCCACGCCGCTGGTCTCTGGCCCCGACCAGGACCGTCATGCCCAGCGCAGCGAGCTGCTCGGCAACCGCACGGCCGATCCCCTTGTTCGCCCCGGTGACCAGCGCGATCTTCTGGTGTGTGGTCTGCTCGCTCATGACCAGCTCCTTGCTACAGGTGGCGTGTTCTTCTCAGAACCTGCTTTCGAACACGAGACGAGACAGCCCGGCCGTTCCTGACACGCGGACAGGAAAAAGTTTGAAGAGAACGCTGGCGGCGCGGCTAGACGCGGCCAAGACGCGGGCGCGGGCCCTGGCGAGGGCGCGGGCCTGGGCGGGGCGGGGCGGGCACAGAACCGTCGCCGCTACGCCACCGGCGGAGTCTGCCTTGCGGAGCCGGCCATCGGATTTCCCATCAACGATCTAGTGGGCGCCACTCGGCGACGATGCCTGCGACGTGCCGGGGAAGTCGAATCGTGACGAGGAGACCGCCGGTGGAGCGGGGCGTGAGGTCGAGGGTCCCATCGTGTGCTCGGACGATGCTGAGCACGATGGCCAGCCCGAGACCGACGCCGACGTGCTCGTCGGTGCGTATGCGTTGTGTTCCGCGTTGGAAGGGTTCGGTGAAGGTCGATACGAGTTCCGGTGGGAGCCGATAGCCGGTGTTTTCGACCCACAGCACGCTCGTGTCGTGCTGCGATTCGGTGTGGACCGTTACGGTGCCGCCGGCGGGGAGATTGTGGACGATGGCGTTCTGTACGAGGTTGGTCACCATCCGCAGTATGAGCGCCGCGGAGCCGACGGTCTGGGTTGTCTCGCCGGTGACGTCGAGCGTGATCTGGCGCCGTTCGGCGAGGGGAAGCAGCGTTTCGGCGGCTTCTTCGGCGATGAGAGACAGGTCGACGGGTTCACGGGTGAAGCTCCTGCGGTCGCTTCGGCTGAGCAGCAGGAGGGCTTCGATGAGGTCGATCGCCCGGGTGTTGGCAGCGTCAAGGCGTTCGATGAGTTCGCCCTGGTCCCGTCTGGGGTCGTTGCGGGCGACGTCGAGGAGTGTCTTCGAGATCGCCAGCGGGGTGCGCAGTTCGTGAGAGGCGTTCGCGGCGAACCGTTGTTGCTCGCTGACGTGGGATTCGAGTTGTTCGAGCATGGTGTCGAACACGTCGGCGAGTTCGCGGAATTCGTCGTTGGGGCCTTCCATGTGGATCCGGTGGGACAACGATCCGTTCGCGGCCATCCGTGCCGCGTCTGCGATCCGCGTGAGCGGTGCGAACATCCGGCCGGCGAGGATCCATCCTCCCAGGAGGCCGAACACCAGGAGGAAGGCCATCGCTTGGGCCGCGGGGGGGACGAAGGCGCGCTGGAGGTCGGTGCGGTTGGGTATGTGCGGGGGTGCCGGCCCATCGGGCCAGCCACGCCCCGGCTCGCGTTCGGGCCAGCTGCGCACCGGCTCGGCTGTGATCGCACCGTCGGGTACGTAGCGCAGCAGGAACAACCACACCACGGCCAGCAGGAGAGCGCCGGCGAGAAGGAGGAATCCGGCGTAGCTGATGGTGAGCTTCAGCCGGGCGCTGAGCCCTGGACGCCTATTCATGAAGGCTGCCAGGGTGAGCGGGACCCTTGCCGGTGTCCTCGCCGGGGCCCTTACCGGTGTCTTCGTCGGCGTCTTGGCCGGTGTCTTTGCCGGTGTCGATTCGGTAGCCGACGCCGGGCACCGTGGCGATGAGCCACGGTTGGCCGAGTCGTTTGCGCAACGCGGAGACGGTGATGCGGACGGCGTTGGTGAAGGGGTCGGCGTTGGCGTCCCAGGCACGCTCCAGTAGCTCTTCGGCGCTGACGACACCGCCTTGGGCGGCGACGAGGACTTCGAGCACGGCGAACTGCTTGCGGGTGAGCGCGACGTAGCGCCCGTCGCGGAAGACCTCCCGGCGGAAGGGGTCCAGCAGCAGGCCCGCGATCTCGAAGACCGGCGGCCGGGCGTGCGCGCGTCTGCGGTCCAGCGCCCGCAGCCGCAGCACGAGCTCGCGGAGCTCGAACGGTTTGGTGAGGTAGTCATCGGCGCCGAGCTCGAACCCGGAGGCCTTGTCGTCGATCCGGTCGGCGGCGGTGAGCATGAGGATCGGGATGCCGCTGCCGGAGGCGACGATGTGTCGGGCGATCTCGTCACCGGAGGGGCCGGGGATGTCGCGGTCGAGGACGGCGAGGTCGTAGGAGTTGATGCTGAGCAGTTCCAGGGCGGAGTCGCCGTCGTTGGCGATGTCGGCGGCGATCGCCTCCATCCGGAGACCGTCACGCACGGCTTCGGCCAGGTAGGGCTCGTCCTCCACGATCAGCACGCGCATACCCGGAGCCTAAACAGCACGGCATATCGCCGACATATGCAAACCGGACATGCGCCCCCGCGTCGGCTCCCGCCTCCGCCCACCCCCGCCCCGCC
>NZ_JBIRAZ010000037.1:0-72359 GCF_044326415.1 Actinomadura sp. 6N118 | reverse complement strand
GGTTGCTCACGTGTTACTCACCCGTTCGCCGCTCGAGTACCCCCGAAGGGGCCTTTCCGCTCGACTTGCATGTGTTAAGCACGCCGCCAGCGTTCGTCCTGAGCCAGGATCAAACTCTCCATCAAGGCACAACGACAACCCGAGCAAAACCCGGACCGCCAAACCTCAGAGAAAAATCCCAGCAATGCGATCACAAGATCGCTTTGCCTCAAAGAAATCCCCAACCATGATCCAAAAACCACGGTCACGGGGAGACCAGACCATCCAAAAGACAGCCTGGCCTATAAAGGCACTGGCTTTTAACACGCTGTTGAGTTCTCAAGAAACGGACACCCACCGCGCCGAACCACCGCTCCCGCGGCACCCGGCTCCGGGGCAACCCTTCTAACTTACCTTGTCGTTCTCTGCTGTCAAGTCGATCTGGCGAAGATCTTTTTAACGAGTAGAGAGTGATTCGGTGCCCACGTACCGATGCGCACAGGCGGGAAGCCTGTCGCTTCGACTTGTGAGAGCGCCCTTCGGGCCGGCCACCTTGCGGCGTCCTGCATCCCGTTCCGGGCTAACCAGACCATCGTACAACAGGCCGAGCGAGGCTCGAACCGGTTTTTCTGATCTGGTCTCCCCGGGGGCCGTCCGCCTCTCGGCGTCCCGCATCCCTCGGGGCAGGCAGAACATTAAGCCGCCCTGCCTAAAGCGTCAAATCGCACCCCAAAATCACCGTCTACCACTCCAGCGACTTCTGCATCAGCTGATGACAAAGGCCGTTCCCAATCCCAAAACTTCGCAGGTCACGCACTACATGCCCCACTTCACGTTGCGGTACGGTTCGCTCAGCCGCGCCCCGGGACGCCCTGGTGACGCTGTCCGGAAGGGGAAGCCGTTGGACGCTTCGGCGGAGCGACGCGTGGTCGCGGCGACCATGGGACCCACCATCCATGACGTGCACGCCTGGCGGTTCAAGGTCGTCCCCGGTCTCATCGAGGTGCGGGCCGATCCGGCGAGGTTCCGGCCCATGCACGATCCGGCTGGGCGTGGCCTGCACATCAGCTGCGGTGCGGCGCTGGTCAATCTCCGGCTCGCTGCCGCGCAGGTCGGCCACGAGGCGGTCGTCCGGTTGCTTCCTGACCCCGGTTCTCCCACGCTGCTGGCGGCCGTGCGGCTGGCGGGCCGCCGTCATCGCGTGCCCCGTTCCGAACGTCTTCTCTTCGCCGCCACCTTGCGCCCGTTCCCCGCACGGCGACCACCCGCCGGCAGCGCTCCTTCGCTGACCGTCCTGAATGAGCTGGCGGAAGCGGCCCGGCTCGAAGGCGCGACTCTCCACACGCTTCCGGCGACCGGCGACGGCCTGCAGAAGGCCGTCCTCACCACCCAGGGGAACTCGCCCGCCGAATGGCTCCGGGCAGGCCAGGCGCTTCAGCGCGTCCTGCTGTCCGGGGTGAGCCGTTCGATCGCCGCGTCGTTCGTGTACGAGGTGGTGGATGTTCCCGCCGTCAAGAGCCTCGCGCAGCACGGCGACATCCCGCAGGTCGTGCTCGAACTCACGTCAACCGTCCTGCCGAAGGGGACGGAAGGCCGTGAGCACGAACGACAGAGTGACCCGGACCGGGTCGGGTAGCTTCGCCACCCGTTCCGCCAGTTCCTCCGCAGGGATGTGGTGCGCGCTCGGACCCATGCCCACGAGCGTCGCCACGTCTTCCCGCCCCAAGGACACCTCGGTTTCGAGCTTCTCTTGTGTCGTCGTCTCGAAGTCCCCGCCCAGAGCGAGCTCCATCCGTTCGGACTTCTCTTCGTCAACCGACAGCAGTCCTAGCGCATCCACCAGCGAATCCAGATGCCGGGACGTAGGCGCGACAACGTGCAGGACGCCGGCCGGATGCAGCACCCGGCGGAACTCCGCGGCGTTGCGCGGCGCGAAGACGTTGATGATTGCGTCCATGCTCCCGCTCCGCACGGGCAGCGGCCGCCACAGGTCGGCCACGGCGGCGCCGATCCGGGGATGCGCCCGGGCCGCACGCCGAGCGGCGTACTTGGAGATGTCGAGAGCCAGCCCCACCGCCTCAGGGAGCCTGTCCAGCACGGCACCCAGGTAATAGCCGGTGCCCGCGCCCGCGTCGAGCACGCACCGCCCGCCGCCGTCACTCACCCGTTGCGCGAGCAGATCAGCCGCCGGGGCGAAGTGTCCCGCGCTGAGGAATGTCTCGCGGGCACGCACCATCTCGGCTGTGTCGGCCGTTCCGGTACGAGCGTCGCCAGGCAGCAGGTTCGCGTACCCCTGCCTGGCGATGTCGAACGAATGCCGGGAGGGACAGCGCAGCGCTCTCTCCGCCACGGCCAGATCCGCTCCGCACAGCGGACACACCAGGTATTCGACGATGTCGGGCAGCACCCGTCCATCATCGGCCACCCGGTGGAGGGTCAGGACCGGTGGAAGGTCAGGAGCCGAGGCGGGCGGTCAGGAGCCGAGGCGGGCGCGGACGTCCTTCATGTCCAGCCCCCGGACCTGCTCGATGACGTTCTCGAGCACCGGCTCGGGCAGGGCGCCCGGCTCGGCGAACACGATGACGCCATCGCGGATCGCCATCAGCGTCGGGATGGAGGCGATGCCGAAGCGCTCGGAGAGCTCAGGCTGGGCCTCGGTGTCGACCTTGGCGAACGTGATGTCCCCGTGCTTCTCCGCAGACTTCTCGAAGACCGGTGCGAACCGGCGGCACGGCCCGCACCACGCTGCCCAGAAGTCGACCAGCACGATTCCCTCGCCCTGCGCCACTTCGTCGAAGTTCTCAGCGGTCAGTGTGACCGTCGCCATGTCGTTTTCTCCTCGGTCGGGGTATCAGGACGGTAGAGCGGCGAACAGCTTCGCAGTATTCCCTAACTGGGAATCACCGGGCTGTAATGAGCGTTCTCCTCCTAGGGAGATCGCATCGGAGAAGGGTCAGGATGGCTGCAACCCGTACCAAGGGCGACAGGATCGACGCCCCCGATAAGGACCTTGTGGGGGCTTACCTGGACCGGATCGGCCGCACACCGCTGCTCGACGCGGTGGAGGAGGTCGATCTGGCCAAGGCGATCGAGGGGGGCCTGTACGCCGAGCAGCTGCTCGAAGAGGGTTCGCTGCACGACGGCGCGTCCCGCGAGGAGCTGGAGGACCTCGTCGAGGCCGGCCTGCGTGCCAAGCAGCGCTTCGTCGAGGCCAACTTGCGGCTCGTCGTCTCCATCGCCCGTAAATACCCCACTGATTCATTGCCACTGATCGACCTCATACAGGAGGGCAACCTCGGCCTCATGCGCGCGGTGGAGAAGTTCGACTACCGCCGCGGGTTCAAGTTCTCGACCTACGCGACCTGGTGGATCAGGCAGGCCATCGGACGCGGGCTCAGCCACACCGCCCGTACCATCCGGCTGCCCGTCCACGTCGAGGAGGAGCTGTCCCGGCTGCGGCGCGCCGAGCGCCAGCTGAGCCGTGAGCTGGGCAGGGAGGCCACCCGCGAGGAGCTGGCCCAGGCCGTGGGCGCCGAGCCCGAGCACGTGGACGAGCTGCTGCGCTGGCGGCGCGACCCGGCCAGCCTGGACGCGACCATCGATGACGCCGGCGAGACCCCCATGGGCGACCTGCTGGAGGACCCCGAGGCGATCACGCCGGAGGCGGAGGTCGTCGCCCTGGATGATCTGGAGGGCCTGGCCCGCCTGCTGGAGCGCCTGCCGGAACGCGAGTCCGCGATCTTGCGTGCCCGGTTCGGGATGGACAGCGGCCAGCCGCTCTCGTACGCCCAGATCGGCGCGCGCTACGGCCTGAGCCACAACCGGGTGCGGCAGATCACCGACCGGTCGTTGCGCAGGCTCCGCCAGCTGGCGGGCGAGGCCGACCTGACCGGCCGCCGGGCTCTGGCAGGAGCCCCGGCAGGCCCCGCGCACGCCGAGGAGCCGCTCCGCACCCCGGTCCGCGCGACCGCCGGTTCGAAGGCGGCCTGAGCGAGGCGGCTGAAAGATGGCCTGAGAAAGACGGCCTGAGACCGCCTGAGAAGGTGGCCTGACCGGCCGTGCGTCCTGGTCCGCGCCCTCCCAGCAAGATCACCAAGCGGCGGCCCCCTCCCCGGGGCCGCCGCTCATTTTGGCCGATCCTTACGATGTCTACGTCTTACGGCTAATGTCCCGTCACGGTCGGTGGCATAGCCTCGGGCCAGTACGGCGGATATCCCAACCATGGGACGATGCCGGGCGTCTAACAGTGCGACCCATACCGACCAGTGCGACTCATACCGACAGCACCCCACCACCGACAGTTCGCAGGTACTACTCGACATGGCCACAGACATCACGGGGGATCTCGACGCCTGGCGCGCCCTCCCCGCCCTCCAGCAGCCCGAATGGGACGACACCGGCGAACTGGCGGCCGTCACCGCCGCGCTGGCCAAGCAGCCGCCGCTCGTCTTCGCGGGTGAGTGCGACCAGCTCAAGGAGGAGCTCGCCGCCGTCGCGCGGGGCGAGGCCTTCGTGCTGCAGGGCGGCGACTGCGCCGAGACGTTCGACGGATCCACCGCCGACGCGGTGAAGAACAAGCTCAAGACACTGCTGCAGATGGCGGTGGTGCTCACGTACGCCGCCAGCGTGCCGGTGGTCAAGATCGGCCGGATGGCGGGGCAGTTCGCCAAGCCCCGTTCCAAGCCGACGGAGGTGCGCGACGGCGTCGAGCTGCCCGCCTACCGCGGTGACGCGGTCAACGGCTTCGACTTCGACGCCGTGTCCCGCCGGAACGACCCGTGGCGGCTGCTGCAGGCCTATCACTGCTCCGCGATCACCTTGAACCTGTGCCGCGCGTTCACCAAGGGCGGCTACGCCGACCTGCGGCAGGTGCACGCCTGGAACCAGGACTTCGTCGCGCAGAGCCCGACGGGCCAGCGGTACGAGCAGCTGGCCGCGGAGATCGACCGCGCCCTGACGTTCATGAAGGCCTGTGGCGCCAATCCCGACGAGTTCCACGGGGTGGAGTTCTACTCCAGCCACGAGGCGCTGCTGCTGGACTACGAGCGGGCGCTGACCCGCGTCGACCACCTCAGCGGCCTGCCGTACGACGTGTCGGCGCACTTCCTGTGGATCGGTGAGCGGACCCGGCAGCTGGACGGGGCCCACGTGGACTTCCTGAGCCGCATCCGCAACCCGATCGGCGTGAAGCTGGGGCCGACGACCTCCGCCGACGACGCGCTCGCCCTGATGGACAAGCTCAACCCCGATGGCGAGCCGGGCCGCCTCACCTTCGTCACCCGGATGGGCGCGGGCAAGATCCGCGACGCGCTGCCGCCCCTCATCGAGAAGGTGACCCAGCACGGCTCGCCGGTCGCGTGGGTGTGCGACCCCATGCACGGCAACACCTGGGAGGCCGCGAGCGGCCACAAGACGCGCCGCCTCGACGACGTGCTCGACGAGGTGGCCGGGTTCTTCGAGGTGCACCGGGCGCTCGGCACCCATCCGGGTGGCATCCACATCGAGTTCACCGGCGACGACGTGACCGAGTGCGTCGGCGGCGGGCACGAGATCGCCGAGGACGATCTGCACCAGCGGTACGAGACGGCCTGTGACCCGCGTCTCAACCGCCGCCAGTCACTGGACCTGGCCTTCATGGTCGCCGAGCTCTACCGGAAGACCGCCTGAACGGTGAGTGAGGGGTGTCCGCCTGAGTCCCGGCTCAGGTGGACACCTCGGCCCAGACGACCTTGCCGCCGGAGACCGGCTCGGCTCCCCAGGAGCTGGCGAACCGGTCGACGATGAACAGGCCGCGGTGCGACTCGTCCAGCGGGCCGGGGACGGTCAGGCGGGGCATCTGGGTCGCCCGGTCACGGACCTCCACCCGGACCCGGCCGGAGCCGCGCAGCAGCCGCAGCTCCAGTGCCGTCCCGGCGTGCCGGACCGCGTTGGCCACCAGCTCGGCCACGATGGCCGTGACGAGCTCCTCGCGGTCGATCAGGGACCAGGCCCGCATGGTGCGGGCCGCCAGCCGCCGTGCGTATTCCACGGCCTCTGTCTGCGGGGCTGCTCGGAGCGTTGTCTCGGTCATGTCGTCCGTCACTATCAGCCCGGGGATCCATCGGTCGCGGCGCCACCGATCAGGAATCGGTCGAGGCCCGTCGTGCGCAGCACGTTCTCGACCCTGCCGTAGGCACCGGTGACGGTGAGGGTCGCGTTCTGGGCGCGTGCGTGCTTGTAGGCGCGGACCAGCACGTTGAGGCCTGAGGAGTCACAGAAGTCCACGGCGGTGAGGTCCACGACCACCTCCCGCTCGCCCGCGTCCACGAGCTCGGTCAACCGCGCCCGCAGCTCGTCGGAGGAGTGCAGGTCGATGGAGCCGCGCGCGGCTATCGTCGCGCGTCCATCTTGTCGCGTCGTGTGCAAGGCAAGCCCCACGCCACCCCACCTTACCGATCGATGTTCTCATCATGACGCCCGGAGAACTATGAGGGCAACGTCGTCGTTCGACGGCTCAGCCCCGAAATCGCGCACCGCCCGCTGGATACGAGCGGCCACGGCTCCCGCGCTGAGGCCGGTGCATCCGGCCAGCAGCCGTTCGAGACCGTGCCCGTCACCGAGCAGCCGGGCCCCCGCTCGCCGCTCGGTGACACCGTCGGTGACGCACAGCAGTACCTGCCCGGGCCGCAGGTCCACGGTATCGGTATGGAAGTCCACTTGATCGAAAACCCCCAGCAGCGGCTGCGGGGAGGCGACCTCGCGCACGGTCCCGTCCGGGTCGAGCACCAGCGGCGGCGGATGGCCGGCGCTGGTCAGCCGGATCGCCACGCCGTCCCGCCGCGGGCGCGGCCGGATCTCGCCGTGCAGCAGGGTGAGCAGCCGTCCCCGCTCGCCCTCGCCGAGGATGAGGCGGTTGAGGCGGCCGAGCACGTCGGGGACGCTCATCTCCTCGGCGGCCAGTATGCGCAGGGCGTGCCGGGCCAGGCCGGTGACGGCCGCGGCCTCGGGGCCGGTCCCGCACACGTCCCCGATGGCGAACCGCCAGCGGGACGCGGACGGCGGCGAGGTGCCCTGCCCAGGGAAGGGGCCGCCGACCTGCCCGGCGCATTCGAAGACGTCGTAGAAGTCGCCGCCGACCTCACTGCCCTCCCCCGCCGGCTCGTACACGACCGCGACCTCCAGGCCGGGGATGTCGGGGACGCCGGGCGGGAGCAGGCTGCGCTGCAGCGCGCTGCTCATCGCGGTCTGAGCGGAGTAGAGGCGGGCGTTGTCGACGGCGAGCGCGGCGCGGCGGCTCAGCTCCTCGGCGAGCTCGACGGCGCTTCGCGGAAACCGGTCGCCGTAGGGGCGGCCGATGACGATGGTGCCGATCCGGCGCCCGCGGGCGACCAGCGGGAACGCGTACGCCTGGTCGCTCGCCGTGTCGCCGGCCGCGGCCCGTGCCGCGGGCGGCGCGGTCGTCAAGCCGTGCCAGGGCCCGGGCGCGTCCGTCTCCGGCACGACGTCGGCGTGGTCGAGGAGCTCACGCAGGCCGTCCGCGCGGTTTTCGTCGGCGTGCCAGACGTAGGCCAGCTGGGCGGCCTCGCTGTCGCCGACCGTGTAGACGGCGCACCACTGCGCCAGGCGCGGGACCACGAGCTGGGCGACGAGCGCCATGGTGCGTTCCTGGTCGAGCGTCCCGGCGAGCAGGTCGCTGGCCTCGGCGACAAAGCTCAGCCAGCCGCGCCAGGACCGTTCCAGCTCGCCGATCCGGGCCTTTTCCAGGGCCAGCGACGTCTCGTCGGCGATCCGCCCCAGCCGGGCGCCGTGGGTCTCGTCGAACCGGTCCGGCGCGCTCCCGACGGCGACGATCAGGCCGATCAGACGGCCCTGCGCCTCGATGGGGGCGGCGGCGATCGACCGGGCCCGCAGTGCGGCTGCGACCGGGTCGGTCGCGTCGGCCGACACCCAGGGTCCGCCGCCGAGGGCCTCGGGGCCCAGCGCGGCCACCGACAGATCGCTGAACTTCAGCTCGTCGGGCAGCCCCGCGGACGCGCTGAGGACGAGCCGGCCGTCGCGTTCGGTCAGCAGCACCGCCGCCGCGTCGGCCGCGAGCGCGTCGCGTACGGCCGTCACCGCGTCGTCGAGGGTCTCACGTGCGGCCGGAGAGCGCAGGACCCGGTCGCCGGTGGCGAGAGCGTCCTGGGCGGCGCTCTGGGAGGCATTCTGGGAAGCGGTCACACGGCCGCCGCGTGGAGCGCCCCCACGGCCCATGGAGCGGGCGCCGTCCACCCGGAATCCGGCGCCGCCGCTTTCGGCGCCGGCGCCGTGATCGAGATCACGGCGCTGGGCGCGGCCTTCACGATCGAAGCGGGACGCGTCGTCACGGCCCTCCACGACCACCGGGATCCCGCCGTTGGTGGCGTCGGACCCGGTGCCGTTGACCCCGGGCCGGGGAAGCCGGAACCAGACGCCCTTGGTGCGGCCCTCGTAGGTGACGCCCCAGGAGGCCGCCAGCCGGGCGATGGACGGCAGGCCGCGGCCGCTGGAGGCGTTCAGGCCCGGCATCGCGATCGCGCGGGTGGGATGGAGATCACGGACCTCCACCTGGATCTGGTCGTCGGCGAGACGGCAGGCCACCTCGAACGAGGTGCCGGCATAGGTGACCGCGTTGGTCGCCAGCTCGCTGGTGGCGAGCACGGCGTCGTCAGCAGCCTCCTCCATGCCCCAGTCGGCCAGAACACGCCGTACGAAGCGGCGGGCGTCCGCCACCGAGGCCGCAGCGGACGGGAAGGTGGCCGACACCGTCTGCCGTTCCAACGTCGTCCTCACCTCGAACCGGGAAATTGCCAAGCCTGGCTATCGTGACAGACGGGTCGACCGCTCGGCCAGGCTCGGTCGGAGAGCCCTGGCGCCGGGGTGGGTGCGCCCGGCGCAGGGCCGGGCAAGAGCGGTCACGCCCACACAACTCGACAGACCGTAACACGAAGACTACGGGCCCTGACCTAGAGGTTGCAGTGCTCCACGGGTCCCGAACTGTAGGGATACGGTGGCGAACAGTCAGGATCTCCACACCTCGGCAACGTAGAGTACGTAGACCGGCCTCAAGGGGTGTCCGTGGTCCCCGGCCACCTGTAATTCGCGGGCCAGGAGGATGAAGAGCATGCCCCGTAACGAGCTTCGCCCTCGCCGCGAGGGCTCGGGCGCCGACACGACGCCGCGCTACAGCGACGCCGATCTCGAACCGCTGCTGAAGGCACTGACTTCCTTTCGGGACGGCAGATTCGACGTCGATTTGGATGCACCCGGCGAGGGTGCCGTCTCACGAGCCATGGAGACCGTTCGCGATATCAGGGAGAACGCCGCGCACCTGGCAACGGGGCTCAGCCGGGTGCGTCGCGAGATCGGCCAGGGACATCTCCAGGGCCGGATACCTCCCGGGGCGCTCAGGGGCACCTGGTCCTCGATGGCCGAGGACGCCAACGCGAGCCTGGACAAGCTCACCGACCTGGCCACCGAGATGTTCGGGGTGGTGGAGGCGGTCGCCGCCGGCGATCTCAACCAGCGGATGGAGCTGCGCGTGCACGGCCGGCCGATGCGCGGCGAGCTGCTGCGCATGGCCAAGGCGGTCAACGGCATGGTGGAGCTGCTCGACCGGTTCACCTGGGAGGTCACCCAGTTCGCCCGCGAGGTCGGCACGGAAGGCCGGCTGGGCGGTCAGGCCCCGGTGCGCGGCACGTCCGGCCGCTGGCGGGACGTGACCGCGGCGGTGAACGCCATGGCGGGGAGGCTGACCTCGCAGGTCCGTGACATCGCCGAGGTGACCACGGCGGTCGCCAAGGGCGACCTGACCCGCAAGGTCACGGTCGAGGCGTCCGGGGAGCTCCAAGAGCTCAAGCTGACGGTCAACACCATGGTCGACCAGCTGTCGGCGTTCGCCGACGAGGTCACCCGCGTCGCCCGCGAAGTCGGCACCGAGGGGCAGCTGGGCGGGCAGGCCAACGTACGGGGCGTCAGCGGGGTCTGGAAGGACCTCACCGACAACGTCAACGCCATGGCCAACAACCTCACCTCCCAGGTCCGCAACATCGCCCAGGTCACCACCGCCGTCGCGGAGGGCGACCTCGGCAAGAAGATCACCGTCGACGCGCAGGGCGAGATCCTCCAGCTCAAGCTCACCGTCAACACGATGGTCGACACGCTGTCCGCGTTCGCCGACGAGGTCACCCGCGTCGCCCGCGAAGTCGGCACCGAAGGCCGCCTCGGCGGGCAGGCCCGGGTACCGGGCGTCAGCGGGGTCTGGAAGGACCTGACCAGCAACGTCAACGGCATGGCGTCCAACCTGACCTACCAGGTCCGCAACATCGCCCAGGTCACCACGGCGGTCGCCGAAGGCGACCTGACCAAGAAGATCACCGTCGACGCGCAGGGCGAGATCCTTCAGGTCAAGGACACCGTCAACACGATGGTCGACACGCTGTCCGCGTTCGCCGACGAGGTCACGCGCGTCGCCCGCGAAGTCGGCACCGAAGGCCGGCTGGGCGGCCAGGCGCGGGTCCACGGCGTCAGCGGGGTCTGGAAGGACCTCACCGACAATGTGAACTCGATGGCCAACAACCTGACCTCCCAGGTCCGCAACATCGCCCAGGTCACCACGGCGGTCGCCGAAGGCGACCTCGGCAAGAAGATCACGGTCGACGCGCAGGGCGAGATCCTCCAGCTCAAGGACACCATCAACACGATGGTCGACACGCTGTCCGCCTTCGCCGACGAGGTCACCCGCGTCGCCCGCGAAGTCGGCACCGAAGGCCGGCTGGGCGGCCAGGCGATCGTTCCGGGCGCGGGCGGCATGTGGAAGGTCCTCACCGAGAACGTCAACGGCATGGCGTCCAACCTGACCTACCAGGTCCGCAACATCGCGCAGGTGGCGACCGCGGTCGCGCACGGCGACCTGACCCGCCGCATCGACGTGGACGCGCAGGGCGAGATCCTCGAGCTCAAGACCACGCTCAACACGATGGTCGACACCCTCTCCTCGTTCGCCTCCGAGGTCACCCGTGTCGCCCGCGAGGTGGGCAGCGAGGGGCGCCTCGGCGGGCAGGCCGAGGTGGAGGGCGTGTCGGGCACCTGGAAGCGGCTGACCGAGAGCGTCAACGAGCTGGCCGGCAACCTGACCACCCAGGTGCGGGCGATCGGCGAGGTGGCCAGCGCGGTCGCCCGCGGCGACCTGACCCGCAACATCGCCGTCGAGGCCCGCGGCGAGGTGGCCGAGCTCACCGACAACGTCAACCTCATGGTCGCCACGCTCCGCGAGAGCACCCGCGCCAACGAGGAGCAGGACTGGCTCAAGACCAACCTCGCCCGGATCGGCGGGCTCATGCAGGGCCACCGCGACCTGATGCAGGTCGCGGAGCTGATCATGACCGAGCTGACCCCGACCGCGAGCGCCCAGTACGGCGCGTTCTACCTGGCCGATCAGGCCACCGACGACACCGAGCTGGCGCTCATCGCCGGCTACGGCGTGAAGAAGGGCCACGCGGGCCGGCTGCGGTACGCGCTCGGCGAGGGGCTGGTCGGCCAGGCGGCGATAGAACGCCGGACCATCCTGATCGCCGACGCCCCGGCCGGCTACGTCAAGATCGGCTCCGGGCTGGGCGAGGCCGCGCCGGTCAACATCATCGTCCTGCCGATCATCTTCGAGGACACCGTGCTGGGCGCGATCGAGCTCGCCTCGTTCGGCCGGTTCAGCGATGTGCACCTGGCGTTCTTCAACCAGCTGATCGAGACGATCGGGGTCACCCTCAACGCGATCAGCGCCAACACCCGCACCGAGGCGCTGCTGGCCGAGTCCCAGCGGCTGGCCCAGGAGCTGCAGGAGCGCTCGGACGAGCTGCAGCGCCAGCAGGGTGAGCTGCGCCACTCCAACACCGAGCTGGAGGAGAAGGCCGCGCTGCTCGCCCAGCAGAACCGCGCCATCGAGATCCAGAACTTCCAGATCGAGCAGGCCCGGCGGACGCTGGAGGAGCGCGCCGAGCAGCTGGCCATCTCCTCCCGCTACAAGTCCGAGTTCCTGGCCAACATGTCGCACGAGCTGCGCACGCCGCTCAACAGCCTGCTGGTGCTGGCCAAGCTGCTGTCGGAGAACCCCGGCGGCAACCTGACCGACAAGCAGGTCGAGTTCGCCAAGACCATCCACGACTCCGGCACCGACCTGCTGGAGCTGATCAACGACATCCTGGATCTGGCCAAGGTCGAGGCGGGCAAGATGGATCTGCACCCGCAGCGGCTGCCGGTCTCCGGCCTGGTCGACTATGTCGAGGCCACGTTCCGGCCGCTGGCGGTCGACAAGGGCCTGCATTTCGACGTCGAGGTGGCCCCCGAGGTCCCGGCCACGCTCCACACCGACGAGCAGCGGCTCCAGCAGGTCATCCGCAACCTGCTGTCGAACGCGGTGAAGTTCACCGCCAACGGCGAGGTGCGGCTCCGCATCGAGCGGGCGGGCGACATCGACTTCACGCTGCCCGCGCTGTGGGACACCCCCGACGTGATCGCGTTCCGGGTGATCGACACCGGCATCGGGATCAGCGAGGACAAGCTCCAGATCATCTTCGAGGCGTTCCAGCAGGCCGACGGGACCACCAGCCGCCGCTACGGCGGCACCGGGCTGGGCCTGTCCATCAGCCGCAACATCGCCCGCCTGCTTGGCGGCGAGATCCACGCGGCCAGTGAGCTGGGTCACGGCAGCGTCTTCACGCTCTACCTGCCGGCCCAGTACACCGAGCCGGACGGCCGGCGCCGCACGGGCCTGCCGCTGGACGAGCCGGTGCCCACCGGCGCCCGGTCGAGCGCGCTGGCCGGGGGCGGAGGTCTCGGCGGCACCGTGGCCGGGGCCATCGCGGGCGGCGGCGTCACCGGCGCCGGCATGGCCGACCTGCCGCCCTCGGTGGTCTCCGCCGCCCAGGTCGAGCCCGTGCGGTCCATCGACGACCCGGGGCAGCACACCCGGAACGGTGAGCCCGAGCCGGCGCTGACCGGGCTGCTCGACGAGCCTCCCGCCGACTTCCTCGACACCGTCCTGTCGGGCCGCAAGGTGCTGATCGTCGACGACGACGTCCGCAACGTCTTCGCGCTGACGAGCGTCCTGGAGGGGTATGGGATGGATGTCCTCTACGCCGAGGACGGCCAGGCCGGAATCGAGGTCCTCCACCGCAATCCCGACGTCGCGGTGGTCCTCATGGACGTGATGATGCCGGGGCTCGACGGCTACGCGACCACGGCCGCGATCAGGGAGATGCCGCAGTTCGCCGAGTTGCCGATCGTCGTGATCACCGCCAAGGTGATGAAGGGTGATCGTGAGAAGAGCCTCGCCTCCGGCGCCTCGGACTACGTTCCCAAACCGGTCGACGTCGATCACCTTCTCGATGTGATGAGGAACTGGCTCCAACCCTCGACCGTCCGCTAGTAAGTAGGAAGGAACGCAGGCGCGCGGATGACGGGATCGCCGCGGACACACCGTGCCCGGCGGTCGCGGCCGCCGGGCGGGGCAACGGATCGGAGAGAGAGCGCGCGTGGACGACAAGGCGAAGATCCTGCTCGTGGACGACCGCGAGGAGAACCTCATCGCGCTCGAGGCCATCCTCAGCTCGCTGGACCAGGACCTGGTCCGTGCCCGTTCCGGCGAGGAGGCGCTCAAGGCGCTGCTCACCGACGAGTACGCCGTGATCCTGCTCGACGTGGTCATGCCCGGCATGGACGGCTTCGAGACCGCCCGTGACATCAAGCGCCGCAAGAAGACGCGCGATCTTCCGATCATCTTCCTCACCGCCGTCAACAGCGACCCCGACTACGCCTTCCGCGGCTACGCCGCCGGCGCGGTGGACTTCATCTCCAAGCCGTTCGACCCCTGGGTCCTGCGGGCCAAGGTCTCGGTGTTCGTCGAGCTCCACAACAAGAACAAGCAGCTCCAGGAGCAGACGACGCTGCTCAGGGAGCAGGCGGCGTTGCTGCGTGAGCAGGCCGCGCTCCTCCAGACCCGCGCCGCCGAGGAGGAGGACGCGCTGCCCGGGCTGGGGTCGGCGGGCGCGGCGGCACGGCTGACCGAGCTGGCCGGCCACGTCACGTCGCTCAGCACGCGGGTCCCGCCCGCGTTGCGGCCGGAGTTCGAGGAGCTGGACCGCCAGGTCGGCGACCTGCGGTCGGCTCTCCTGACCACGCCGGACGCGACGCCGGACCAAAAGGCAGACACAGTGCCGGACGAAATGCCGGACAAGGCACCGGACAAAGCGCTGGCCGCGACGGACGACGGCTCGCCCGAGACCAGGCTGAACGGCTCGGACGGCCAGAGCGGCGCGGGTGGGGCTGCGCAGGACGACACCGAGGGCACCACCGACAACTAACTCCGCGGATATCCACGGCTACCCTCCGCGCCCAGCTTGGCCGTCGCCAGGACCGGGGACGGTCCCGCTCCGGAGGTGGGGCATTGTGGACACCGTCGCACTGTTCGTGGCCGGTGCAGGCACCGGGCTACTGGCAGGTGCCACCACCTGCGCCACCGTTCAACTCGGTCTGCTGGCGGGTGCCGTACGCGACGCACCCGGCTCCGCCCGGCCGGTGGCGGCCTTCCTCGCCGCCAAGCTGGCCTCGCATGCCGGTCTCGGAGCCGCGCTCGGCCTCCTGGGCGGCACTGTGCAGCCCGGCCCGCGCGTACGAGGCGCCCTGCTGGCCTTGGCCGCTCTCATCCTGGTCCTGTTCGCCCTGGACCTGCTCAGGAAAGCCCGGAAGATCGACGGCGAGGACTGCGCAGCGCCAGTCCGGAGGGCCCGCTCCGGCCGGCCCGCCGTCCTGGGGGCGGCGACGGTGCTGGTGCCGTGCGGGCTGACCCTCACGGCGGAGCTCCTCGCGGTCTCCTCCCGGTCCGCCGCGGCCGGGGCGGCGGTCATGACCGGCTTCGTTCTGGGCACGGCGCCGGTGTTCGGCCTGATCGGCGTCACCGTCGGCCGCGCCCTGGCTCTGCTCCGCGGGCGGCTGACCGCGCTCCTGTGCGTCGCTCTGCTCGTTGCGGCGGGCTGGACGATGATCTCCGGCCTGCGGCTCGGCGGCTGGCTCCCCCAGGCCGGTGCGGGTGCCGCGTCGGCGGCGGACTCGGCCCAGTTCGTCCGTACGGACGCCGCCGGGACGCAGGTCGTCACGGTATGGGCGCTTGACCAGGGGTACCGCCCGGCGCGCCTGACCGCCCGCGCCGGAGTCCGTACGGCACTGGTCCTGCGCACCCACGGCACCCGCGGCCACACCCGCGCGTTCACGGTGCCCGAGCGCGACCTGGACGTGGTGCTGCCGGTGAACGGCGAGACGCGCCTCGATCTGGGCACGCCGGGGCGGGGCCGGATGCGCTTCGTGTGCGCGTCCGGCCACTACCCCGGGGCGATCACTTTCAGGTAGCGGCGAGCTTGGCGCGCGCGGCGGCGATCCGGGCGAGCGTGCGCTCGCGGCCCAGGATCTCCAGCGACTCGAACAGCGGCAGGCCCACGGTGCGGCCCGTGACCGCCACGCGCACCGGTGCCTGGGTCTTGCCGAGCTTGAGGCCGTGCGCGGCACCGACCTGCTCCAGGCGGGTCTTGAGCTCCTCGGTCTCCCACGGCGCGTCGCGGTAGGCCTCCTCGGCGGCGGCGAGGATCTCGGCCGCGGGCCCCTTCATCCCCTTGTTCCACGACTGCTCGTCGAACGGCGGCTCGTCCAGGAACGCGAAATCGACCATCTGCACGATCTCAGAGAGGACCGCCACGCGGGTCTGGGCCAGCGGCGCAAGCCGGTCGAAGACCGCCGGCTCGTAGTCGAACGGCGCCTCCCCCAGGAAGGGCAGGCACTCGGCGGTGAACCTCTCGACGGGCAGTGCCCGGATGTACTCGCCGTTGAACGCACGCAGCTTCTTCACGTCGAAGAACGCGGGCGAGGTGTTGACGTCCTCGATCCGGAACTCTTCGACGATCTCGCTCCACGGCACGATCTCACGGTCGCCCGACGGCGCCCAGCCCAGCAACATGAGGTAGTTGCGCATGGCCTCGGCGACGTAGCCCTCGGCGCGGTAGTCCTCCAGCGCCACCTTGTCGCGGCGCTTGGACAGCTTCTGCCGCTTCTCGTTGACGATGACGGGAACGTGCGCCCATACCGGCGGCTCACCTCCGAGCGCCTCCCACAGCAGCTGCTGCTTGGGCGCGTTCGACAGGTGCTCCTCGCCCCGGACGACGTGCGTGATCCCCTGGCTCATGTCGTCCACGGCGTTGGCCAGCAGGAACGTCACCGAACCGTCGGCGCGGGCGATGACGAAGTCCTCCAGCAAGGCGTTCTCGAAGACCGGCTTGCCGCGCAGCAGGTCGACCACGACGGTCTGGCCCTCGTCCGGCGTGCGGAAGCGCAGCGCCCGGCCGGGGCCCGGCTCCAGGCCGCGGTCGCGGCAGAAGCCGTCATAGCCCTTGTGCTGGTCACCCGTGCGGGCGATCACGGCCTCGCGGGTGCAGTCGCAGTAGTACGCGCGGCCCTGGTCAAGGAGGGTGCGCACGGCCTGGGCGTGCTTGTCGGCGTTGGCCGACTGGAAGTAGGGGCCCTCGTACTCCCCGCCGTCCATGCCCAGCCAGGCCAGCGCGCGGATGATCCCCTCGGTCCACTCGGGGCTGTTGCGCGAGGCGTCGGTGTCCTCGATACGCAGGACCAGCGTTCCGCCCGACTGCTTGGCCATGGCCCAGTTGAAGAGGGCCGACCGGGCCCCGCCAACGTGGAACATGCCGGTGGGCGAAGGTGCGAAGCGAACGCGGATCGAAGACGTGGAAGACATGGCATCCAGCCTAGAGCGCCCAGGCCGCAGCTCGCGCCGCAATAACCGGCGCGTCGATCAGAGCCTGGCGCACGCCCTATGGCTTCCACTGGGGGTCGCGGCCCGACAGGCCGAGCAGGCGGTCGAGGAGCGGCGCCGATTCGGGCACCTTCACCTCGGCGCCGAACGCCCCGTACTGGCGGCCCATCTCGGCGGTCGGCACCAGGTGGTCGTAGGCCCCCTGGACGAGCTCGTCCGGGAAGTCGGCCTGCTGGCCCGTCGCGACGGCCAGATCCCAGCCGTGCAGGACGTACTCGCTGAACAACATGCCGCCGATGATGGCCGCGGGCATCCCCGGCTTGGCCCCCGACAGGCTGGTCTCGCCCTTCCACGCGGCGGGCTCGGTCCAGGCCTCGGCGCTCTCGCGGGCCTTCGCCGCGTACAGCTCGGCCCAGTCGCCGTCCTCCGTGAAGTCGTGGTCCTCCCCGGGCCCCTGCGGCGGCTGCTCCTTGCGGGCGGCGGTCGCGCCGCGCCCCGTCCAGAAGATCAGGTGGTTGATCACTCCGCGGACGTCCCACTCCGGACACGGCGAGGGCGCGGCGAGCCGATCCGCGGGGATCCCCCGGACGATCCGCGTCGCCCTCTCCGCCGCGGGCTGCATCAGCTCTCGTAGCTCCATGAGGTCTCCTCGTACATCAGTTCGAACATCTCCTCTCACGTTATTCCCAAGACCTGCCGGACGTCTTGAAGAAACGCGACAGCGCGCCGCCTGAGAAGATCTGCTCATGACCGATCCCCTCACCAGCCTCCCCGCCTTCCAGGAAGTCGCCGCCGAGCGCCTGGCGGGTTTCTCCCACACTTATGTCCCGGACGCGCCCGGCATGCGCCGCGCGGGGGTCGTCATCTGCGTCGTGCCCGACGCCGACGGGCCCTCAGTGATCCTGATCAAGCGGGCCTACCGGGGCCGCAACGCAGGCCAGTGGGGACTGCCCGGAGGCCGGTTGGACAGCGGGGAGACGCCGGAGCAGGCGGCGCTGCGGGAGCTCCACGAGGAACTCGGGCTGACCGCCGGGCCCGGGGACGTGCTCGGCAGGCTCGACGATTTCCCGGCCACGTCCGGCTTCGCCATCAGCCCGATCGTCGTCGCCCTGCCAGAGCCTGGACCGCTCCAGCCCAGCCCGGACGAGGTCCACTCCGTGCACCACGTGAGCCTGGCCAGGCTGGCGGCCGACGACACTCCCCGGTGGGTGCCGCAACTCGAAGGCGGGCGCATGCTGCAGATGAAGCTCGGACCCGGGTGGCTCGTCCATGCCCCGACCGGCGCGATGTTGTGGCAGTTCCGCGAGGTGGTGTTGCTGGGCCGCGAGGTTCGCGTCGCCGACTTCGTCCAGCCCGACTGGACCAGCAGGTGAGACCCCGGAAGGTCTAGCCGGAAGGTCTAGCCGGAAGGTCTAGCCGGAAGGTCTAGCCGGAAGGTCTAGCCGGAAGGTCTAGCCGGAAGGTCTAGAAGGTCCCGCCGTCGACGACGATGCGCTGGTCGGTGACGTACGAGGCGGCGCCGGAGACCAGAAAGCGCACCACGTCGGCGACCTCCTCGGGCGAGCAGACGTGGCCGAACGGCGACACCGCGTCCTGCTGGCGGATGTCGTCCACGCCCATGGTGGCCTTGACCAGGCGCTGGCCCATGTCGGTGTCGACCAGGCCGGGCGCCACGATGTTGACGTGGATCCCGTTGCCGCGTTCCTCCTTGGCCAGGGTGTGCGCGAGCGCCTCCATCGCGGCCTTGCCCATCGCGTAGGGCGCGCCGAACGGCGGGTTGATCCCTGTGATCACGCTGGAGATGAACACCATGTCGCCGCGTTCGGCCTGCCGGAGCAGGGGCAGCACCGCCCGGCTCAGGTAGTGCGGCCCGAACGCGTGCACGCCGAGGACACGGGCGAGTTCGGCGGGGTCGGTGTCGGCGACGCTCTGCCCGCGGCTGGCGATGCCCGCGCTGTGCACGAGGATGTCGAGCCGCCCGAACTCCTCCTCCATGCCGGCGGCCAGGTCGCGGCAGCCGTCCACGGTGTCCACCGACGCCCGGAAGGCGCGGGCTTCGGCGCCGAGGGCCTGGAGGCCGGCGACCGTCTTGGCCGCGGCCTCCTCGTCACGCCGGTAGGCGATGGCGACCCCGGCGCCGTCGGCTGCGAGGGCCAGCGCGATCGCGCGGCCGATCCCGCGGCTGCCTCCGGTGACCAGGGCGACTCGACCGGCGAGTGAACTCATGCCAAGGGCTCCTTGATTGCTAGGTCGGTGTGCCTTCGATGACACAGTAGTTTGACGGCGGCAGCGGACCGGTGACGCCGGCGAGCGCGAATCCGGCGGCCTCTAGAAGCTGCCGGAACTCCTCCTCCGTGCGTTCCCGGCCACCGGTGCACACCAGCATGTTCATGTCTCCCATGGCGATGCCCCTGTGCTCCGGGGTGACCATCTCCGGTATCACGGTCTCCAGCAACAGCACCTTGGCGTCGGCGCTCGCGGCCGCGCGGCACGTGCGCAGGATGGCCACGGACTGCTCGTCGTCCCAGTCGTGGATGACGCTCTTGAGCAGGTAGGCGTCGGCACCCCTCGGCACGCTTTCGAAGAAGTCGCCTGGGACGAGCTCGCACCGGTCCGCGACCCCGGCGGCCCTGAGCGTCGCGTCCGCCTCCTTCAGCCCGGCGGGCAGGTCGAAGAGCACACCGCGCGCCGCGGGAACGGCTCGCAGGATCGCGGCGAGCAGCGTCCCGTCTCCGCCGCCCAGGTCGGCGATCGTGCCGAAGCGGGTGAAGTCGTAGCCTTCGATGAACGCCGGTGCCACCTCGCGGGTGTGCTCCGACATGGCCTTGTTGAACGTCACCGATTGTTCGTGGTGTTCGGCGAGGTACTCGAACGAAGTCATCCCGGTGACGCGGCTCCAGGCCGGCTCGCCGGTGCGCAGGGTCTCCATCAGGTCGCCCCAGGACCTCCAGACGTCCGGGCCGCAGAAGAGCTCGAGCAGGCCGTGGATGGAGTCGGGCGCGTCAGTGCGCAACCGGCGGCCCTCCTCGGTCAGGGCGAACCGGTCGGGTCCGTCCTGAGTGAGCACGCCGAGACAGGTCAGCGCGCGCAGCAGGCGGTGCAAGGCATGCGGATCGGTGCCGGTCTCCCCGGCCAGTTCGCCGCTCGTACGCGCGCCGCCGGTCAGCGCGTCGGCGAGCCGCAGTTCCGCCGCCGCGTACAGCATCTGGGCGGGCATGTAGCCGAACGCGAAGTCCAGCAGTGGTGATCGCGCCATCGTCGTCCCCTTTCGCAGGTCGTGCTCTCGCAGGTCGTGCGAGACCGACGCTAGGGACCGCTCCGGCGGGCCGTATTGGACGAATGTGACCACGATCGTGATCTTGTCGGTTACCGAACCGACATGTCGCCTTTATCCAACTAATTGAGACTGGGCGGCTGCTCCTACCCCCAAGCCGAAGGAGATCCCGTGAAGCGCACGGGGATTGTCATCGCCGTTCTCGGAAGCGCCGTCCTGACGTCCACGGTCGTGGTCGCGCCGGCGGCGTACGCGGCACCGCCCACCCCGCCCGGCAAGGCCGTCTCGGCCAAGCACCTCTCGTCGCTGCGCGTCGCCAAGGAGGGCTCGCTGACGGGTTACAGCCGCAGCAAGTTCCCGCACTGGAACACCGTGAAGGGCGCCTGCAACACGCGGGAGACAGTTCTCAAACGCGACGGCCGCAACGTGCGGGTCAACTCCAAGTGCGCGGCGGTCTCAGGGACCTGGAAAAGCCCGTACGACAGCGGGACCTGGCACAAGGCCTCGGACGTCGACATCGACCACATGGTGGCGCTGGCCGAGGCGTGGCGTTCGGGCGCGAGGTCGTGGACCACCAAGCAGCGCACCGCGTTCGCCAACGACCTCCGCAGCTCGCAACTGTGGGCGGTCACCGACAACGTGAACCAGGCCAAGGGCGACAAGGACCCGGCCAAGTGGTTGCCCCCGCGCGCCTCGTTCCGCTGCATGTACGCCCGTTCCTGGATCGACGTGAAGTGGCGCTACAAGCTCACGGTCGACACCGCGGAGAAGAAGGCCCTGACGCGCCTGCTCCGCCCCTGCTGAACCCGCTCGCGCGGCACAAGCCACAGCCCCTCGGCTCGCCCGTCGAGGGGCTGTGTCGCGCCCGGCCGAGCCAAGAAGGTCAGCGGCCAAGCGCCAGCAGCCACTCGCGCGCCAGATCGAGATGGTCTTCGGTGAGCCCGACGTCGGAGTCGATCGCCACGAGCAGATGCTCTCCAATGCCTGGCTCGGCGGCGATGCAGTCGGTGACGTCCGGCTCGTCCTCGAACCACACGAACGGCCGGCCCTCCGTCCAGAGGGCGACGTGCCGGGCCTTCCAGGCACCCAGTGTCCCGCCCTCGTTACTCCCGGGGAACCGCGGGATCGGCACGTAGGGCAGCTCGGGCAATCCGACCCGGGGCGCGATCCACTCGTTCGCGTGGGCGCACCAATAGCTCGCCCAGGCCAGCTCGGCACCCGCCGCTTCGGCGAGGTCCAGCAGGAGGCGGCCATGGCCCGCGTTCAGCCACAGCCGGTAAGTGATCCCCTCCGGCGAGCAACGGTGCCGGCGGTAACCACCGGCACCGGTCGCCCGAGGGCGTTGGAACGGATTGAGCACACCGTCGACGTCCAGCAGTACCAGCGGCGACCCCATACCCGGACCGTACGGCACTTTGCCCAAACATGTCGCAGACATGCCGTAGTGGGTGCCGGCGCTGATCGCCTGCCACCGAGAACTGTCCGCCGGTTTCCCGCCCCGGGGCTGACGCGGCCCCGGGGCGTACGGCATGGTGAGGACCATGTGCCGACTGTTCGGGATGACCACCGGCGGGCCGCGTGTGCGGGCGACGTTCTGGCTGCTGGACTCGCCGCAGAGCCTGCACGCCCAGAGCCGCCGGATGCCCGACGGCACCGGCCTGGGCTGGTTCTCGCTGGGCGACGAGCCGGTGCGGGACCGGGCGCCGATCGCCGCCTTCGAGAACTCCGACTTCTCCTCCGCGGCCCGCAACGTCGTCTCGCACACGTTCGTCTCGCACGTGCGGTACGCCTCGACCGGTGGCATCACCGTGCACAACTCCCACCCGTTCGACATGAACGACCGTCTGTTCGCCCACAACGGGGTGGTCCAGGGCCTGGACGTGCTCAACTCGTGGCTGACCGACGTCGACCGGGCCCTGATCGAGGGCCAGACCGACTCGGAGCTGATCTTCGCCTACATCACGGCGGAGATCCGGCGGCAGGGCGACACGACGGAGGGCCTCATCGCGGCCGTCCGCCGCATCGCCGCCGAGTTGCCGGTCTACGCGCTCAACATCCTGCTGGCCGAGCCGCGCCGCCTCTGGGCGCTGCGCTACCCGGATCCCAACGAGCTGTGGGTGCTGCACCCGGCGCTCGGCGGTTTCGGCGAGCTGCACCTGGCAGCCGAGCACGAGCCGGGCAGCCTGGATGTGGCCGGCGCGAACGGCTCGACGACGCCGGCGTACGTGATCGCCAGCGAGCCGATGAGCGATGATCCGGACTGGCGGCTGCTCGAACCGGGCGAGCTGCTGATCGTGGACGGCCTCAACGCCACGACGCGGTTCCCGTTCGACGACCCGGCGCATCCCCTCCGTGCCGAGGACCTCTCCGTGGCGGAGGCGACCTCCCAGGTGTGAGGAGGGGATCCTGGGGACGGGAATGTCGTCACCGGCTCGTAGAGTGGACCGGGTCCGGACGAGCAATGCCCGAGGAGTCGCCGAGTCCATGAGCCGCGAACTGACGCTGATGGCGGTCCACGCCCACCCGGACGACGAGGTGCTCGGCACCGGCGGCCTGCTCGCCCGCTGTGCGGAGGAGGGCATCCGGACGGTCCTGGTCACCTGCACCAACGGCGAGCAGGGCGACGACTCGGGCGGTCTCAAGCCCGAGGATCCCGGCCACGACGCCGCCGAGGTGGCGCAGCGGCGGCTCGCCGAGCTGCGCGAGTCGGTGCGCCTGCTCGGCATCTCCGACCTCGAGCTCCTCGGCTACCGCGACTCCGGCATGGTCGGCTGGTCCACCAACCAGCATCCGGACGCGTTCGCCAACGTTCCGGTCGAGCAGGCGGCGGCACGGCTGGGCGAGCTCATGGAGCGCTACCGTCCCCAGGTCGTCGTCACCTACGACGAAACCGGCGGCTACGGCCACCCCGATCACATCCAGGCCCACAACATCGCCGTCGCGGCGTCCACGTCGACCGGGATCCCGCGCAAGCTCTACTTCACCGCCGTCCCGAGGTCCGGTATCAGGCTGCTCCTCGACCAGCTCAAGGAGTCGGGCATCGACCCGGGCTTCGAGCCCGGCGACGACTTCGGCACGCCGGACGAGCTGATCACGAGCGTGGTCGACGTCGCCCCGTATGTCGATCGCAAGCGCAAGGCGCTGGAGGCGCATGCCAGCCAGGGCGAAAACATCTTCCTGCTGCGGCTTCCCGACGAGATCCAGCAGATGGTGTACGGCGCGGAGTCGTTCGTCCGCCACTTCAGCCATGTCCCCGTCCCGGACGGGCAGGAGGACGACCTCTTCACCGGCCTCCGCCCCTGACAGCGCGACGGGCCTGGGCGCGGTAGTGGTCGAGGACGTCCTGACGCAGCAGATAGCCGAATCCGGCCCGTTGCAGCCGCAGCGCCAGATCGCCCTTGGTGGTCCCGAGGGCCCCGGCGGTGGCTTCGAGGCTCCAGCCGTGCGCGGCCAGCCGGGTGAGCAGATAGCCGCGCCTGACCTGGGCCTCGGAGAGCCGGAAGCTCTTCAGATAGGCGATCCGCGCGTTCTCGTCGATGATCGACTCGCGGATGTGGTTCTCGCCGCGCAGGTTGAACGGCGGCAGCGAACGGGTCAGCTCGAAGCCGTGGAGATGCTGCACGGTCTCGTGCGATTCGTTCTCCTGGAAGAGATTGCCCGCCATCACGCTGTCGTGGAAATCCGCCCAGTCGTCGCGCAGCCGGGTCGCCTGCGCCCGCAGATCCCGCAGGGACCGGACGGCGGTGTCGTCGACGCGCCCGCCCAGGTCGGGTACGTGCAGCGTCAGCAGCCCGGACTGGTACAGGAGCTCGCCGTAGAGATCCTCGATCAGTGTCGGGTGCAGGGCCCGGTAGTCATCCGGATGCGGGACGACGAAGGCGCTCGCCAGCCAGTCGGCGACGTACACCAGCACGCCGCACTGGCCGGGGTGGATCTCGAAGATCCGCAGCGCGTCCGCCAGGCCGCGCACCTGGGCTCCGGTGTAGGCCTCCTCAGAGCGCGGTGACAGGCCGTTCGCGATAGCTCGTCGCGACCATTCCGCCCAGGCGATCTCGGGCCCGCCGAAGTGCAGCGCGAGGTAGCCCTCGACCGCCATGTGCAGTGGCAGGAAGCGGAGCCGGTCCTTGGTGACGCGGCGTGCCATCCGGCGCCGGAACCGGATGGGCATGGACGGAACGATCCCTCGATCGTCCTTGTCCAGCCGACCCTTTTCCAGCATCCGGGTGCCGTACGAGGCGGCGGGGCCCTCGCCGTCGTCCCATCTGGCGACGAAGGCGTGCGGAATGTAGGCGATGTAGTGGGTGCCGTCACCGACGTCGACCACGGACGGCTCGTCGGCGTACACCCGGCGGTCGAGGCGCAGATGCGGGATCGGTTCGTCCCGGACCAGCGGGACGAGCCGGATCGAGCCCCATGTCTGCGCGGGGCGGGTGTGCAGGCCGCTGCGTTCCATCCAGCTCATGAGGGTGTCTCCACAAAACGTGCCACCTGCTCGTCGAGGTGTGCTCGCAGCTCGGTGAGGCCGACCCTGCCCTCGGCGAAGCGCGCCAGCTCGACCAGCGCGGGCAGGTCCTCGGCGTCGCGGATGCCGGCCGTGGGCACCGTCGGCGCGATCCTGCGCACGTCGAAGTCGTCGGCGTCGTAGACCGGGTTGAGGTGCGTGACGGCGACGCGGCGGCCGGGATCCAGACGCGTGCGCCAGACCCGGAGGACCTCGGCCGCCAGACCCGGCGGGGCGTTGTCCCAGCCGTCCGACACGATGACCAGCCGGTCGGGCGCGGTGTCGAGGCCGTCCAGGATGCGCTCGCCGAGCGGCGTCGGGCCGTACGGGTAGAGCAGGAGCGGGTCGGACCGGCCCGAGGTCCACAGCGGGACGTACTCTCCGGCCAGCGCCTCCAGCAGGAAGTGGCCGGCGAGCGCGACGGCGAGAGGCCGCCGCTTCTTCTGTGCGGAGCCGGTAGTGGAGAAGCTGTCGTCCAGCACCGCCGCCACCTTGCCCCAGGTGTCCGCGAGGCCGCCGGCCACGCGCCGCGCCGACGTGCGAAGCGCGGTGGTCAGCTCGGCGCGGCGCTCCGCGCGCTCGTCCAGCGGGAGTGCCAGTACGTACGTGGCGAGCCGTGTGAGCGGCATCGTCGTCAGGTCCGCCGCGACGGCCTCGACGCCCCGGCGCCGCGCGTTCTCCTGCAGGCCGAGGCGCTCACGCCGGGTCAGCCGCGGTTCGATGCGTTCGAGGAAGAGCGCACGGGCGATCCCGTGCTTGGCCGCGAATCCCTCGGCGACCGTGTAGGGCAGGTCGTACAGCGCGCCGTGCTCGTAGTGCGCGCGCCGCCAGGCCTCGAAGATCGGGGTCTGGAACGCCCGCGTCGTCTGCGGGGCGAACAAGAAGGCGCCGGTCTCGTCGGGCAGATCGAGGTGGGCGTGCCGTACGGCGGCCTTCACGGCACCGCGGTACTTGACGGCGTCGAACGCCGGGTCGGGGCGGGCGGCGAGCCAGTCCCGCATGATGGCGCGGGTGCGCCGGTTGTTGACGCCCGCGCGGCGCAGCTCGCGGAAGAGCCTGTAGACACGCTGCGGTGGCAGCAGTGCCAGGCGGCGGGCGATGATCCGGCCCTCGGCTCGGCGCTGGTCGACATTGGCCGCCGCCGCGTGCTCCAGCAGGTTGCGCACGATGACGGCGGCGTTGTGGTCGTTGATGTCCAGCGCCAGGCTCGCGGCGTACAGGTCCCGGTAGTTGTGGAGCATGTACGCGTGCAGGAAGCTCAGGGAGAGCCGCTGCTGCCCCTCGTGGTGACGGAACTCCCGCTGGCCGGTGGACGTGATCGCCGCGTTCACGAACATCAGCACGTCCTCGCAGGCGATCAGGTCCGCGAATGTCTCGGTCATGGCCTTCCGCAGTCCCGTGTCGGGAATCGGGTGGGTGGGGCGCCGGCCGGGGAAAGGGGGCACGAGCTGCGAATGATCGCTATACAGGCGGTTTCCGGAAGTCGCACCGGAGTCCCGCGGCCGGCACCTCGCACGGTAACACCGATGATCACCGCCGCTCAGCGCATTTTCCGCCGCGGGTGCGGGCCCTCACGGTGACCTGGCTGCGTCGCGTTCGGCCGCCAGCCGCCGCGTCTCCTCCGACACCGGTGCGGCCAGGATTCCCGCGACGACGTCGATCAGGTAGCTGGTGAAGAGCCGGTCGTCGGTGTGCGGCCCGGACCGGGCGCGGCGGGCCAGCTCGATCGACGCGGACCGGATCGCGGTGAACCGCCGGTGCAGCCGCGCGGCGTCGGCCTCCAGGAGCGGCTCCACCAGCGCGCGCCAGCGGCACAGGCTGTCGGAAGGATCGTCGAGCACCGCCGCCGGAACGACAGGGCCGGGCCGGTTGACGACCTCGGCCCAGAGCTGCAGGAAGTCACGTCCCGCCTGGTCGGCCAGCCGCGCGGCCAGCGGCCGGACGAGCGCCCCCGCCAGGTCGCGGACCCCGCCGCCGGCCGCCTCGTAGGCGTCGAGCAGGGCGTGGCGGCGGGCGTCCACCTCGGGCACGTGCCGGGCGAAGATCGCGTTGATGATCCCGGCACGGCCGGCGAAGTGGTACTGGACGGCGGTGGCGTTGCGGGCCCCGGCCGCCTGGTTGATCTCCCGGAGGCTCACCGCGTCGAGGCCGCGCTCGGCGTAGAGGCGGAGCGCGGCGTCGAGCAGGCGTTCCCGGGTGTCGTTCACTCGTTCCCCACCGCGTGTTCGAGGGCCTCTGTGTAGTTTTCGAGGCTTTCGAGGACCTCCGCGTAGCGTTCGCGAGCCGCCTCGCGCCGGGTGGGCAGGTGGGCCGTCGGCCAGAGGCCCTTGACGGGCTCGTAGTCGCGCAGAACCTGGCGCGCCACGGTGATCTTGTGGACCTCGGTCGGGCCGTCGGCGATGGCCAGCGCCTCGGCGCCGAGCAACATCTTGGCGAACGGCATCTCGTTGGAGACGCCCAGGGCGCCGTGCAGGTGCATGGCCCGCTGGACGACGTCGTGCAGGACCTTGGGCATCGCGGCCTTGACCGCGGCGATGTCCTTGCGGACCTTCTTGTAGTCCTGGTGCTTGTCGATGAGCCAGGCGGTGCGGAGCACCAGCAGCCGGAACTGCTCCATCTCGATCCAGCTGTCGGCGATCTTCTCCCGGGTCATCTGGAGCTTGGCCAGCGGACCCCACCGCGTCTCCCGCGACACGGCCCGTTCGCACATCATGTCGAAGGCCTTGCGCACCTGCGCGATCGTCCGCATCGCGTGGTGGATCCGCCCGCCGCCGAGGCGGGTCTGGGCGATCACGAACGCGCCGCCCTCCGCGCCGAGCAGGTTGCCGGCCGGCACCCGGACGTCCTCGTATCTCAGGTAGCCGTGCGAGCCCTCGCGTTCCCCGGCCACACCGACGTTGCGGACGATGGTCAGGCCGGGCGTCCCGGCGGGCACGATGAACATCGACATGCCCTCGTACGCGCTCACCTCGGTGTCCGTCACCGCCATCACGATGATGAAGCTCGCGTGGCGCGCGTTGGAGGAGAACCACTTCTCGCCGTTGACGACCCACTCGTCGCCGTCGCGCACCGCCCGCGTGGTGAAGAGCGTCGGGTCGGCGCCGCCGTGCGGCTCGGTCATCGAGTATGACGAGGAGATGTCGCCGTCGAGCAGGGGGCGCAGATAGTGCTCCTTCTGCTCGGGGGTGCCGAAGTGAGCGAGGATCTCCGCGTTGCCGGAGTCGGGCGCCTGGCAGCCGAACACCGAGGGCGCCCAGCGGGACCGGCCGAGGATCTCGTTCAGCAGGGCCAGCTTGACCTGCCCGAATCCCTTGCCGCCGAGCTCGGGGCCGAGATGGCAGGCCCACAGCCCGCGATCCTTCACCCGCTGCTGGAGCGGCTTGACGATCTCCTTGTAGCGCGGGTCGGTCTTGTCGTACGGATCGCCGAGCACGAGATCTAGGGGTTCGACCTCGTCGCGGACGAACGCTTCGGCCCAGTCGAGCAGCTCTTGGTAGTCGGGGTCGGTCTCGAAATCCCATGCCATCGCAGTCTCCTCGGGTGTTCGATGACTCGATAATTCATGTCCCTGACTTCATAATGCAAGTGCATGAAACGCGCCGTCGCGGCCCGCTCATTCGCCTACCGAAAGGCAACTGTTACTCTCCGGTAGAACCACGTTCTCTGAGGGGGCCCGACCGTGGAGCAGATCGACCCTGCGCTCGTGGACTTCGACGTCCTAGCCCGCTGGATGGACGACCATGGCCTGCCCACCGGCCCCTTCGACGACGTCACCGTGCTCAGCGGTGGCACCCAGAACGTCCTGATCCGCTTCCGCCGGGGCGGCGAGGGCTACGTCCTGCGCCGTGGCCCCCAGCACCTGCGGTCCCGGACCAACGAGGTCCTCCGGCGTGAGGCCCGTGTGCTCTCCGCCCTGGACGGCACCGACGTCCCGGCACCGCGCGTGCTCGCCGCGTGCCCGGACGAGTCCGTGATGAACGGCGCGGTCTTCTACCTCATGACGCCCGTCGAGGGCTTCAACGCCACCGTGTCACTCCCCGAGCCGCACGCGTCCGATCCCCGGATCCAGCGCGAGATGGGCCTGAACGCCGCCCGCGCCCTCTCCGCCCTCGGCGCGGTCGACCACGCCGCTGTCGGCCTCACCGCCTTCGGCAAGCCCGAAGGCTTCCTGGAACGCCAGGTCGGCCGCTGGAGGTCGGAGCTGGAGTCGTACTCCACCCTCGGCGGCTATCCCGGCCCCGACATCCCCGGCCTGGACAAGGTCGCGACCTGGCTCGACGGCAACCGGCCCACGACGTGGCGTCCCGGCATCATGCACGGCGACTACCACCTGGCCAACCTCATGTACTCCTTCGACGGCCCGCAGGTCGCGGCGATCGTCGACTGGGAGATGTGCACGATCGGCGATCCGCTCCTCGACCTCGGCTGGCTGCTGGCGACCTGGCCGGAGCCCGGCGACACGAGCGCCTCGCTCGCCGGGCCCCTGGGCGACGGGGGTGCTCTGCCCGCCACCGCCGACCTGGTCACCGCCTATGCCGAACGCGCCGACGCCATCGCGGGCCGCGATCTGGCCGCCATCACCTGGTACGCCGTGCTGGCCTGCTTCAAGCTCGGCATCGTCCTGGAGGGCACCCACGCCCGCGCCTTCGCCGGCAAGGCCGCCAAGGAGACCGGCGACCTCCTCCACGGCATCACCCTGGGCCTGTTCCGCAGGGCCCAGGCGTTCATCGCCAGCTGATCGTTACTGGTCCTTGGTGAGGCGCCAGTATCCGTGCGGGTTGAAGAAGAAGTCGTCGTCCTCGTAACGGTCGCAGGGGTGCTGGCTGAGGATCCACCGGGGAGCGTCCTCGTGCACGCGGAACCCCTCACCGTCCGACAACTGCCGGCCGCGCTCCTCGGTGAGCATGTACAGAGCGAGGGCGTCGATCAGCTCTGCGGCCTCATCGGGTTCGGCGCCCACGACCTCGACGTCGGGCTGGCTGAGCAGATGCATGCCGCAGCTGAAGTGGAGTGAGCCGTCGACGATCGGCCGCTTGACCCAGGCGAAGTAGAGGGGGACGGCCTTGTCGTCGGCCACGGCCAGATCGTCCGCAATTTCGAGCCACCGGTCCCGGCCGTGGGTGAGGCCGTTGCTCTCGTTCTTGACGGCGGTGGCACCGGCACGGAGGAGTTTCGCGGTCAGCGCGAGCAGGAGCTCCGAGACGAGGGGGCCCATGCCGGGCAGGATCGGGCGGGACAGGATATAGGCGACCGTGTCGTGTGACTCGACGGCCTCCCAGTCGGCGTCGGTGAAGGAGGCCTCGGCGGCGGAGGCGCGGAACGCCTCGGGCATGCGCGGGTCGGGCTCGGCCTCGGAGTATTCGTGGTCGAACTCGAAACCGGCTTCAGCGGCGATGCTCTCGACGGCGTCGAGGTCGAGGCCGGAGCCGAGGACGCAGATGACGTGGCGGGGGGTCACCATGAGTTGATCTTCGATCATCCGCCGAACCCTACAAGGTGATGTCGTGGTCGGTGGGCCGGATGCCCGATTCCCCGGCGGTCGCGGCGAGACGCCCTTGAACGGGACGCGCCGTAGGGACGCGGACCTGAGGTCGCATTCCTGCCAGCTCCGGCATGGCGCAGCACGCAGACTGAGGGCCATGAGCACTACCGATCAGCGGCCCTTCCGATTCGGCGTGGTGGGCGAATCGATCCGTACGGCCGGCGAGCTGGCCACGACGGCCCGGAGCGCCGAGGAACTCGGATACACCACACTGACCTTGCGGGACCACTTCGTGACCGAGCCCTTCGGCGACCAGCTCGCACCGCTCGTCGCGCTCGCCGCGGCCGCAGGCGCCACGAGGACGCTCCGCCTCGGCACCCTGGTGCTCGCCAACGACTACCGCCATCCGGTGATGCTGGCCAAGGAGGCCGCGACGCTGGACCACGTGTCCGGCGGGCGGTTCGAGCTCGGGATCGGCGCGGGATGGCTCCGGGAGGAGTACGAGCAGGCGGGGATGCCGTTCGACGCCGCTGGGGTACGAGTGGAGCGGCTGGAGGAGTCCCTCCAGATCCTCAGGAGCCTCCTCGGCGGCGAGAAGACCTCGTTCGCGGGAGAGCACTACCGGGTGCGCGGACTCACGGTGTTCCCTGTGCCCCCGCGCCCCACGCCCATCCTCGTCGGCGCAGGAAGCAAGCGGATGCTCGGGCTCGCTGGGCGGTACGCGGACACCGTCGGCATCCTGCCGCGGGCCCTGCCGGAGGGGGCCATCTCGGATGAGTTGTCCGAGCGCATGCCCGACACGATCGCGCGGAAGGCCGACTGGGTGCGGGAAGCCGCGTCCGGACGGGACGTCGAGCTCAGCATGCTCGTGTCACCCGTCTTCGGCCCCGATCCTCGCAAGATCGCAGCGCGCCAAGCGGTGCTGCGCGGCTGGGGCGCCTCGGCGGCCGAGCTGGTGCTCGACATGCCGTCGCAGTTCGTGGGGCCCGTCGAGCACATCGCTGAGCAGATGGTGGCGCGGCGGGAGCGCTTCGGCTTTTCCTACTACCTGGTCGGCGACGCGGCGATGAAGGAGTTCGCGCCCGTGGTCGAGCTGCTCGCCGGGCGCTAGGCGTCAGCGGAGAGTCATCGGAGAGTCATCGGAGAGTGGAAAGCCGGCGGAGAGTCAGGCGTCGTCGGGCGAGCCGGCCAGCGAGCGTTCCTCGGCGACCTCGGCCTCGCCCATGCCCATGTGGCCGTCGCCGAGGTCCGTCCGGGCCTGCTCGTCGATCCAGCGGTTGTGCGTCTCCCAGGCGGTCTGCTTGCTGGTGCCGACCGCCACGCCGATCTGCGACCAGGAGGCTCCCGCCCTCCGGGCCGAACGCACCGCGAGCTGGCGGCCGTAGCGGGCCTTGCGGGCGATGACCTCGCCGAGCGCGAGCAGTTCGAGCGCCTCGGCCTTGGTGAGAGCGGTGACGTCTGCGTCGCCCTCGGCGAAGGCGTCGCGGGCCCGCAGATCGTCGTAGCGCGACACGGCGGCCCGCAGGGTCAGGGTCTTGTCGAGCTCATCTGGAGTAGCCATGGCCCCAGCTTCCCGTCAGGTCAGCTTGACGTCAAGCTGTCCTGACGAAAATAGGCCTGTTGAAGTCGGCGGACAGGTGGCAGCATGGAAAGCGTCCCGGCGGGACAGGGCAGACAGTAACGCCCCTACCTGGGAAGATGAGCCAGGAATCGCGCCGTCGCCCTGCCCCACCGGGCCATTTCGCGGGCGGTCTCCGCGTCCCCGGCCCGGCAGCGATGAGTTCGAGGGCCCTCCCGGATCTGTATTGGTAACGGCGATTCGTCTCGTAACGGCGATTCGCCTGGTAGCGGCGATTCGTCGCCCACGATCCAGATCGCAGGAGGAACCGGATGGCGACGGCACCAGGAGGGGCACGGAACGAGGCGCCCAGGGCTCGGAACGAATCGCTCAGTGAGGCGTTCGTGACCCTGACGACCCCGTTCCGGCGCGAGCTGCTGGCGCACTGTTATCGGATACTCGGCTCCGCGAGCGAGGCCGAGGACCTGGTCCAGGAGACCTACATCAACGCCTGGCGGGGCTTCGACCGGTTCGAAGGCCGGTCCTCGGTGCGCACCTGGCTCTACCGGATCGCCACCCGGGCCTGCCTCAAGGCGCTCGAACGCGGTGACCGGCGCGCCCTCCCCTCAGGGCTCGGCGCGGCGAACCCCGATCCCGAGGGCGGGATCGGGGCGAGCCTGCCGGAGGTCACGTGGATCGAGCCGCTGCCCGACGCGCTGTTCATGGAGCGGCCGGCCGACCCGGCAGCGGTCGTGGAGGCGCGCCAGAGCACCCGGCTGGCGCTGGTCGCGGCCCTCCAGCTGCTCCCGCCCCGCCAGCGGGTGATCCTCATCCTGCGGGACGTGCTGGAGTGGCGTGCGAGCGAGGTGGCCGCACTGCTCGACACCACGGAGGCCGCGGTCAACAGCGCCCTGCAACGCGCCCGGTCGATGCTCGCCCGGACGGCGCCGGCCGAGGACGACCACGATCTGATGGAGCCGGGCGATCCCTCGCGGCGGGAGCTGCTCGACCGCTATGTGACGGCTTTCGAGAACTCCGATGTGACCGCGCTCACACAGCTGCTGACGGAGGACGCCCGCTGGGAGATGCCGCCGCTCACCGCGTGGTTCACGGGGAGGGAGGTGGTCGGGCGGTTCCTCGCGACGCGGTTCGCCCTGTACGGGGACTTCCGGCTGGTACCGACGATGGCGAACGCGCAGCCCGCTTTCGCCATCTACGCGGCCGGTGAGGAGGGGGAACGGCGCGCCCACGGCATCGAGGTGCTCACCGTGACGGACGCGGGCATCGCCCATGTGGTCCATTTCATAGGCTCCGGGCAGTTCGCCGCCTTCGGGATGCCGGAGGTGCTTCCGCCTGACCGGTGAGCCTCGCTTGATCTTTATGTGCACCTCCACCCATGCGTGCACACAGGGACGCCCCGGTAGTCGTGTCGACCGCCGGGGCGTCCCTGTAGGCAGGCGTGGGGGTTCGCCGCCGTGATGCAAGATCGCTTAAAACGGCCGCGGGGCACCCTTGGTGCCGGCGCCATTGCCCCACTCGAGAACCTCGTACTTGAGGCCCTTGATGTGGCCTTCGCCGCCGCCGGCGTTGTACTTGCTCGCAGGCTGCTTTCCGTCCAGGAGGTAACGGAAGGTATAGGTGTCGAGGTCCAGCATCACACCCCTGTGAGAAGGCTCACCCGGACCGCGGTCACCGACGAAGCCAGTGACGCTACGGCCGTTGTAGGAGACCTTTACCTTGGTGTGCAACGGCCAGCTCGGGCTGGCGAACAGGCCCTTCTGCATCGGCTTTCCACCGGCGGGGGCGCCAGTGTCGCCGTTCACACCGGAACCGTCGTCCCAGAAGTAGGACGCGGTCGTCGAGCCGGTGTAAAGGGCCTTCGACTCCTGCTTCTTGGCGGCCAGGGCCTTCTTCTTGGCCTCTTCCGCCTTGGCCTTCCGCGCCTTCTTGGCTGCGGCGGCCTTCTTGCCCGCCTGGTTGTCGGCGACCATGGAGAGCTCAGTGGGGGTCTTCTGATGCTTAGGAGCGTTGTCGTCGCCGGCCAGCGCCACGCCGGCCACCAAGATCCCGGCAAGGGTGCTGCCGGTGATCACACTCAGGACGACATTCGTCGCTCGCTTCTGCATGGGAATCCTTTGTTCGGCGTACAGGACAGCCGTTTCACGCCGGAACAAAGCCCGGACGGACAGGGGAAACGGCCCCGAGGACACGTGGTTCGGGATTGGCCGTCGCGTGAGAAAACCCGCGCAGAAGGGATCCCGGGCAGGGGATCCCGGTCCACGTACATCAAAGGCACGCCGATTTACGGCACGACTAAGTGACGCGGACTCCAATAGGGCGGGAGAATGCCGACCGGGGGCTCGGTGGCCCGGCACACGCGACCGTTGCATGGACGGCCGCTGATCGGCGAGGGGGAGCCCCGCCTGGCGGGCGGGACACGACGGCTATGTGATTGGCCAGGTCAATGGTTCTTTGACCGTGACCTGGCATGGAGCATATACGCCTAAACCAGGGTTGTGCCAAATCTGTGCCGGTTTTACCTTTCGCCAGGTAGATCTTTTAGAGGTGGCTTTTACCGGAAGGGCGGGAAAGTACCGATCACGTTGAGGTCACGAGGGCCCTCTGCGTCTGGCACGATGTGGGGCCATGACCGACCAAGCCGGCCTCCGCACGGCCGACGACGATCTACTTCCCCCGTCCGACTGGGGCCGGCCCCGGACCACCGCTGCCGGCACGCGTGCGGTCTGGGTCTTCGCCGCCGTCGCGGGGCTGCTGGTGCTCGGCCGCATCTGGGTCGCCCCGGATCTGGGCGGCCGGTCCCTGGACGCCTGGACCACGGTCTTCGTGGCGATCTGCGTGCAGGCCCTGCCGTTCCTGGTCTTCGGGGTGGCCTTGTCCGCCGCGATCACCGCGTTCGTGCCCCCTTCCTTCTGGAACAGGGTGCTGCCGCGGCGGCCGGGCGCCGCGGTGCCCGTCGCGGGAGCGATGGGCGCGGTGCTGCCGGGGTGTGAGTGCGCCTCCGTGCCGGTGGCGGGCGGCCTGATGGCCCGCGGGGTCGCTCCGGCGGCCGCCCTGACCTTCCTGCTCGCGGCCCCGGCGATCAACCCGATCGTGATCGTGGCCACCGCCGTCGCGTTCCCCAACTCTCCCGAGATGGTGGTGGGGCGGTTCGCCGCCTCCCTCATCGTGGCGGTGCTGGCCGGGTGGGCCTGGTTGCTGTTCGGCAAGGGCGAATGGATCAAGATCCCGTCCCGGCCGGTCACGGACGGGAGCGGCCGGTGGGAGGCGTTCCGGCAGGCGATGCGGCACGACATCATGCACGCGGGCGGCTTCCTCGTGGTCGGGGGCATCGCCGCGGCGACGATCAACGTGGTCGTCCCGGCCGAGTGGGTCAACGGCGTCGCCGACATCCCGTGGCTGTCGGTGCTGCTTCTGGCGTTCCTGGCCGTGCTGATGTCCATCTGTTCGGAGGCCGACGCGTTCGTGGCGGCGAGCCTGTCCCAGTTCTCCCCCACGGCGCGGCTGGCGTTCCTGGTCGTCGGCCCGATGGTGGACCTCAAGTTGATCGCGCTCCAGACGGGCTTCTTCGGGCGCCGTTTCGCGATACGTTTCATCCCGCTGACCTTCGTCCTCGCGGTCGGGGTCAGCGCCATCGCCGGAGAGGTGCTGTTGTGACGCGGGCCGCCCAGAACCTGCTGCTGATCATGATCGGGGTCGCGGTGATGTGGATCACCCTGGCGACCGACGAGTACCTCAACTACGTCAAGCCGGGCTTCCGCTATCTGCTGGTGCCCGCCGCCGTGGCTGTGATCGCCCTTGGGCTGACGGGCCTGCGTCGTGAGTGGCGGGACGACTCCGCCGCCGACGGCGGGGGCGGGGGCGGCGGGGGTGGTGACCACTGTCACGACCCCGGCGACGGTCACGATCACGGTGGCCGGGGCCCCCGGGTGGCCTGGCTGCTCTGCCTGCCCGTCCTCGCGATCTTCGTGGTGGCGCCGCCGGCGCTCGGCTCGTTCACCGCCTCGCGCGCCGCCGCCCGCCAGGCGACGCCTCCGCCGCCGCCCGACGAGGGGTACGACGCGCTGCCCACGAACGGCGCTCCGATCACGATGACCATGGGCGAGTTCATGGGCCGCTCGTACGAGGCTCAGACGGGCCAGAACAGCTCTCTGGCGGGGGTGCCGGTGAAGCTGACCGGGTTCGTCACGCCGGGCCGCAAGGGCTCCACCTGGCAGGTCACGAGGCTGAAGATGGCGTGCTGCGCTGGCGACGCGATCCCGTTCCCCGTGGTCGTCCACGGGGTGCGGCAGCCCCCCGCCGACAGCTGGGTGCAGGTGGTCGGCACCTGGCGACCCCCGACCGGTGGGGCGCGTAGCGGGATCCACGAGCTGGACGGCCGTTCCGTCCAGTCGGTCAAGAAGCCGAAGAACGCGTACGAGTAGGGAATCCGTGGGCGCACTGGTGCTCGGCGGTGGTGGCCTCACCGGTATCAGCTGGGAATGGGGTGTCCTCGCCGGGCTCGCCGCCGCCGGGATCGACCTGACCCGCGCGGAGCTCGTGGTGGGCACCTCGGCCGGCTCGGTGGTGGGCGCGCAGGTCGCGGCCGGCCCGGATCTCGAAGAACGCTTCTCCGCCCAGCTGACCGCGCTGGAGACCGGCCCACCGGCCCGGATGGGCCGCGCGGACCTGGCCCGCTCGGCCTGGGCGGTCCTGAGCTCACGGGAGCCCGCCCAAGTCGGCGCGCGGCTCGGCCGGATGGCTCTCAACGCCCGTACCGCCCCCGAAGCCGAACGCGCCGCCGTCATGAGGGCACGGCTGCCCGTGCACGACTGGCCCGATCGACCCCTGCTGGTGACCGCAGTGGACGCGGCCACGGGCGCCTTCACCGTCTTCGACCGGACCGGCGAGGCGACTCTGCTGGAGGCTGTGGGTGCCAGCTGCGCCGTGCCCGGCGTCTATCCTCCCGTGTCGATCGGTGGCCGCCGCTACATCGACGGCGGGGCCCGGTCGGCCACCAACGCGGATCTGGCCGCCGGCCATGACGCGGTCGTCGTCATCGCCCCCGTCACCCAGGGCTTCGGCGCGATCAAGAGCGTGGCCGGACAGGCCGCCGATCTCCGCCGGACCGGCGCCACGGTGGTCGTGATCTCCCCGGACACCGCCTCGCGGCGCGCGTTCGGCCGCAACTCGCTGGATCCGGCCCGCCGCCCGCCCGCCGCCCGGGCGGGGCGCCGCCAAGCCGCCGCGGCCGCCGAGGCGGTGGCGGCCGTCTGGGAGGCGGCGTGATCCGCTAGTAGCCTGTCCTCATCCCCCACAGGCCCGTCCTCGCTGGGGCCACCTTCGATCAGATGGATCTACGCGGAGCGGACCTGGGCATCACCATCGATCCCCACACGATCCGCGGAGCCATCGTCAGCCCCGCGCAGCTCCTCGATCTGGTCCGGCTCCTCGATCTGCCCCCGCTCCTCGCCGACGCCCTGGGCATCGAGGTTCAAGGAGCCGCCCCCGCAGTGAGTGCCGGGCCCTCTGGCTCGATCCAGCCACACACCGACCCCGTGGCCGGATGCGCCGCCGGGCGGTCAGCCAGCGGTCGCTCAGCGCGCGGTCGGCAGGCGGTCAGCGAGCCGGGAAGGTGGTGGGCAGGAGGGGCGAATGAGCCGCTCCCGCCATGGGCGCGCTTGCCATGGGCGCGCCCGCGACCGCCGTAGCGGGTGGTGGCACGTGAGAGCCGTCGGCACGGCGGGGTTCGGGTGGCGCGGCCGCCTGCTCGGCCCGGCGTTCGCCGAGCAGGGCCATCAGGGCGCGCGCGGTGTCCGCGTCCATCCGCATGAGGACACTCGGCCGTCCGGCCGGGTCGACGAAGGGAGAGACCGCGGGGATGGCGGCGCCGTGAGGCGGTAGCGCCAGCCGCATCTCTTCGCGGAGGTCGTGGGCAAGCCGCAGCGCCTGTCGGTCGCTGTCGCTCAAGTGTGCGGTCATCGCGATCTCCGGGGAGTTCACGTGCGGGGGTCCGGGGCAATCCTGCTAGGAAATAGCGTGCAGGTGCAAGGGCTGATGCACGTGCAGATCGAGAAAGATCGTGCGTAACCCACCGGCGCTCCACTCGTTGTTCATAGACCCGTGCAGGTCAGAGCCCTGTACCCCGGTAGTCGAGGCCCGCGGGGACATTCGGTGTTCTGAAGATCAGTTCACCGATCTTTGGGCTCAGTCCTGTCGCGGAAGCCACGATGACGAACGCGGCGCCCGCCCAGATCGTCTTCTCGGCCGAGGAAGAGCTCGATCTGCGTTCGCTCAACAGCAATTTCACCCTGCAGGCCGACGAGGGCACGGTCGCCGCGATCGGGGGGCTCTTCGAACGTGTCGCGCGGGAGGCTCCGAGGAAATCCGGCCCTGCTGTGGCGGAAGGGTGAGTCGCGGTACGGTCTGGCACCAGAATGACGTTCGGATGGAATGGCGGGTCGATGATCGGCGGCAGGTGCGATGCCCGCTTCAAGGCCGTTCGGGAGGCCTTCGCGGCGAACTTCGCGCAGCGCGGCGAGCTGGGCGGCGCTGTATGCGTCGTCGTGGACGGGCGGCCGGTCGCCGATCTGTGGGGTGGGCAGGCCGCTGATGACCGGGCGTGGCAGCCGGACACGCTCGTCAACGTCTTCTCGGTCGGCAAAGGCCTGACCGCGCTCCTGGCCGCTCGTCTGGACGGCGAAGGGCGGCTGGACGTGGACGCGCCGGTCACTCGTTATTGGCCGGAGTTCGGCGGAGGCGGAAAAGAGGGTGTGACCGTACGCCACCTGCTGTCGCACCAGGCCGGACTTCCCGCCGTGCGGCGGAGATTGCCGCCCAGGGCGATGCTGGACTGGTCGGCCATGACCGCCGCGCTGGCCGAGCAGGAGCCCTGGTGGGAGCCGGGAACCGCGCACGGCTACCACGTCAACACGTTCGGCTTCCTGGTCGGTGAGGTGGTACGGCGGGCCACCGGCCGGACGGTGGGCGAGCTGCTGCGGAAGGAGATCGCCGGCCCCCTGAACGCGGACGTCCACATCGGACTGCCAGCGGCGGAGCACCATCGGGTTGCTCACTTCATCTGGCAGGAAGCGCCGCCAGAACTCGACCGCATGGCCGAGCTCACCAAGGCGCAGCTCATGGAGTACAACGCGTACTTCAACCCGGGCGGGCTGTCCGGCATGGGGGTCATCAACTCTGCCGCATGGCGCGAGGCCCAGATTCCCTCGACGAACGGCCACGGCACCGCGCGAGGTGTCGCACGGGTCTACGCCGCGCTCGTGGCGGGCGGGACGTTCGACGGCGTACGGATCGTGGACGCGGACGCCTTGACCGCCGCCACCGCCGAGCAGGTTTCGGGTGAAGACCTGATCCTGCATCGGCCCTCGCGGTTCGGGACGGGCTTCCAGCTGACCCAGCCGGAACGCCCGCTCGGCCCGAATCCCCGTTCGTTCGGGCACTTCGGCGCGGGCGGCTCCCTCAGCTTCTGCGATCCGGACGCGGGCGTGGCGTTCGGGTATGTGACGAACCAGATGGGCCCGCGCTGGCGGAACCCCCGCAACAAGGCGCTGGTCGACGCCGTCTACGCGTGCCTGTGACGTCCTGATCACGACAGATGATCAGCGTCGGACGATGCCCGGCACCAAGGAGCCCCTGCCACGCTAGGGAGCCCGTGGCCGAGGCGGGGGCCGGGGATACGATCGCACCTGATGGCAGACGTTATCTCCCTTCGCGCGCTCAACCGGGCCACCCTGGCGCGGCAGATGCTGCTGGCCCGCGAGCAGGTCTCCGTCGCCGAGGCGGTGGAGCGGTTGTGCGGCATGCAGGCGCAGGGACCCAAACCTCCGTTCCTTGGGCTCTGGACGCGGGTGGCAGGGTTCGAGGCCGCGCTGCTGCACGCCTCGCTTCAGGAGCGTTCGGTTGTGCGGGCGACGATGATGCGCGGGACGCTGCATCTGATGTCGGCACGGGACTACGGCGCTCTGCGGGCCTCGATGCAACCGATGCTGGACGCTGGGCTTCGCATGCTGGGGTCGCGCGCGGAGGGGCTGGAGCTGGACAAGGTCCTTCCGGCCGCCCGCGTACTGCTGGAGGAACGGCCACGGACCTTCAACGAGCTCCGTGCCTTGCTGCAGGAGGAGTTCCCGGAGGTCAACGACCGGGCGCTGGGATTCTCCGTGCGAATGTGCCTGCCGCTGGTGATGGTGCCGACGGAGGACCGGTGGGCGTTTCCGCGTACGTCGGAGTTCACGTTGGCGGACGTCTGGTTGGGCGAGCCGCCGTCGGACGACTCTTCTGCGGATGCACTCGTGCTGCGCTATCTCGCCGCGTTCGGCCCGGCCTCGGTCGCCGACGCGCAGGAATGGTCTGGCCTGCCGAAGCTGGGCGAGGTGCTGGAACGGCTGCGGCCTCAATTGCGGACGTTCGAGGACGAGAAGGGCCGGGAGTTGTTCGACCTGCCCAACGCGCCGCGGCCTGAGGAGGACACGCCAGCCGAGGCCAGATTCCTGCCCGAGTTCGACAACCTGGTGCTCGCGCACGCCGACCGTTCCCGCGTGATCGCCGCTGCGCACCGCCCGTTGCTGACGACCAAGAACCTCCGCGTCCGCGCCACGTTCCTCTGGGATGGCTTCGCCGCCGGTCTCTGGGAACTGGAACGCAAGCGCAAGGTCGCCACGCTACGGCTCCGCCCGTTCGGGAAACTGCCCAAGCGTGCCCTGAACGCGCTCACGGCCGAGGGCGAACGTCTGCTGGGCTTCGCCGAGCCGGACGCGGCCGAGCGCCAGGTCGTCCTCGCCGACGAATGAGCGCCGACTCATCGGGCCGTCATGACGCATTGCGTGTGATCCGCTCCGAATGGTGATAGATCCGATATCGGTTCTGGTTGAATCTTCCAGGAAATGAGCGCAAGCTATCCCCCGTACAACGGAAGCCCCTGGACCCCCTCTAGCCCCCACCCCGCCGACAGGACGCGAACCGCATGTTCGAGATCTGGGAGACGAGCGAGCCCGCCCGGCTCATCAGCGATGCCGGCAGCCTCAAGATCGCTCTCGAAAAGGTCGACACGATGTGCCGCCTCCGCCATGACCAGGCAGCGGCCCACGTCGGCATCTCCGGGGAGGGCTACCACTTCGAGATCCGCAACAACGAGGGCAAGGCGCTCGCCCGCCTGACCTACGTTCCGGACACCACCCGGGCCTACCAGAGCGTCGTCGTCGACGAACTCCGCGGCAACAACGGCCGCGCCTGACCTCCCGCGGCGACAACGGCCACGCCTGGTCTCCCGCACGGCAATACACCGTCTCTGACCTCCCGCGCGGCAATACGCCGCCTTTTACCTCGCGCTCGGCAATACGGCGTCTCTGACCTCCCGCGGCGACAACTCCGCGCCTGAGGCCTCACGGCAACAACAGCCGCGTTACCGGGGCAACGCACCGGCAACAGGGGGCCTGACCTGCCGGTTGACCGGCCTCGGCCACTTCGCTGGGCGCTATTGGCGGCGCCACATGTCCGCCCAGGCTGGTGGAGATTCAACGGTCCAACCGACGCAACCGTAACTTGTTGACCGTCCCTGACTTCACACCTAAGTTGACAATCGTGCGCACAACGCGGTCAGGAGAGGCCGCGGAGACACCCGCAGGCGACGGACGACGTCGGCACACGCATCCCCGCATTTGGCGCGAACGGCGAAGGGAACTGCCATGCCCCGGGCACAGGTCATCGACATCGACGAGGCACGCACTCGCGACGCCGAGGACGTTCTCTACGAAAAGACGCTGCGACGACTCTCCAAGGCGTCGGTCGAGAAGCACTGGGAGCCCTACACCGACATTCCCTGGGACGATCCCGATTTCCAGATCGACCCGGACGATCCACGCTGGGTCTTGCCCGAGATAGACCCGCTAGGGGCGCACCCTTGGTATCGGGCCCAGCCAGAGCACGTGCAGGCGAGGATCGGCCTGTGGCGGCAGGCGCAGGTGTGCAAGGTCGGCATGCAGTTCGAGAACGTGCTCAAGCGCGGGCTCCTCACGTACGCGTTCCGGCTGCCCAACGACTCGGCCGAGTTCCGCTACATCTACCACGAGACGATTGAAGAGGGACATCACGGGATGATGTTCCAGGAGTTCGTGAACCGCAGTGAGGCACCGGTGGAGGGCATGCCGCTCGCCATTCGCGTGATGGCGGAGATCGTGCCTCCGCTGAGTCTCGTGGCGCCTTCGCTCTTCTTCTTCTGGGTGCTCGCCGGCGAGGAGCCCATCGACTACGTGCAGCGCCGCATGCTCCGCGACGGATCGGCCCGGCATCCGCTGCTCAACAAGATCATCTCTATCCATGTGGCCGAGGAGGCCCGGCACATCTCGTTCGCGCGGCAGTTCCTCAAGCACCGCGTGCCGCGCATGCCCGCGCCGCAGCGGTTCGTGCTGAGCCTCGTCGTGCCGCCCTCGATGAAGCTCGGGGTGCTGCTCATCCTCACGCCGCCGGTCGCGATGGCGCGGCAGTTCCAGATCCCCGAGCAGGTGATGAAGCAGACCTACTGGGCCACCGAGCCTTCGCAGGGCCTCATCTCACGGGCCGTGTCGAACGTTCGCGGGCTGTGTTCCGAGATCGGCCTGATCAACCCCGTGAGCAAGCAGGTTTGGCGGTTGCTCAACATCTGGGAGGACGAGAGGGCCTGACCGCCGCGGGCCGCCATCGCGCGCCATCGCGGCCGCGTCGAAGCGGCCGCGATGGTCGATGACCGCACAGCCGACCACTGGCTGGACCTTTTCGACTGAGCGGAAGCTGGACTTTTCCGCCTGAGCGGAAGTACGCCTGTCCGAAGGCGGCGGTCGTGTCGGTCTGCTGCACGTTGCCACGAAGTCTCGTGGGTACATGGCAGGATTCGACGTGGTGTGTGGACGGTGAGAGAGGAGGGCTTGGTGAGAAAGGCGCGGCGTCAGTCTGGCCAAGCCCGTTCGTCCTCGGACTCCAGCAGCCCACCGCGTACTCGGCGGCTTGCGGAGAACCTGATCGCCCACGCGGTTCAGGCACTCCAGCGCGGTGACCAGGTCATTATGGCTCAGACCGCCACCGAACTCACCGCAGAGCATGACTTCACCGCAGAGCCCGACCTCACCGCAAAGGCCGACTTCACCGCAGGACAAAAGCCGGGCGGCGAGTGGCACAGGCTGGTCGACAGGGTCCTCCTGGGGCGCTTGGAGGAAGGCGTCACCGTGGCTTGGCAGCGGGGATGGCAGCCCGCGGATCTCGTACGGTTCACCGGGCGGCGGCTGGGCCGACGGCACCAGCGGCTGGCGATCGACATCATCGCCGCCGAGATGCGGGCTTACTCGGCCGCCACCGTGGACGAGCCATGGCGGGAGCAACTGGCGGCGCTCGGCGCGGAGGTCTGGTGGAACGGCGACGGCTCGTTCAGCCGAGCCTGGTGCGGACGCGAGAACGCCGACCGCACGACCTTGATCACGTGTGGGCTGGAGCTGTCCCACCTGCTGGGTTCGCTCCCCAGACTGGCGCGGATCGGCCCACCGCCCGGGACTCCGCCGAACGGCCGGACGCGCACGGTGCGAGCCACGGAGACCGACCAGCGGATGCTGGGCAAGGTACGCGCGCTTCTGGCCAAGGCGGAGTCGACGGAGTTCCCCGAAGAGGCCGAGGCGCTGAGCGCCAGGGCTCAGGAGCTGATGGCCCGGTACAGCATCGACCACGCTCTGCTGGCCGCCGAGTCGGGCACGGGCGGCGAGCCGGCCGGACGTCGGATTCCGGTCGACAATCCGTACGATTCCCCGAAGGCGGTGCTGCTGACGGTCGTGGCGGAAGCCAACCGCTGCCGCGCCGTGTGGCATCGGGAACTCGGATTCTCCACGGTGCTGGGCTTCCCGTCTGACCTGGCGGCGGTGGAAATGTTGTTCACGTCACTGCTGGTACAGGCGACCACCGCGATGGTGCACACAGGTGCGCAAAAGGACGCGTGCGGCAAGTCCCGTACACGTTCGTTCCGTCACGCGTTTCTCAACGCCTACGCCGCCCGCATCGGGGAGCGGCTTCGCGGGGCGGCCGGTGAGGCGACGACCAGAGCGGCCGCGGAGGCAGACGGGAAGGATCTTCTTCCCGTGCTGGCCGCACGCGACCGGGCCCTCGAAGAGGCAGTCGACACGATGTTCCCGAATCTCACCAGGGGCCGCGCCCGGACGGTCTCCAACTACGAGGGCTGGATCGCGGGGCGGGCGGCCGCCGATCTGGCCAGCCTGAACGGACGCTCCGAGGTCACCGGAGAATAGCGCCGTGGGCTGGGACGCCTTGGGGTCGGCAGGACACCGGGGTCCCCCAGGGAGCAAAGGGGACGTCCGGGGTCAGTCCTTCTTGCGGCGCGTGTTGCCCCCACGGCCCCGCAGCGGCACACCGGCCTCCTTCAGAACGTTGTAGATGAAGCCGTACGAACGGCCGGTCTCGGCGGCCAGGTCGCGGATGCTCTCGCCCGCCGCGTACCGCGGCGCCAGCTCCGCCGCGAGCTTGGTGCGCTCGGCACCGGTCACGCGGGTGCCCCTCGACAGTGTCCGGGTCACGTGTACCTCCAGGGTTCGCGACTGTACTGGGGACCATTCCCCCAGCTCACAGCCCTAATGATCTCTCCAACGTACACATTCCCCGCAAATCTCCCCACAATGCAACACGTTCGTCGCGAGATCGGCCACTGGTGGTCTTTTCGGTGGTCTCCGGCGTGTCGGTGCTGGACGAACGAGCTCGACATACTGTCAATAACGCGCAAAAGCCCTGACCACAAGCTTGATCAGAGTCAGACGCCGAGTCGTCCAGCGCGTGGGCCGGGCATGTGTCAGCCCACCCGGAGCCCCCCGCCGCCCCGGCCATGCCCACTCCACCTCGTACGCCGGCCCCTCCGTCTAGCTCAGGCGAATCCCCTCCGACTGTTGCCGGAGGCGGAGAGCCCGCTGGAGATCGTCCAGCTGGTCGGCGAGGGTCCGGCGTAGAGCGACCGCCAGAGTGTCGCGTTCAAGGCAACGGGCAGCGGCCCGAACTGTGTCGGGCGTGGCGGCATGAGCGGGGAAGAGCTCACGGCCGAGCGTCATCGCGATCATCTGGCCGCGCTCCGCGACTGCCGGGATCTCGTCGAAGTAGCGTTCGAGATATCCAGCGGTCGGCTCAGGGCGAGCAGGCTGCCAGAAGCCTCGCGCGACGGCGGCGAGCATGCGGGGAGACAGCACGTCCTCGATGAAGAGAAGCCCCCACGCGCGTTGCTTGGCACGCGGATCCGGCAACGCGGCACGGCACCGGGCAGCGCCTTCTTCACCGGCCGAACCCGGATCACGCTCGAGCTCAGCGGCGATCTCCTGCTCCCCTGCCTCTCCGAGAGCGGAGAGCTGATGCAGGATCTGCCAGCGCAGCTCAGTGTCGAGTTCAAGCCCACCAGGCAGGTACCCGGTGTGGAGCCAGTGCTGGAGGTCGGTGAGCTCGTCCGGTGTCTGGGCGCTCGGAATGAGCGTCCGTATGGCCGCTAGCCGCAGGTCGTCGGCGGACTTGGGATGCCCCAGGATCGTTCGGCAGACATCGGCGAGAGTGGCCAGTGCCTGCGGGCGACATTCGGGCCGCAGAAAACGGTCGGCGACGTGGATCCGGCTGAACGTGAGCACTGCTTCGGCGATCGCCACCACGTTCTCGCTGGGGAGTTGGGCGACCACAAGCGCCAAGTATTCCTCGGCAGGCAGATCGCCATCACGCACCATGTCACGAGCGGTGTTCCAGAGAAGTGCACGAGTCAGCGAGTCGTCGATCGTCGAAAGGCCCGACTTCACGGCCTCCCAGGAATCGTTGTCCAGCCGTACCTTGGCGTAGGTCAGGTCACCGTCGTTAAGCAGCACCAATCCACGAGACCGCATCGACCGCACAGCACCAGCCCGCGCCACCCCCGATGCGTCGGGCAGCGCCGCTGTGGGTGCGTCGCGCAGCGCCGTTGTGGTTGTGTCAGGCGCCGCCGTAGCTGCGTCGGGCAGCGCCGCTGTAGGTGCGTCGGGCAGTGCCGGAGTGGCTGCGTCAGGCAGCGCCGGAGTGGCTGAGGCTGCATCACGCAGCACGGTTGTAGGTGCGTCAGGCAGCGCCGTTGTCGGTGCGTCAGGCGGGGCAGTTGTGGGTGCGTCAAGCTCCGCTAGTTGGAGCACGTTCGGGACCACTGTGCGGCCGGAGCCCGGGGTGATATCGGCCGCGATGCGTTTCCGCAGGACGAGGCCACGTTCGGGCACATCGTCGTACAGGCTCACGAGAAACCTGTGCGGTCGCAGCGCCCCAGCGTGTGACACGACGACCGACTCCCCCTCGACTTCGGCCTGGAGGGTGTCGAGGCCCGTGGTACGCAGCCAACGATGCGCCCAGTCCCGTACGTCGCGGCCGGGAGCCGCTGCGCCAATGGCGTCGAGCAGGTCGGTGAGTTCGGCGTTACCAAAACGATGTGCGGCGAAGTAGTCGTTGACGCCTTGGAAGAAGGTCTCCTCCCCGACCCAGGCGACCAGTTGCCGCAGCGCCGAGGCACCTTTGGCGTACGAGATCCCGTCGAAGTTCATGAGCGCCGACGCCACGTCCTCAAGGCTCTCGGCCGCCACCGGATGAGTCGTCGGCCGCTGGTCGGCGTCGTAGCCCCAGGCCTTGCGCGAGACGGCGAAGGCCGTCCATGGACTCGCGAATCGGCTGGCGACCGCCGCGATCTCGTACCCCATGTACTCGGCGAACGACTCACTCAGCCAGACGTCGTCCCACCAGCGCATCGTCACCAGGTTGCCGAACCACATGTGCGCCATCTCGTGGGCGATGACCGTGGCCCGGAGCTCCCGCTGCGTGTCGGTGACGGCGGACTGGAAGACGAAGCGTTCGTTGAAGAGCACGCAGCCGGGCTTCTCGATCGCGCCCCAGTTCAGCTCGGGAACGAAGACCTGGTCGTACTTGCCGAACGCGTACCGCTGCTCGAACACCTCATGGAAGCGGTCGAACGACCGCCGCGTCAGATCGATGACCTCCTCGGCGTCCGTGTCCAGATGCCTCGCGAGGGAACGACGGCAGTGCAGCCCGAGCGCGATGCCGTCATGTTCTGCCTCGACGGTATGGAAGGGGCCGGCCGCGACAGTGACCAGGGATGTGCTGATCGGTTCCGTAGGCGCGAATTTCCAGTACTGCACGGCGCCGCTGGCGCGACGTGCGTGTTCCGCAGCGCGACGTGCGTGTTCCGCCCCGTTGCTCCGCACGGACCACGTGGCCGGAGCCGTGACCGCCAAACTGAAGGCGGCCTTCAGGTCCGGTTGATCGAAGCATGGAAAAACGGACGGCGCATGGTCTGGTCCGCAGTTGGCGTAGACGTAGACCTCGCCATCCTCAGGATCGACGAAGCGATGCATCCCCTCGCCCGTGCGGGTGTAGAGCATGTCCGCCTCGACGAGCAGTTCGTTCTCCTCACCCAGCTCAGGCAGAACGAGCCGTCCGCCCCCTACAGCGGTCACCGGATCGAGTGGTCGGCCATTGAGCTCGATCCGCCGTACGGCACCATGCCGGATCTCCGCGAACGACGTGGCGCCCTGCTCGGCTGCCGCGAACCAGATGACCGTGCTGCAGCCGAAGACCTCGTCGCCTCGGGTGAGGTCGAGTTTCACCGAGTACGAATGAACGTCGATTAGCCGGGCCCGTTCACGAGCCTCGGCGCGAGTAAGGGCCGCAGCAGACGTCATATCCGAACCCAACGATCAAGCCCGGTGCAAGGGTTCCGCTATCGCGTGCCTAGGTCAGCTCGTCGGCGAGAAGGTCCATCAGAAGGCCGTCATGCCACTCGCCGCTAATGGGGTCACGTTCGTATTGCCGCATGCGTCCGACCGGCTTGAAGCCAACCTTCGCGTAGGACCGGATCGCCGCGTCATTGGCCGCCGCAGGGTCGATGGTCAGCCGATGATGCCCGCGTTCTTCGATGAGCCACCGCGCGAGCGTCCTTACCGCGTCCGTACCAAGCCCTCGCCCGTGGAAGCGCGCGCTCAGGAAGATGTCGATAGACGCATGCCGGTAGTCCGGATCGTCCTCCTCGTCGTACTGGATCGCACCGGCGACGTCGCCGTCCACCACGATCGCCAGCATCTCGTCAAAGCTCTCCGGTGGCGCCCACCATCGTGCGACCGCCTGCTCCCGGACGATCTCCCCCAGCACCTGGGCGTCCTTCTCCTCCACGGGCCGCAGAACGACCGATGCCCCTCGCAGTTCCATGCCCGAAATCCTCCCTGTTCGGAGCCGGGTTATCCACAGAATTGCGTTCGCCTTCCGTCGCCGCCGCCACCCGGCCCATCCTGGCTGGATCGGCAATCGGAAAGGAGGCGCGATCATGCGCTCCACCATCGTCCCCCGCGAGTTCGCGATTACTGAAGCGCATGTCCGCTTGAACCCAAGGGTGCGTGCCCGTGGACGAGCCAGTCGAGCGCTCGGGTTCTGGAACTGACGTGTCCGCTGGCCGCCGCGAGAGCCAGTCGGCGCATCGCCGAGCCTGTTCCATGGACCTCTCCTGCACCCGCCTTGGTCTCGAGGTTCAGTGGTGGCGGCTTCTCCGACGAACCGCCGTTTTGACCGGGGGCAGGGAGACGGAGATGGGGACACAGGTCTCATCCAGGATCGTTGGTGAGGGCAAGGCCAGGGTCGTTGATGGGGGCTGTGTAGCGTTCGGCCCCCTTGATCGAGAGTCCGAACAGGTCGCAGAGCCGCCGGGTGTCACCGCCGGTGGCGTCGGCTTCGTGCAGGATGCGGTCCTCGCGGATGCGCTGGACCCGCATTCCGACGGTCTCGCCGACGTAGACGTTGCTGACCGGACCGGTGCGCACGGCGGTGTGCTTGTTGATGAACAGGTGCGGGTTGAGCGTGGCCGGCCAGCGGGTCGTCCGGTAGTCCAGCCAGGCGGTCAGGCGCTGGCGGACCGGGGGCGCCAGCAGGACCATCCGGTCGGCGATCCGCATGCGGACACCGTCGAGGTCGGTGAGCTGCAGCTCTCGCAGATGCTGGTTGCGCAGTCCGTGGAAGGCGGCCAGGGCCGTCATCGCAGCCCGGACGGGATCGCCGGAGTCCAGGGCCCGGCGCAGCTCGTCGAGCTCACCGGCCTCGTCCAGGGGCAGCGGGTCGGTGGTCTGCGGCCGGCCGGTGCGAACACGGGACACGGGGTTGGCGAAGATGACCTTGCGGCCCTTGAGGATCGTGAAGATCGACCGCAGGCCTTGGCCGACCGTCGCGCGTTCGGTGCCCTCGGCGGGGAGTGCGGCCAGCACCTGTTCGCGCGAGATCTCCCGCAGCGAGGTGTGCCCGGCGGCGGCCCAGGCGGTCAGCGTCGGCAGCGCGAAACGCAGCCGACCGCGGATGGTGATGTGGGAGCGGGGCAACCTGCGCGGTGGATTGGCGCTGCCGTGAAGCATCACCTGGAACCAGATGCGCAGTTCGCTGGCCATCGGCTCGGGCAGCCCGCTGATCTTGTCGTTGAACCACGCGGTCACCGAGGGCTGGCGGTCGTCGTCGAGCATGCCGATCTCGGTCAGGATGTCCAGCACCGCCTGGGCACTGAATCCAGGCGCCAGGTTCAGGACCGCGCTGGCGGTGATCGCTGCTCCCGGGGTGTCCTGGAGCGCGAGCAGCACGCGGATCGCCGAACGGGCGTTGACCTTGCGGGTGCGGCTCCATCCATGCCGGGTGGCGTGGTCGTCAGCAGCCAGCATCAGCGCGGCGGCCAGGACCGGGTCACGTGGCTCGGGAAGCTGGAGCCGGTGGCCGGTGCGCAGCCGCGTCACGTCGCGGACGAGTTCATCACCGACCTCCACCAGGACGAGCTGACGATGCTGGACTGGATAACCCGGCAGCAAGCTGGTCTGGAGCGACGCCGCTGCCGTCCGGGGGCGGCGTGGGCGATGGAAGGTGTCGACGAGGAACAGCTGCTGGCCGTGCCGGTTCGCCTCGGCAGTGCTGACGCCGCGGCGCCAGGTGCGCGCCAGCATGGTCTGGCGCCGGCACAACCGGCAGACGCCCTCGGAGTTGAAGGCGCACAGGTCCCGGCAGATCACACACTGGCCCTCGCCCACCGCGACGCGCCGCTCCCACCCTCGGCAGCCCTCACACAAGAACCGGGTGTGCCGGGTGGCGCCCCAGCCCAGGCACGCCACGCAGGAATCCACCACCTGCGGGGCCGACCGGTGACAGCGGCGACACAGCCCGCCCGAATAATAGTTGCCCTCCGAACCACACCGGCGGCACGGCGGTGGGACGTGCGGACCGCCGGGCATACAGCCGTAACAGTGCGCGTGCCGAGCCGTGGCGACCGGCGTCGTCCGGCACTGAATGCACAAACGCGGAGCGGTCACGCCGGCGGCAGCGTCCGGTTGCGGCCCAGTCGCGGTGTCACCGCGGTGCCTCCCCCGCTCGCCTGTTCCTGCTCGGTGCGCGGTTTGCGGGCCTTCACCTGGTCGGGCTCGCAGATCAGCAAGTCGGTGGGCGAGCACTCCAGCACGAAACAGATCACGTCCAGGTCGTCCAGCCGGATCGTGGTCGGGGTCCCGGTCCACAGCGCCGACATCTTCCCGGCGCTGATCTCCAGGCCCGCATCAGCCAGACGCCGACGCATCTCGGTCGATTTCCAAATCCCGCGCTCGGCCGCTTTCATTCGCAGATTCCAGCGCATCGCTTCACCTTCCGTCCGTCGTCGTCCCCGCAGCCAACCGGGCGTCCAGCCGGGCCGCCACCCGGTGGTTGGCCTGCGCCCATGCGGTCTCGATGTGGTCGTCGTGGACATGGATATAGCCCGTCGTGGTCGAAAGCCAAGAATGTCCAAGCAATTCCTGGATCGCTTTCAAGTCCATTCCTCGTGAATAAAGAGAGGAGGCGCAGAAATGCCGAAGAACATGTGGTGTGAGGCGCCCTCGCCAGGCCGGCAGGTGCTCAGCGACCGCGGCCTTCAGACCCGAGCGGAGCGCGTCGTCACCGACCCGCAAACAGCGGCCGGTCACCCGGTCACGGCGTTCGCTGGGCAGCAGCGGCGCGTCCGGGTCGCTCCAGTCGTCGCCGAACTGGTGCCGGATGTCGACCAGCCACCACTGCATCAGAGCGTCCACCGACTCGATCGCCGGGACCAGCCGCGTCTTGGGTCCCTTACCGCGGCTGCCCTTGCCGAAGCGGACGTGCAGCTTGCCGTACTCACCCAGGTCCGGGCGCCAGTCCCGGATGTCCAGGTGGACCGTCTCACCGATCCGGAACCCGACCCGACGCCACAACGAGGCCGCCATGTAGTCCCGGACCGCGGGCAGGAACTTACGCGCCTGCGGCAGCGCCGCACGCCACAAGGTAAACAACAGATCGATCTCGTCCTCGCGCGGCGGCACCCGGATGGCCTGCCGACTTGGATCGGCGGGCCGGTTGTACTCATCGATCGGCTGCACCAGCACATGGCCAGTGAGCGCGTGGACATCACCTTGATAGCGGAAGATCAGAAAGTCGTAGAACTGCGCGAGCGTCTGCGCCTTGCCCGCCACCGTCGAGGCCGCCAGCCCAAGCTCCTTGCGCTGGTGCACCAAGAACCGGTCCGCCAGGTCCGGAGTCGCCTCCCACACCGGACGGCCGGTGAACCGGAGGAACTGGAAGATCACCGATCGTTCCTCGCTGATGTGACGATCGGTGATCCCGGCCCCCGCCGAGGCCAGCGCGAACTGGTCGACCAGCTCCTGCTCGAAATCCTCCAGCTCCTGAACCGACCGAAGCCGCTGCGCGGTCCCCAGCGACCGCACCACCGCCAGCGTCACACACGCCTCGCTCCACCCAGAGCCTCCGCAGGCTCACCAATCACGACAACCACAGATAGATACCAGCGATCTGTCGAGAATCTCGACGGAACGACGAAATCTGCTCAAGAGTCAACGAACCCGAGCTGGCCTGGGCATCAGGCTGACCTGCGGCGGCCAAGGAAGAAGGAACTCGCGGGAGTTGGGACAACGTTCCCTGTCCCGGCCACCACTACGTCCCGGTTCATCGTGGCCGCCGACGACATGCCGCAGGACGTTCACTCACTGGCCTGCGGCAAGTCGGCCAGCGCGTACGAGGCGCACGTGAACGGTCGGCTGGGCACACCGCAGCTGAAGATCGAACGGGCCGATCCCGATCAGCTGCGCTGGGATACGTCCCAGATCGTGGCGGCCCATCGCTCCCACCGCGAGGCCGAGGCCGAGCTACGCGCGGCAGACCACATCGCGGTCGTCACCACCGTCGGCCCGGTCACCGACCAGCCCCGCGGCGTCCAGGTCGCCCGCGCCGCCGCGTACGCCATCGCCAGGGCCACTGACGGCATCGCCGCCGACCTCGTGACAGGCCAAATCGTCGCCGCCGGCGGTGACGAACGCCCAAGGTTCGTGCTCGCCGACGACTGGCTGGGTGACGTACTACCGCCCTACCGGGCCAACGGCCGCTGCACCGCCCCGGATCCCGAAGACGACCTGGAAGGAGTGAACGGCTGCGCCTGCGTACGGCTGATGACGCGAGGCCTGCGGCGCTTCGGCCTGCCTGAGCTCCAGATCTCCGACATCGCCTGCCCGCACGACTCGGCCGCCCTCAACATCCTGCGCACGACCGCCCGCCGCCTGCTCACCGACCACTGGTCCTGGCTGGCCACCGGCCCCGCCGACCGCAGCCGGACGATCGACGCGGACCTGACGCTCACGACCGGCGACTACGACGAATTCTGGGGCGTCCCACGAGGCGATCCCCCAGACGCGACGTTCAAGGTCCGCCTGCGCCCGGTGACACCCCGGCTCATATCCGTAGGCCAGCCCGACGACTTTCTGGGAACGGTGAACGACTGGCTCTGGGGCGGCACACTCCCGGCCTGCATCACCGCCACCGCCGCCCGGCCCGCCGAGGCCCCCCACCAGCACGCCGCCGCGTGACCCCAGACTGCCCCCACCCACAAACCCGTCGCCCTCGATACCAATCCGCTCAGGACCCCGACCTATGGCAGAGCAACTGCCTCATGCCAACCGCCCCGCAAACCAACGCGCGAGACACCAGAACGAAAGACACAAGGCAGGCGTTGCAGCCCGAGCATCCCTCGACCCAGCAAAGGCATGAGCCTTCAGCAGAGACGCTCTGAGGAGGACCGCAGCAGGATCAGCAGCGTGCAGAGGCACCCAGTAGGAGCAAGCAGCGAACGAATGCGCCACAAGCACACAAGAGCAGCAAGCAGCCGCAGACGAACTCACACAACGCGTTCAGCAGTGCCGACAATTCTCATGGACACGAGCCAGACCAGAAGCGACGAGCAATCCAACCGGAGCTAGATCAACCATCGGCCTGCCCCGATATCGCTCGGGGCAGGCCCGCCCCGTTCACCAGGCTCAGGTTCAGCCACCGCCGGGCCTCCGGTCCGGCGGCGTGTCGCCACGGTCCACGCAAGGCCATACAGGCTCAGAGCGAGACCAAAGCCAGCGATCGCGCCTTCAACACCGCTGGCGAGGGTCATGTGAAAGGTACGCGGGACGTCCGGTTGGTTGATCAGGGTGACCGCACCCAGCAGTCCCCCGCCGCACGTGGCGAGCACCAACGCTCCCGCTACCGTCCACGCCACCCGACTTGTCAAACGTTCCGGTGCGGCCGCCGTAACCGGTGCCGTACGGCTCCAGCGGGCCAGCCACCACACAATGATCACCACACCGAGCACCCCGCTCGCGTACTGGAGCCAGCGGTTGAGCGTGAGCCCTCCCCACGACGTCGAGATCAGCCAGGGAAGCGCACCGGCGAAGCTGTGATGTTTGTGCGTGAAGGCGTCCCAAAAGAGGTGTGTCGCCGCACCGACCACGATGGACAACGGGACCCACTTAATCATCGAACGGCGGAAAGCGAGAGCAGGCATCGCGAGTCGTGCGTGCGCCCAGCCCGGAGTCATTGCGAGCAGCGGCAGCTTCCAGATCAGATGGAACGCGGCGAAGAAGATCAAGCCAAGTCCGAGATCAATGGTCACCAGCCCCAACGGGACATGCGTCGCGCCCCGAAGCGCTCCCATCCCGAAGAAGTAGGGCACGTCCGGGACCATCGATCCCACCACCAAGGCCGATGGCACCAGCGGGCCGCGCGCGAGTGGGATGACGGCCGCCGGATGACTCATCGTGAAGGGCATCGGCCATCTTTACGGCATTCACCAAGGAACGATCAAGGTCTGCTCAACGCTCACCGATCGAGCCCAGGACCGGTTTGAGGTCGACGATCGGCGTGCCGTCCAGCGCCTCAAGTGCTTGAACGCGCACCCGCAAGCCATCAATCGAAAGGATCGTGACCCGGTGCAACCCGACCGGATTCGGCCGGTCCGCCGAGCGCGTGCTGAACACCCCGGTGACCGGCCGGGTCATGTCATCACGAGGATGGACCGCCAGCACATCGCGCCGTGCGCGATCAAGCCAGGTGACAACCAACACCTCCATCCCAACCCGGAGGTCACGCAACCCCTCACTCACCTCGGGTTCGAAGACCAGCCAAGCCTCCGGAGCGCCCTCGTCACCCTGCTTGGGCGCCGCAGCCAAATCCACAAGCGCCGACTCGACCCAGCCAATAGGCCGAATCACAAACGCACCCTCACCCAATGCAGCCTCCTCACCCTCAAGCACCGCCTCCCCGACAATCCCGGCCCTCAATACCTCAGGTTCCCACGCCAGACCGCCAACGCCCTTCACCCGGAGCCCGACCCAAAGGATCGTCACCGGCCGTTCGAATCAACCTCATCCCGCAGCGCCCAGACCGAAACCCTTCAATCGCCATTCGCCAGCCCCGCGCGTGTCGACGACGCCTGAATACTCGATCTGGCACAGATTTCGTGATGATCACGGCCTGACCTTCGACGCAACGAGGATGACCTGCGTCCCACATGCCCGGCGTTGCGCCCGCAGCACCGACATTCATGATCGTTCACGGAGATCGAGCCAGATCCTGAAGACTGGCCCCAGGCGACGGGCGGGGTTCCAGTATTTGTCGCAACACTCCTGGTATGTGAAGGGTGTGGAGTTGGGGAGACGGGGACGCAAGCTGGAGCTCGAGAACGAGTACTGGAGACTGATCCAGGAGGGCGTCGGGACGGGTCGAGGCGTGCCGCCAAGCCGGGTTCGGCCGCCAGCGCCCGATCACCGGCGCCACTTGACCTGCATGTCCAGGTCCGACAGCGCGGACGCCTGCTCGTCGGCCATCCCGCCAAGCTGCTGAGAGTCCAGCACCAGCGGCGTGGTCACCGACGGCGACACCACGATCGTCAGCCCGGCAATCCGCGCCGCCCACGCGCCGCACCGCCTCACAACCGGCAAGATCGGCAGCACATTCTCTCAAGCAAAGTACGCGGCCGCCCGCTTGAGGATCTCGTTCTACAACTCCAACTGCTTGGGCTTAGCAGCTCGACCAGTTCCTTCTTCTCCGCCGACGTCAGCCCCTCGCGGCGGCCCTCATCCACCTCCGCCTGACGAATCCAATTACTCAGACAGGACTGGCTGATCCCCAACCTCTTGGCCAGCGCAGACACCGACGTGTCGTCGGCCCGGGCCGGCTCCACATCACGGCGCCGGAACTCCGGCGGATAGGGCTTGGGCACGATCAACGATCTCCTTCGGAAGATCGCCGAACCCTATCTCTCTCAACATCCGTGCCCGTCTAACGGGGGCAACAACACCGTGCCCATCTAACGGGGGCAACATCAGGGTGTCCGTGCTACGGGGAGCTCATCGTGGCACGTAGCTCACCCCGGCTGGGCGCAAGGCACCAAACCCTGAGATCCGGCGCTCCCACACCACCGGCGAACGTCACCACACTCACGACCGAGGTCTGTGGGGAGGATGGCAGGGTTTGCCTGAACGTGCGTTCGACTCCCCAGAAGCAGCCCAGGGCGACTGCGGGTATTGCAGGGGCGAGGATCTTGCTCGTACGGTCGAATGGGCGCGCAGATGGCTCAACTCGAGCCGTAGGTGGGGAAGGGAAGTCGCGGTGATCGACACGTTGGACGCGGCGCGAGTCACGAGCAGGCGGGCCCGGCGCACTGCGGAGTTCATGCACCGGAGACTGCGGCCACGCATGACCGGCAACGGGGAGATCAACGAGCGGGCCGTGCGGCGCCTGGCGACCCTGGAACGGCTGGCTGCTCTCGCTCCGGTGCCCCGGGGCGTACGACTGCGCCGAGTGCAGTTCGATGGCTTCCGCGGTGAGTGGGTGACGGCGCCTGGGGTGTCCGCCGATGGGCGCGCGGTCCTGTACTTCCACGGTGGCGGCTTCGTCTGCTGCGGATTGGCCACCCATCGCCGCATGATCGCGCAGATATCCGCGGCGGCCAGCATGCCGGCCCTCTCGATCGCCTATCGCCAGCTGCCAGAGGTGCCGGTGACCGGCTCGGTCGCCGACTGCGTCACCGCGTACCGCCAGCTCCTCGCGCATGGGCACGCACCAGAGGACGTGGTGATCGCGGGCGACTCTGCTGGCGGTTTCCTCGCCTTCGCCGCCGCGCTGCGGGCCGTCGAACAGGGCCTGCCCAAGCCCGCAGCCGTGATCGGCCTCTCTCCATGGCTCGACCTGGACTGCAACGCCAAGATCGCCCATGCCAACGCAAGCCTGGACCCGTACATCGTTGCGAAGGAGATGGCCAAGCTGGCCGAGCTGCTGGTCGAAGGCGTGACTCCGCCGGATCCGGCGCTGTCGCCGCTGACCAGTGATCTTTCGATGCTTCCTCCCGCCCTGATCCAGTGCGGCTCGATCGAGGTTCTGCGCTGCGACGCAGAGCTGATGGCCGAGGCGATGGAACGTGCAGGCGTGCCCTGCCGCCTCCAGATCTGGGAGGGCCAGATCCACGTCTTCCAAGCCTTCTCCGCGTTGATCCCGGAAGCACGCCCCGCAATCGCCCAGATCGGCGCCTTCATACAGGAGATGACGTCCAGCAAAGCCGACCGCGCCGCCTGAGCCCCAAGAGCAGCGCGCTCCTGAAGAGCTCTGACCTCGCAGCGCAGGGCCACCCGCGCCAGCCCGTCCTCGACGTCCTCGTACTCGGCGGACCGGCGGAACGCGGGGCCGCGCGCTACTTCCTTGACCTCTGAAAGAGTCACGTCAGCTTGCTCTCGCTTGGCGACTAACCACAGACGGGAACTGCCAACAGCATCTTCGTCGAGTTCCTCTACCGGCTCAGGCTTCGCCAGCAAGCGACGGTCGACGAGGGCAAGGACGAAGACGGGCAGCGCATTAAGCAGTTGCGGCTCGTCCTTGAGAAGCTGGATCCCCGTGCCCTCGACTCCACGCAACCCAGGTGGTCGATTGTGATCGACGACCTGGCGCAGCGCAGCTACATCGACGAGATGCACGCGTTCCTCCAGCAGCGCCGCGCCGAGGTCGATGGGACCCAGTGATCACAACAACCACAAACCGGTCGCGGTGATGTGGATGGTCATCGAGATCGTGCGAAGCTCTCGGTTCCGTGCGCATCACCGGCTCACCACCTTGCTGCGACGGCCGGATCCTGCTGGTGTCCCGGCGTCCGGTGAGTCAGTTGTACCTGGTGGCAGGTGTTTGAGCCGGCCTGGATTCGCTCGCTCTGAACGCCGACAGACGATGGACTCGTCGAGTTGGTGCCGCACCGACTCACAGCCCGGAGTCGGCAACGCCTTGCTGGCATAGCCCTTCTTGAACGCAACCACCGGCTCTAAAGGACCATTGGACCGGTCGAACGAGTCGACTGTGACCATTCATCAACGCTGCGTAGTCGATTTGACTACGATCGGCGTCCAGTTGGGTGACCACTGCGACTCTCCCGGGATGAAGGTAACGGGATCCCCCTCCTGGAAGAGGGGGGCTTTCAGTCGGTGTGGCTGAGGGCGGTCGTTACCAGCACTGGCCGACACGCGCTTTGGAGGTGAACTGGTTGGCTACGTTTCATGTAGGTGAGCAGACCCACCCGTCCGTGCTTCTCCAGCGGGCGGCTCTGGAACCGGTGTCAGCAGACATCCCCCGGATCGGGGACGAAACGGGACACCGGCCCCCCGCTGTTGGCAGGGGCACCGGCGTGGAACATGTGCGAGGAGAGACCACCGCCGCCTCACTTGGCGGCGGTGGCGTCACCCCCGACCCCTCGCGGGTTGGGGAGATGCCGCGTGAGCGGCACCCATCACCATCTGTCGGTCATGCGTCGGTGTTCGTGCTGGACTCCTGCGGCACCCCGCTGCAACCGTGCCACCCGGCCCGCGCGCGGGAGTTGCTGCGCAAGGGCCGGGCGGTCGTGCACCGTCACACCCCGTTCGTCATCCGGTTGAAAGACCGCACCACCGGCGCCTCGCAGGTGGACGGGGTCGAGCTCGGCATCGACCCGGGGTCCAAGCACACCGGCATCGCGGTGTTCACCGCGATGCAGGGCGGGCGGCGCGGCCGGTATGCGATTCAGCTCGACCACCGCGGCGCCACCATTCGCAAGAAGATGCAACAGCGCGCCGCCTACCGGCGGCGGCGCCGGTCGGCGAACCTGCGCTACCGCGCACCCCGCTTCCTGAACCGGGCCCGGCCGGACGGCTGGCTCGCTCCGTCGCTTCGGCACCGGGTGCACACCACCGTCTCGTGGGTGGACCGGCTCGCCCACTGGGCCCCCGTCCGGGTCGTGCACGTCGAACGGGTCGCGTTCGACACCCACCTGCTCAGCGCCGGGAAGCCCCTGGAAGGCGCCGAATACCAACACGGCACCCTGGCCGGGTTCGAGGCCCGCGAATATCTCCTGGCCAAGTGGGGGCGGTCCTGCGCCTACTGCAACGTGGAGAACGTGCCGCTCAACATCGACCACATCCACCCGCGCAGCAGGGGCGGGTCGGATCGGGTGTCGAACCTGACACTGGCCTGCGTCCCCTGCAACCAGACCAAGTCCAACCGGCCGGTGGCCGAGTTCCTGGCGGCCAAGCCCAAGGTCCTGGCCCGGCTACTAGCACAAGCCAAGACGCCGCTCCGCAACGCCGCCGCCGTCAACGCCACCCGGTGGGCGCTGTGGCGCGCACTGGATCAGCGGCTGCCCACCCACACCACCTCGGGCGGCAGAACGAAATGGAACCGCACCCTGGCGGGCCTGCCCAAGTCCCACACCCTTGACGCTCTGTGCGCAGGCAAACTCGACACCATCGGGCACCTCGTCGACCGGGTTCTGGTCACCGGATGCACAGGGCGCGGCACACACGCACGAACCCGCACCGACAAACACGGCTTCCCCCGCCTGAGAATGCCCCGCACCAAAACCTTCTTCGGCTACCAAACCGGCGACCTGGTCCGCGCAACCGTCCCTGCGGGCAAGAACAAGGGCACCCACACCGGCCCCGTCGCCGTCCGCGCCACCGGAAAATTCAACATCACCACCCACCACGGCACCGCCCAAGGCATCCACCACCGCCACCTCCGGCTCCTCCAAACAAGCCGACGGCTACGCCTACACCACCACACCAGAAAGGACGACCACGTGACGCACCGTGCCGCGTTTCCTCCCCACCCTGAAGGACGGGATCTCCACGCTGTCGGTGTCCGATGAACCGTTTGACAGTTCCAAGGCTTGCCGATGTCGTCCGCTGCGCGTGCGGGTTGATCGGCTGTGCGGCGGTGGCGGGCACCGTCTTTGTCGGCACGCCATCGTTGGCACAGGCGTCAGCCACGGCGCGTTCAGCGGCGGTCGCAGCCGGCGCGGTGTCACCGCACGAATCGCCCTCTTTGATCGCCTGGCAGGCGTCGCGAAGCACGTGGGTGCTCCTTGAGCCTCCCGATCCGGAGATATGTCGCAAGGTGGAGAACTGGGGTGCCCGCTACACCGCACAGATCTGCCGACAAATATGGCAGTCGCTATACGGCACACCGCAGGCTGGGAAATCTAACCGCAGCCGCACCAAGCGGACGGACGACAAGCCAGCGGCCTCGCTGAGGCCCACGCGCACTCGGGCGCCTCGACGACCGAAACCGCGCCCTGTCCTGTCCCATCTCCCGACTGCTCTGTCGTCCAAACCACCGGTCAGCGCCGTGCCCGTACCTCCGGCGAGTCCACCGGCAAAGACCCGGGCTGACAGCGATACATCACCGGCACGCTCAATGCAGCCGTGGTTACTGCTTGGCCTGCTCCTTCCTGCCATAGCCGGGGCGGGTTACCCATTCCGTCGCCGCATCTACGCATTCGCCGGGGCGGCGTTCTTCGCTCCTTTGCTCCAGCCGGTCGGCGAGGGCGAACGACCCGCCTACTTCAGCTATCGCTCGGCAATCAATCCGTTCACAATCTCTACCCTCGGCTTCACCGGGCCTGGAGCATCCGATACCGCACGCGTACTCGCCCTGGCCGCACTTGAGGAGCATGCGGACGACGCCCTTCTGGTACTTCCTCGTTGCGCGGCGATGTCACTCTTCGGGCTCTCCGAAGATGAATTGCTCGACGAGAGCGCCGCCGGCCTCTTCATCCCAGGCAACCTCGACGCCGCTCTGGCCTACCTCGAGACCGAACTCGCCATCCGTCAAGGCGGGCGAAACGCCCCGGCGCGCCGCCTCCTTCTGGTGGCCGATTGTGAGAAGGAGTCTGAACGAATCCGCAAGCTGGTCGCCCGGCACCCTGGCGATGTCTCAGCCGTACTCCTCGGTGACTGGCCGGCAGAGCAAGCCACCGTGAACGAGGATGGCCTGGTCACCCTCCCTCCTGACCTCGCTGACCGCCTGCCTCAGCAGTTCCCCGCAATGTCCCGGAGCGAGGCACGCGACCGCCTTCGCGCAGCGATCGAGGCCCAGCGCCCAAAGAAGCCCGCGTACCCCCGCCGTTCCTCTCGCCGCTGACAACTTCAACGGAAAATCAACGCTCGTCGCACCATGTTGTGCCCGATGCACCGTGTTGCGTCCGATGCACCATGTTGCGTCCGCCGACAAGGGCCAGGCGACCGCCGACCTGGGACGGGGTGGTCGCTTGGTTAGGCGGCTTGGTGGGTGGCTCTGGCTGTTATAAGGGCGCGGAGGGTGCGGCCGGCTGCGTACGAGTCAGGCGGGTCCTCGATGGTTCGGTCGACGTAGGCCATACAGCGGAGGAGCCAGCTGCGAAGGGTGTCCTCGATCTGGGTTTCAGTGCGGAGCGCCTTCGCTTGTGCTTTGCGGCGCTGCTCTTCGTGGGCCCGTTCCGTGAGCTTTTCGTCGGCGGCGATTGCGCGTATGTCGGAGAGGGAGAAGCGGCCCAGCTGGTCGGTGGCGAGTGCTCGCTCGCTGGCGACTCTGTTGAACAGGTCCTTCGGCCATCCGAGGATCGTCGCGGCGCCCTTCGCGTCCACGCTGTCAGCGAGGGGGCCCTTGCGGGCGCCGACCACCTCGGTCACGGTCCGCGGGTCGAGGGCGTCGAGATCGCGCAGGAGATAGATGGGATGGGCGCGGTAGCGGCCGATCACGGTGAGCTCGCCGCGCGCGACCAGGATCTCGATGTCGGCGCGGTCGACGTCGAGGGCCACCCGTTCGGCGAGCCGTGCCGCCGCATTGATCGCGCCGATCGGCGGATCTTCCCCGAAGGTGGACCGGATTCGTTCCGTTTGGTCGGCTGACTTCGTGACCTGGGCGGCAGACCAGTTGCGGCCGTCGATCTCGGGTTCGGGAACGATGCCGTGCTCCCGCGCAAGCCGGATCTGCCAGGAGGCAAGGCCGAGCGCGGTGGCGAACTGCCGAAGCCCGTACTCGTTGTGACCAGCGCGGATGATCTGGGAGGGCATGTCCTGCTCCTTCGACGTGGCGGTCTTGACTCAAACGACAGGATCGCTCACGATCCGTGGCGGCAATAGTAGAATCGCGTTCTGTGGATAACTCCGGCTCGACCGCCGGTCTCCGGGTCATGCCAGGCTGGGGGCATGAACGGAGCTGAACGGCTGGCGATCGGGCTTGCGGCGGTTGGCCGCCCCGCGTACATCAATCTCGGACGTACAGCTGAACTACCTGCCGAACGAACCGTGGATGACATGCGCCAAACGACCTGGGACGTACTGGACGCGGCTTATGCGGCTCAGATCCGGTGGGTGGACACGGCCCGGTCGTACGGGCGGGCCGAGGAGTTCCTGGGCGAATGGCTTGCGGAACGTGGCCACACCGACATCACCGTGTCCAGCAAATGGGGCTACGCCTACGTCGGCGAGTGGCGCATGGACGCTCCTGTTCATGAGATCAAGGAGCACAGCCTTGAGCGCTTCGAGGTTCAGTACGGCGAGACCCGGCGGTTCCTCGGCAAGCACCTCGCCCTCCACCAGGTTCATTCGCTGACCACCGACAGCCCATTGTTCGGAGACCGGGCGTTGCAGGCCGCCCTCGCTGGGCTAGCTGCGGAAGGCGTGCGGGTGGGGTTCTCCACGTCCGGGCCTCGCCAGGGCGACACGGTGCTGAAGGCGTTCGAGCTTGAGGTGGACGGGCAACAGGTGTTCACCGCCGTCCAATCGACCTGGAATCTCCTGGAGCCGTCTGCGGCAGGGGCCCTGCGTCAGGCGCATGACGATGCCGGTGCTCTTGTTCTGGTCAAGGAGGCGCTGGCGAACGGCAAACTCGCCGTACAGCCGCCAGAGGAGATCAAAAGGGTGGCTGACCTCCATGAAGTCGGCGCCGACGCAGTGGCGTTGGCCGCTGCCCTACGGCAAGCGTGGGCGGACAGAGTCCTGCTAGGCGCCGTCAGTCCGGCACAGCTGCGCTCCAACCTCGCTGCGCTCTCGCTTGGCGAAGACGAGCTGAACGAGCTGGCCACGCCACCGGAGCGCTACTGGGCTCAACGATCAGCTCTGCCGTGGACGTAGAGGTCTATCAGGCGAGATCTTCGGCCAGGGCAGCCCAGAAGTGGCTCTCGTAGGCATGCAGCATGCGGGCGGCTCGGACGGCTTCCTCTGGGGAGTCCCCAGAGGCCAGGCCGCTGGCGACCACTTCGGTGGCTTGCTCAGCGAAGCCCGGCGGCGGTTCGGCGAAGAAGCGGAAGAAGCCCACCGCCTCCTCGTCCAGGCCATAGCGGCTCCGCAACGCCTCGGCGGTACGCGCGCAATAGGCTCCCCACTCCTCCAGGTTGGCGAGCATGGCCAAGGCCACTTCAGAAGCCGTACCGAAGATCGCGCGCTGGGCGAGGTAGGCCGGATAAGCCTGCGCCAACGGTTTGGGCTCGTAGGCGCTGAGATCTTTCTCACTGATTCCGAGCGCTGCCGCAAAGTCCAGGAGCAAAGCCAGAGCCTCTCCTTCGCCTTGTGCAAGGGCCAGAAAGAGCCCACCGGCAGGCAGTTCCGGATAGCGCGCAGCCAATAGGGAAAAGCTCCGCCGGTCACTGCCGATGATCCGATACTCCTCGCCGGCCAGCCATGCGAGTCGTTCCCTGGGCACCGCACCCGCCTCCAGCAGGTCCAGGAAGCGGTTTTCGCTGGTAGTGGCCGCGATCTCCTCCCGGGAGCGGGCGACAAGTTCGGCTGCGAAGGCGTCGGCCATGCCTCCAGATGAGCACCCCGCGGAGACAAGGTCAACAGGGGCCGGACGCAGGGCCCCTTAGGCGCTGCAGAGTGATCATCGTTCAAGGCGCGTTCTTCACGTTATTCGGCGGTCTCCACCCCCCGCCGTAGCCCGGATCAAACTCATATGATCACCTGGATACGATGAAGGGCGGAATGTCTGCGCAGGTGTGGACGGAGTTGGGAGCGAGCGAGCACATGTCGGATTTCGAGCTCAACCATGCGGGTGGGCGGCTGCCCCTTGAGGTGACGGAGGCCACGGAGGGCCCATCCGGTCTGGGAGTCGGCGCCCTGCTGAAAGAGACCGGTCACGTCACGCTTGATCCAGGCTTCACCAACACTGCCTCCACCACGTCGGCGATCACGTACATCGACGGCGACGCGGGGATTCTGCGCTACCGCGGCTACCCGATCGACCAGCTGGCCGAGAAGGCCTCCTTCCTGGAGGTCGCCTACCTGCTGATCCATGGTGAGCTGCCGGCCCAGGCCGAGTTGGACGACTTCACCGACAACGTCCGGCGCCACACTCTGCTGGACGAGAAGTTCCGGGCGTTCTTCTCGGCGTTCCCGCGCCGGGCACACCCGATGGCGGTGCTGTCGTCCGCCGTGAGCGCGCTGTCCACGTTCTACCAGGACAGCCTGGACCCGTTCGACGCCGAGCAGGTCGAGCGGTCCAGCATCCGGCTCATCGCCAAACTGCCGACGATCGCGGCGTACGCGTACAAGACCTCGATCGGGCAGCCGCTGCTCTACCCGGACAACTCCCTCGGCTACGTCGATAACTTCCTCCGCATGACGTTCGGCCTGCCGACCGAGCCGTACGAGGTCGACCCGGAGATCGTGCGGATCCTCGACATGCTCTTCGTGCTGCACGCCGACCACGAGCAGAACTGCTCCACGTCCACTGTGCGGCTCGTCGGCTCCAGCCACGCCAACCTGTTCTCGTCCATCTCGGCGGGTGTGGACGCGCTGTTCGGTCCGCTGCACGGCGGCGCCAACCAGGCGGTCCTGGAGATGCTCGAGCAGATCCACACCAACGGCGACGACGTCGAGTCGTTCGTGCGCCGTGTCAAGAACAAGGAGCCCGGCGTCAAGCTGATGGGCTTCGGGCACCGCGTCTACAAGAACTACGACCCGCGCGCCGCAGTGGTCAAGAAGGCCACACGTAAGGCCCTCGACCTGCTCGGCAAGCCCGACCCGCTCCTGGACCTGGCGGTACGCCTCGAAGAGGTCGCGCTCAGCGACGACTACTTCGTCGAGCGCAAGCTCTACCCCAACGTCGACTTCTACACCGGCGTCATCTACAAGGCCATGGGCTTCCCGACCAACGCGTTCACCGTGCTGTTCGCGCTCGGCCGGCTTCCCGGGTGGATCGCGCAGTGGCGCGAGATGATGAGCGACCCGGCCACCAAGATCGGCCGTCCGCGCCAGGTGTACGTGGGCGAGAACGAGCGCTCCTACGTCGACATCAACTCTCGTTGATCGCTTAAGCCGCGCGACGCGAGGGCGACCTCGTCAGTCAGGGCCGGGCTCCCAGGGCATCGCCTTGGGGACCCGGCCCTTGGACTATGCCGGGTTAGCCTGTGGGCGGCGGCTGCCCTCTGCGAAAGGCTGTGGACGACGATGCCTCCCCTTGTCGAACCGAAGCTGACCGACCTCGACTTCTGGGCCATGCCACAGTCAGACCGCGATGCGCTGTTCGCCTCCCTCCGTACGGCCAAAGGTCCCGTCTTCTGCCCGCGTCCGGACGGGCCCGGGTTCTACGCGCTGACACGGTACGAACAGGTCACCGAGGCCAGTCGTCATCCGGACGTGTTCAGCTCGGAGCCGACCGCGGTCAGCCTGGTGGACCCGTCGGCGTCGGTCAGCGAGTACGCGGGATCCATGATCAGCCTGGACGATCCCCGGCACGCGCGGCTGCGGCGAATCGTGTCCCGCTCGTTCACCCCGCGCATGATCCAGAAGTTCGCGGACGACGTGTCGGCCCTCGCCGCCCGCATCATCGACGACCTGGTCGAACGCGGCCCATGCGACTTCGTCACCCGGGTCGCGACACCGATGCCGCTGCAGATCATCTGCGCCTTGATGGGCATCCCGGAGTCCGCGTACGACGACGTCATCGACGCGACGAACGCGATTCTCGCCGTCGGCGACCCCGACCACGTCTCCGATGACGGCAAGACTCGCGAGCAGGTCCTGGGCGAGAAGTTCACCATTCTGGACAACCTGATGACCGATCTCGGGCGCCTGCGCCGCGAGAACCCCGCAGACGATCTGGTCACCGCCCTGCTCCATGCGAACGTGGATGGCGAGGCGCTCACCGAACCCGAGCTACGGCGCTTCTTCAGTCTCCTGGTGGTAGCGGGCAATGAGACCACGCGCAACGCCCTCTCACACGCCCTTGCCCTCTTCACCGTCAACCCGGGCCAGCGTTCGCTGCTCCTGACAGATCTGGAGAAGCGCCTGCCGGGAGCGGTTGAGGAGGTCGTGCGTTACGCGACACCCGTCACCTGGATGCGCCGAACCCTCACCCAGGACCACACGCTGAGCGGCCACACGTACCGCGCAGGCGACCGAGTCATCCTCTACTACAACTCGGCCAACCGCGATGAGAGCGTCTTCAAGGATCCGCACACGTTCGACATCACCCGCTCTCCCAACCCGCATCTGGGCTTCGGAGCACCAGGGCCGCACTTCTGCCTGGGAGCCCACCTCGCTCGCCGAGAAGTGACCGTCCTCCTGCGCGAACTCTTCAGGCGCCTGCCCGACATCCACTCCACCGCAGAGCCCGTCCGCCAGCGGGCCAGCTTCATCAACGGCGTGAAGAGCCTGCCCTGCGCGTTCTGAACCGCGCCACCATTCCTTCGCCGCAAACACTGCACCACCGTGAAGCCGACAAAAAGATCACCAGGCTGATCAACTCCTCCCGTCGCAGTAGTTATCCACAGAATCTCGTTCCACTTCCGTCGCGCACGGTCCGGGCCGAGGCTGGACGACGCCGCGCCAGTCCGCCGACGCCCGAGGAGGCCACTCATGCCTGCCACGATCTCCATCACCGTGCCCCCGAAGACCACCACGTGCTTCGTGGTCGCGACCGAACGCGAGCTTGGCGACGCCCGGCTCGCCATGCGACGCCAGCTCGCCGAGCCGTTCGCCGCCGCGGCCAACGAACGACTCAGCACGTCCCGGCTCGCGATCACGAGCTACAGGGCGGCCGACTCGCCCTGGGATCTGACAGGGGCAGCGGCCGCAGACAGAGACGATCACGAGAGCGAGACACGAGCCCGCAAGGCGGTTCACCACGTCGGCGTCACGTCGCTGCTACAGGTCTCCGGCCAGCCGTTCGGCGCCCAGGTGGCCCGCGCCGCCGCCCGCGCGCTTGCCGCCACCATGGCCGGTGTGATCGTCGATCTCAACACCGCCCAGATCCTCCCGCAGGACACACCCGAAAACCCCCGGTTCGCCCTGGCGGACGACTGGCTCGGCGTCTCGCTCCCGCCGGAGGACGAACACTGCTCGGACGGCGACGAGTCCATCGACGGTTGCTCCTGCGTAGAGCTCACGACCCGGGGCCTGCGCCGCTTCGGCCTGCCAGAGCTGCAAATTGCAGGAGTCGCATGCCCACAGGACCTGGCTGCGCTCAACGTCCTGCGCGCGACGGCCCAACGATTAATGCCGATCGGCCAACTACCGGGACCGCAAGTCCTTCCCTCCTACCTGCCGCTAGTGAGCGATGACCTCGCTGGCTTCTGGGGAATCGCCGAGCCACTGTGGGCCGACGGCCCGTTGCCCGTCCAGCTCGCCTCCCTCGGCCCACGCCTCATCAGCATCGGCCCGCCGCCTGAGTTCCAGGGCACCTTGAACGAGTGGCTCTGGGACGAACTCCCACCCGTCATGCACGAACTCCTCGGCTGCACCGCTGATCCCCTCCCCTCCTGAGATCAGCCACCGAAGCCGTCAGAGCCAGCACCCAGTCACCCACCACCTGCAGCGCTGCCCATCGACAAACGGAAGACCAAATCCCCCGAGCATCCAAAAGATGCGAAACAAGTCCGCCAGCAGAAAACCAAGTCGGCTCCACGGGCCGGAACGTTCACCCAGGCCCTGTGGAGCCACCGAACGCACCCAGCCTTTCGCTCCCCCAAATATCGGCCCGGGCGGTCTTGAGGAAGCGGGTGGCTTTCCCCGTCCAGACCCGAGCCCGCACGATGTCACGAAGGGCGCCTCGGGCATCGTGGGCCGTGCCGCTTCAATACCTCGTCGACCGCCAGCACAGATCTTGGACACTCGAGCCAGCCCGGGTACCCCACATCACCAGCGGGGGCGTTGGAGTTTTCTTGGGGTGGTGAGAGCGCGGTACGGCTACGTTCGACTGTCATGGAGCCCGAGGACGTGGCAGGTTCGCTGCAGACCGTGCTGGACGATGTCGCTGCCGAACGCGAAGCTCAGGACCGCCTTTGGGGCGTGCAGGAGTTCCCTGACGGGAGCGGGCCTGAGTATGGCGAACGGGCGGATGAGGCCAAGCGTGATGTCGCTGCCGCTTGGTCTCGGGGCGAGTTGACCTGGAGGCACATTCTCACAGAGGAGTTCTATGAGGCGCTCGCCGAGACTGATTCGGAGCGGCTGCGCATCGAGTTGATCCAGACCGCTGCGGTCGCGGTCAAGTGGGTGCAGTCCCTCGACCGGCGCCGCGGCCTGACGCCTCATCGCACCAAGACGGGTGGCCGGGAGAAGCTGGTCCGCGACCGCATTCCTGAGATCATCCAGGACGCCGGTGGTGGCGCCGCGGCCGTTCGGGCGGCGGAGGAAGGTGAGTACGAGGCGCTGCTGCGCGCGAAGCTCTACGAGGAGGCCGGAGAATATGTAGCCAGCGGAGAGTCCGCCGAGCTTGCCGATCTTCTGGAGGTGCTTTACGCGCTAGCGGCGGTGCACGGCATCAGCCCGGCCGAGCTTGAACGCCAGCGCGCCCAAAAGGCGGGAGAACGTGGAGGCTTCACCCACCGGCTCGTACTGCGCCTGCCAACCGGCGTAAGCGATGGCAAGTGATCATGAGTTGCCCAGGCGGGGCCGGCTCCGTGGCCCCGTAGAAGGCACGCGCATTGCTCTATGGAAGATCGGCTCCGATGCTGTGAGCGAGATCGGGTGACAGGGGATAGACGCGTTCACTGGGGAGGAATGCCTTCGCTTTGGTGGCTTGCCCGTCCTGCAGGAGGCGATGGATCTTTCGCACCAGGGGTGTCCGATCTTCGATGGAGACAATCCAGTCATCCACGTACTGATCGATCACGTGGCGGCTGAGGCCGATCTGGATGCTGCGCGCGTCCAGCGTCGCGCCGCGCAGGCTCCGCTCCGGGTCCCACTGCACGTGGACGACCGACTCCGCGAACCGGGCGCGCCATTCGTCGCTGCTGCGGAAGACACGCCGGTCAGGGTGCGTGGGAACGGCGTGCCCCAGCGCTTCTTCCCAGCCGGTACGGGTGATCCGTACGGCGAGGATCCTTTCTTGGCCTGGCTTCCGGGCCCAGTTGCTGCGGGCCATCAGCCACAGGAACGACGGCTTGATCCAGGTCATGCGGCCACGTGAGAACGGCGGCACGAACCTATCCTGCTCAACCGCCGGACCAGCGATCTCGGGGCGGTACGCCTGATACACCGTGATCGTGTCGCGGTCGTATGTGGCACGGATCTCGTGCGTTCTCATCAGCGGTTCGTCTCCTAGCTCAGACGCACTTACGGTGCCGTCTGGGCCGTTGGGCGATCAACAGGTTTTCGGGATAGGCCACCCCATTCGATTCATCCGTTCCAGCTGATGCTGGCTGAAGATTATTCTTAGCGTGCGCACCCGTGATTGCGGTGGAGACGGCACGTCTGCTTCACGTTGGAGTTGCCGTGGCTAGGGCCGTCAGCGGTTCTGGGTCGGTGGCGATCAGCAAGCGAGGTTTCAGCGCGGTGGGTCTTTGTCCTGGTTCGTTGCCGCCTGAGCTGCTACTTATCGGGCCTGAGACCGGAGGTGGGCATGTTTGTATCCACCGTCTGGCGGCGTACCCGCTTGGACGGGGTAGTTGGGGTTGATCAGCACAACTTTCGGCTGCTCAGTCCGGCGCTGCTCAGTACGGCCTCGGCTATAGGGAGAGCTGGCCGGGGCGCGTCGAGAGCGGCGGCAGGTGTGGCGCACAGGGGCGCGAGCCATGACCGCACCCTGGGGCCGGTCTGGTCGAAGGTGGACGCCCGTTATGGAACGCCAGCCGCCGGAACGATCCTCATCGCGGTGATCGCCGCAGGGATCGCCCTGCTGAGCCTGAGCATCCCCAAGCTCAGCGAGGCCATCCTCGCCGCAGTCAACGCGATCGGCCTGCTGGTGGCGCTTTACTACGGGTTAGCCGCCATCACTTGCGCATGGCGCCAACGGATGGTTCAGCGTCTCTGATTGGCTATGCGATCCTGAGGAATCCGCAGGAATCATCCCGGCTGGATGCCGGGCATGTGCCAATCGTCTTCGTGCCCTGGTGTCGGCAGGCAGAGCCGCCGACCCTCGTGACACGTCCCTCCGGACGCTATCGGCCCAGCCTGCACAGCTATCGGACCGAGGAGGGTGCCCCGCGTCGCCTGGGCACGGGGCGTGCTGATATCGGAAAGCTACAACAGGATCACCATGGGTGACTAAGGAAAGAAGTTAGCCTCGCCTCTCCCGCCGCCATCCTCCTGACAGGCCTGGTGGTCGGCGCGATCGCCAAGTGGCGCCGCCACTCGCCGTGCTTCACCCGTCCGGGCATGGCCACGGCAGAGCCGTTCGTCGCCTCCGCCCCGGTCGCCGACCCCTGAGCCCCTGGCCCCCACACCGCGCCCGATGATTGGAAGTGTTCACGTGACGCACCGACCCGCCGACCTGCTGTTCACCGGCGGTCCCATCATGACCATGGACGCCGCACGTACCTGGGCCAGCAGCCTGGCGGTCCGCGACGGCCGGATCGTCGCGGTCGGCCACGACGAGGTCAAGGACCTCACCGGCCCGCACACCGAGGTCGTCGACCTGCGGGGGCGGCTGCTGCTGCCCGGTTTTCAGGACGCCCACATCCACGCCGTCATGGGCGGGGTCGAACTGGGCCAATGCGACCTGACCGGCACCACCGCCCCGCAGGAGTACGTCCGCCGCATCCGCGCCTATGCCGACGCCCACCCCGGCAGAAAGTGGATCATCGGCAGCGGCTGGTCCATGGAGAGCTTCGAAGGCGGAGTCCCCACCCGGGACCTACTCGACACCGTCGTCCCCGACCGTCCGGTCTATCTCACCAACCGCGACCACCACGGCGCCTGGGTCAACACGCGCGCCCTGGAACTAGCAGGGATCACCGCGGCCACCCCCGATCCGGAAGACGGCCGCATCGAGCGCGACGCCGACGGCACCCCCATCGGCATGCTCCAGGAAGGCGCCATGACCCTGGTCGGCGCGCTCCTGCCCGCCGTGACGCCACAGGAACGCCTCGACGGTCTGCTGCGCGCCCAGCAACTGCTGCACAGCCTTGGCATCACCGCCTGGCAGGACGCTCTGGTCGCCGGTTCGGACGGTTACCCCGACGTCTCGGACGCCTACCTGACGGCCGCCCGCGACGGTCTGCTCACCGCCACGGTGGTCGGCGCCCTGTGGTGGGCACGCGGACGGGGCTCCGAGCAGATCGACGACCTGCTTGAACGCCGTGACCGGCTCACCACGGGCCGGCTGCGCTGCGACACCGTCAAGATCATGCAGGACGGGGTGGCGGAGAACTTCACCGCCGCCATGACCGCCCCCTACCTGGATGCCTGCGGCTGCGCCACCGACAACAGCGGGATCAGCTTCATCGATCCGGCCGCGCTCAAGGAGTACGCCACCTCGCTCGACGCTGTCGGCTTCCAGATGCACTTCCACGCGTTGGGCGACCGGGCCGTCCGCGAGGCACTGGACGCCGTGCAGGCCGCCCGCACGGCCAACGGCCGCCGCGACACCCGCCCCCACCTGGCCCATCTCCAGGTCGTCCACCCCGACGACATCCCCCGCTTCCGGACACTCGGCGCGACCGCCAACATCCAGCCGCTGTGGGCCGCCCACGAACCGCAGATGGACGACCTGACCATCCCGTTTCTGAATCCCGAACGCGTCAGCTGGCAGTACCCGTTCGGCGACCTGCTGCGCGCTGGAGTGACGCTGGCGGCAGGCAGCGACTGGCCCGTCAGCAGCCCCGATCCACTCAAAGGCCTCCATGTCGCCGTCAACCGCATCGTTCCGGGGCACGAGGCCAAGCCCTTCCTGCCCGAGCAGGCCCTGGACCTGACCGCGGCGCTCGCCGCCTACACCGCTGGTGCCGCCTACGTGAACCACCTGGACGACACCGGAAGCCTTCGCCCCAGCAACCGCGCCGACCTGGTCGTCCTGAACCGCAACCCCTTCGAGGGCCCCGCCGAAGCCATCGCCGACACCCACGTCGCACTCACTTATGTGGACGGCACCCGCGTCTACACGGCCCCCGACGCCTGACCATTGGCGCGCTCGTGCGCCTCACCTGGCGCGCTCGTGCACCTCGCTTTCCCAAGGCGCCGCATACCCCTGCTGCGACCCGCTGCTGCGAGGCGGAGATGAGCATTGCCCGTCGCACGTGCATTGAACGCTCCGGAAACGGGACATTGGATGTCTCGCACAGGCATATTTGGCTACGTAGGCCAGAACCGGCAGCGTTTGCTCGTGAGTGTCGGGAGCGGCCAACGTGTGGCGTTCGGCAGCGGAGTCGCCCCGTTTCAAGAGCATCACCGAGAACGGGGCAGGTGCCACGCAGGTCAACGGCCCAGTACGGGGTGCTGCCAGAACTCACCAACACGACACCCGTCTCCGACGGGTGCTCTTACCGCTCGTCGACAAATACTCTCGGTTCTGACCAACAAAGCCAGGCATATTCATGTTTCGCATATGCATTGCCGGACCCGCGCGAACATTGGCTCGTGGAATTGGGCGCCGCGACGTCGGCAGGGCGACTCTGTTTAGCGCCTCAACGTCGGCAGGGCGACTCTGTTTGGCGCCGAGCTGCACAACCTCACGCGCACGCCGGCGCACAACCTCACGCGCACGCCGGCGCACAACCTCACGCGCACGCCGGCGCACAACCTCACGCGCACGCTGGGGAGTGTCTGAAAGATCGTGTGGGTGGGGTGGTGATCCGGAAGGCTGGGAGGTCCCAGCCGGGAAGGATCATCTGTGACCACGCACGAAGACGAGGTAGAGCAGGTCGGGGGCCTGGAGGTGCAG
>NZ_JBIRAZ010000036.1:0-75239 GCF_044326415.1 Actinomadura sp. 6N118 | reverse complement strand
GATACCGGCCAGCAAACACACAGTCACACAACAGCGACGCTTTGTGATACGTGACACCTCAACCACAGCACCGAACACCACACAAAAGCCACACAAAACCACGAAACCAGGGAACTACTTCTCACACCCGCACGCGACCGGCCGTCGGGAGAGAACGCCACGCCTTTGGCACTCTCCGTCGGAGCACGCTGTCAGCCTCGGCCGTGGGCGCGGTCTCGTAGGCCCTGGTCGCCAGGAGCAGCGCCAGCGCCGGGTCGAGGGTGAGCTGCCGCCGTGCCTCCGTGGCGAGCTTGCGGGAGAACGCGCGGTCACGATCATCGGCGCCGCGGTCCGCCTGAACGAGGGCGATCACCACCAGCACGCCGACGACGATCGCAACGATCCCCAGGACACCCGTCCGCTGGCGTCGCCGGCGGCGGGCGGAGGCGACGCGCTCCGTCTCAGCCAGTCGACCCGCATCGAGGAACGCCTGTTCCACCTCGTTGAGCCCGCCGGAATCGCCGTCGTCCCACTCGGCCAGCCGGGAGCCCCGGTACAAGAACTCCGGATCCCGGGCGTGGCCGTCCCAATCGGCGGCGGCGTTGGTGAGCCGCTGACGCCGCCGCAGCGCCTCCCGGTCCTCGTCCAGCCACTCCCGCAACCAAGGCCAGGCATCGATCAGGGCCTCGTGCGAGATCTCCAGGTCGCCCTCGTCCATGACGACGAGCCACGCGCCGGCCAGCGCCTCCAGCACGGTGTCGATCTCACCGGGGTCGGCGAGGCCGGTCAGCTCCTCGCGGTCGATCCTGCGGCGCGTGTCCTCGGTCCCCTCGCCCAGGACCGTCAACCTCAGGAACACGTTGCGGGCGATCTCGCGCCGTGGCTCGTCCAGTTCCTCGTAGACCGACTCGGCGGTCTTGGCGATCGCCTCGCCGACGCCGCCCGCCGCCTCGTAGTCGGCCAGCCGCAGCGTGTCGCCGCGCTGCCGTCGCCAGGTCTCCCGCAGCGCGTGCGCGACAAGCGGCAGGGCCCCCGGCCGCCCCATGGCCTCGGCGACGACGGTGGCGACGAGATCCGGCTCGACGCTCAACCCCACCCTGGCGGCCGGCTCGACGACGATGGCACGCAGATCCTCCTGCGACATGGGACCGATCGGCAGCTGCACGCCGTCCGGGAGGGCCGCCGCCAGTTCCGGCTCGGCGGCGCAGTGCCCGTAGAAGTCCGAACGGACACCGAGGACCACCGTGATCGGCTGCTCGCCGGTGGTCGCGCTGATCAGGGCGGCCAGGAACGTGGATCGTTCCTCCTGATCAGTGCAGAGCGTGAAGGCCTCCTCGAACTGGTCGACGACCAGAAGGGCATCGGTGCTGAGCGACTCCAGGTGACGGGCGAGCTCGGCGGCGGGATGGCTGCCCGGGGTCATGACCGCAGTGGGAATCCCTTCCGCAGCCAGAGCCGGAAGCAGACCGGCCAGCAGAAGCGACGACTTGCCGCTGCCAGACGCGCCGAAGACGGCGATGAGCCGGGCCCGTTCAACGGCCTTGAGCAGATCATCCACAAGGGCGGCGCGGCCGAAGAACAGATCGGCGTCGTCACCGCCGAACGGCGTGAGGCCCGGGTAGGGGCACCGCCGCCGGCTGTGGGCCAGCTCGGCCTCGGTCTCCCGCCAGCGCCTCTCCCACTCCGCGCGGTCCGCACCGCAGGCGGTCGCGTACGCGAGCGTGGCCTCCAGCGTCGGGAACCGCAGACCGGTGGCGGCCTCGGCGAGGGAGCTGCGCGCGAAGTGGGCACGCTGGGCGAGCTCGCGATAGCTCGGGCGACCCGCCTCCTCGCGGAGCCGTCGCAGCTCCCAGGCGAGCCGTTCGACGGGACCGGCGTGCGGATCCAGCGGTCGTTCGGGTCTTCCCACGTCATCCCCGTTGTCCGGCGCTCGCGCCCACCCATGACGGACAAATCCCGAGACGACCTAAACCTTAGAGGCCGATCACCGCCGGGGCATGTCCACGGAAAACGGTTGCCAACCCGCGCGGAACCGGTGATCCGTTCATGACGACACAGGGGGTTCAAACTGTTTGCTGTGTTGAGTGTGCTTGAGGGTGAATAAGGCCACTTGGGCGAGCGCTGTGCACGAATCTTTGGCAGATGCGTGACCGATCCTGTACGTTTCGTATGCGATCTAGGACGCTGAGTCCGGTGTCGGCGTGCGGGGCCCCCTTTCCACCAGAGTGATGGTCTGGGGCCTCCCCGTGCCTCTGGCCGGGCTCATAGGTCAGGTCGTGAGGGAACCGGCCCGCCCGGAACGGACCACGCACACGATGCGTGTCGCCGCCCGGGATGCGAACGCCGGGGACCAGTGCGCCCAAGACCGTTCGGGGCGTGCCATTGCGCGGGATTCACTCCTGCTGAGTGCCGAGGAACGGTTCGACCGATGAGATTCCACGTACTGGGACCGCCTGAGGTTCGTGAGGGCGCGACGTAGCTGAAGCTGCCGCCGAAGCAACGCGACCTGCTGGCCGCGCTGCTCTGCGTGGACGGCGCGAGGGTCAGGACCACATCGCACGGTCCACGCCGAGGCGATCCGCCTGTCCGAGATGCGGCTCGGGGTGCTGGAGGACCTCTTCGACACCGAGCTCGCCCTGGGGCGGCACGCGTCGCTCACCGGCGAACTGCGCGGCCTTGTCGCGGCGCATCCGTTCCGGGAACGCCTCCGGATCCAGCTCATGCTGGCGCTCTACCGCACCGGCCGGGTCGCCGACGCGCTCGGCGTCTGCCGCGCGGGCCGCACGCTGCTCGCCGACGAGCTCGGACTCGATCCAGGCCCCGCCCTGCGGCAGCTGGAGCTGGCGATGCTCACCTACGACCCGGCCCTCGACGTGCCCGCTGATCGCGCATCCGGTGGCCAGGACCAACCGCCCATGATGCGGCGCCAGTAGCCGATGTCTACTGGCGCCGCGCTACAGAGTCTGGTCACATCGCTGAGCAGTGGATGCCCTCCTTGGGGAGCTTGGCCTCGATGAGGTACCGGTGGACACGGTCGTTGATGCAGTTGGAGCCGGCCGCCAAGTAGGCGGTGTGCCCTGAACCGTCGTAGCTCATCAGCCTGGCATTATCCAGGTGCTTGACGAGCGTCTTCGATGCCTCGTACGGCGTCGCCGGGTCGTTCGCCGTCCCGACGACGAGGATCGGTGCGGATCCCTTGGCGCGCGGCACGGGAATCTGCTTGGCGGCTGGAGCCGCCCAGGACTCGCACATCGTCCATGACGTCTTCACCAGATCGGCGAAGTTCGGCGTTTCCCGCTTGGCGTTCTCCGCGGCCTGAAGCGCGGTCGCACGATCGACGCGCGGATAGTCGGCGCAGGTGACCGCCTCGAACTGCCCGATCCCGAGATCGGCTTCGGGGCTGGTGAGGATGAACTCGTAGAGGGCGGTGCCGTCACGGTTGGTGATCGCCGAGGTCAGCGCCGCTCGGAGCGATGGCCAGCTCGCCTTGTTATAGAGGGCGCTACCGAGGGCGCCGGTGACAGCCGTGCCGTCCAGCGAAGTGCCGTCCGTGGTGGTGTTGGAGAGGGGGTTCAGGTCTGCACTTTGGCGCAGCTCGGTGATCCGCTTGACCCCCGCTTCGACCGTTCCGGCGGACTTCAGCGGGCAGTCGGCCGCCTTGAGGCAGTCCGCGACGAACGCTCGCAGCGCGACCTCGTGCGCCTTGGCCTGGGCCACCCGTCGCTGCAGGAATCCCTTGGACCTGTCGGTCGCGCCGTCCAGGACCATGGCCCGGAGCCGGTCCGGGAACATGTCCGCGTACATGGCGCCGAGGTCAGAGCCGTACGACCAGCCCACATAGTTCAGGCGACGGTCGCCCAGGACGGCACGCAGCACATCCATGTCGCGCGCCGCGTTCACCGTGCCGACATGCGGCAGCAGCCGAGCCGACGTCTTCTGGCACGCGGCGGCGGTCAGCCGGGCGTCCTGCAACGCCAGCTGGGTCTCGGTGTCGAGCTGGACATCGGTGCCGGTGGCAACTGTGGTGCTGGTGCCGCTCGTGGTCCCGGCGGTCGTCCCGTCGTCAGTCGAAGCCGAAGGGCAGCTGACGGGTGTTGACTTCCCGATGCCGCGCGGGTCGAAGCCGACGATGTCGAACCGTTCCCGGAGCTGCCTGTCCATGGTCGGCCCGGAACTCGTCGCGGCATCGAGGCCCGATCCGCCGGGGCCGCCGGGGTTGAGGAGCACCGAGCCCTGCCGCTTATCTGAAGCACGCAGGCGGTTGACCGCGATGTCGATCTTCTCCCCACCGGGCTTGGAGTAGTCGAGGGGGACCTTCATCGTCCCGCACTGGAAGCCTTGGCCGCAGTCCTTCCAGTTGATCTTCTGTGTGTAGAACTGTTTGAGCGCGGCGGTCGGAGGCTTCTTCGGGTCGGCGCCGTCATCGGAGCCGATCAACGAACAACCGGTCGAGGCCAGCGCCGTGGCCATGAGGATGCCGACCGCCTGCGTGACTTTCCTGCTTGTCCCGTTTGTCGCTTTCATAGATGAAAGCGTGGTTTGAACGCTTGATCGGCAGTAGTCACCCGAGTCATCGGCGCGGCGTGGATTCTGCCTGGTGAGCACATGACAGCTGTCATAGGCTGCCAAGCGTCGACGAGGGGCGGCCATGGGATCCGACACGAAGAACACGTCCGCGCGGGCACGTCTGGTCACCGATCTGGCTCCGGCCCGATGGCTCGAACAGGGCATCGGGGAGTTGGAGATGCCCAAGGTGTTCGAGGCCTATGCCCGCGTTCTGCATCCGGCGCTTGACCAGTCGGAGCAGTACGTCCAGTGGGCGAAGGTGGCCGACTGGGCGGGGCGCGACCTGCACGCGCGTTCGGACTTCGCGGAGATCTCCACACCTGGCCCTCAGGGCGGAACGGGAGACAGGCCGTGGGACGAGCCTTCGGAGCCCGGGTCCTTCCCGCTCGACCTGCTGCCGCACCTTTGCGAGGTGCTGGCCGGGCATACCAAGACGCCGGGGCGGTGCTGGTTCTGCCTGTGGGACGGATTCGGCTGGCTGAACGATGAGGACGAGGATCAGAGCTCGTCCGTCGTGTTCGCCGCGAGCGCGGGTGACGAGCCGTCGTCCTCGCCCGACGCGGCCCCGGACGCGCAGGCGGACGCGGATCCGGATCGGCTTCGCCTGACGTTCGAGGGCAGGCTCCAGGACGCTCCTCTGATCCATCTGCCGACGCGCGACTACTACCTGCTGACCGGCCCGCTGGAGGCGGCGTACGGGCTGGGGGCGGCGACCGAGAGCTACTTCTTCTTCCCCCAGTCGCCGAATCTCTTCTGGCCGGACGACCGCGCCTGGTGCGTGGCGACCGACATCGACCGGGACTCGACGTACGTGGGCGGCAGCGCCGAGCTGATCCGTGAGCTGGTCGCCGACGAGCGGCTGGAAGCCTTCGCGATCGAGGCAGACTGACAATACGAAAGGCCCTTCCCTGGCGGGAAGGGCCTTTGTACGCACTAATCGCCGTGCTTAGCTGCCTTGCTTCCTGCAGGCGCTGATATAGACGGTCCTAATCAACGCTTCTTGCAGGCGCTGATATAGACGGTCTTACTCCATGCCTTACCCGAAGCGGCCGGCGGCCTGTAGCCGGGAGGGAAGGTGACCTGTGCGTATGCGACGCCCTTGTAGTACTGCTTCTTCACGCACCGGCGGGCGGCGTTGTGGCCGATGGAAGACTTGCCGTAGTTGGCCTTCCAGGCGCTTTCCTTGTACTTGTAGAGCCTGTTCTTGCTCTTGCCCTTGTAAAGAACGACCTTGATGCGGATCTTGGCGACCCTCTTGTCGCACTTGACCGTTCCGACGATGTTCACCCGGTGCTTGTCGGCCGCGTGCGCGTGGTGCGAGTAGTGCGGGTTGTGCGCCACAACCCGGCACTTGATGATCTTGGGCGCGGCGGCGGACCCCGACTGGACGGTGACGGTGTCGGTGCCCGCGCTCGCCGTTCCGACGAACGACGTAAGCGCCACGGCCCCCGTGCACGCACCGATCGCGAGTCGCTGGATCGTCCTCATATCCCCTCGTTTCTGTGGACTGCGTTGGCCCCCACCGAAACCGTAGGGATCACCTTCGATCATGGGTAGTGCATGGCCGGAAACGGTCGAAACCGAATGGCCTGACAGTAAGTAGAAATGTCCAGGAGACGCGCACGATGACCGTTACTGCCCCAGTTCCTGCTGGATCTCCTCGTCGCCCGGTGCCAGTTTCCCTGCGCGTTCCAGATCGGCCCGCGCCTCGTGTTCCCGGCCTGCGGCGCGCAGTGCCATGGCGCGGTTGAACAACAACGCCGGTGTCTCGGCCGCCGCCTCGTCAGTGAGCTCCAATGCCCGGCTCAAATCGTGCACGGCGCCGGGAAGGTCGCCCATCTTGAACGCGAGATCCCCCCGGCACGCCCACGCGATGGCCATCGACGCGTCCTGGGTGATGGCCCGGTCGAAGGCGTCGCGGGCCAGGTCGTGGTGGCCCGCCGCAACCTCAACCTGACCGAGCACGCAGCGGAGGTACGGATCGTCCGGGGTGAGGGACAGCCCCGCAGCGCAGGCGGCCCGCGCCTCCTCGTAACGATCGAGTGCGACCAGGATGCCGGCCCGGTTGGGGTGGGCTTCGGCGAATCCGGGGTCGAGTTCGAGCGCGTAGTCGAGGTCGGCGAGCGCGCCGGCGAGGTCGCCCGAGGCGAACCGGGCCTGCGAGCGGTTGAAGTAGGGCTCGGGGAACGGCAGGCCCGTCTCCATGGCCGTCTCGTAGTCGGCGACCGCGGCGGCCGCGCGGCCGAGCTTGTAGAGCAGGTTGCCGCGGTCGATGTAGTAGTCCGGGTACGCGGGGTCGGCGGCGATGACCGCGTCCCACTCGTGCAGGGCGTCGGTGGTCCGGCCGAGCAGTTCGTAGAGTTGCGCCCGGTTGGCGCGCAACACCATCTTGTGGACCGGCTGGGTGTCGTCGGGCAGATCCCGGTCGGCCATGTCGATGGCCTGCTGGACGAGGCGCAGCGCGCGGTCGGGATGGCCGCGGCGTGTCTCGATCAGCGCCCTGCCGTTGAGGTCGAAGCCGAGCTTGACCGCGCGTTCGGCGGGATCGGGCAGGAGGCCGCACAGCGCGATGCCGGTGTTGACCCAGCCGAGCGCGGCGTCGAGGTCGCGGCGCGCGGGATCATGGTGCCGGGTGGCGTGCATGGCCAGCGTGTAGGCGATCGTCGAGTGCCAGAGCGGGGAGGTGGTGCGTTCCCGCGCCTCCATCAGGACCCGTTCGGCCTCGTCTTCACGGCCCAGCGCACCGAGCGCGATGGCGGTGTCGTGCACCAGGCCCCACCAGGTCTCCGGCGCGGCATCGGGGTCCGCGAGAGTGAGGCCGCGCAGCCCGAGTTCGGCCACGGCGTGATGACAGCCTTGCTCCAGGCACCACTGAGTGGCGAAATGGTAAGCCTCGGCTGCACGTCGTGGATCGGTCCCATGTTCGCGGTGCCGCGGCACCGCGCCGAGCCGGGGGCCGATCAGCCCCTGTGCGATCAGCTCGTCCGCCCGCAGATCGTGCCCCGCCGGGGTCGGCTCGGGCCCGCGCCGGGCGCCGGTGCGCCGCAACGTGTCGATCGTGAGCAGCTCGCGCGGGACCCGGCGGCGCAGCACGGCGACGAGCTCACGATCGGCCGGATCGGCCTCGGCGTAGTCGAGCAACTCAACGGTCAGCGGGCCGGTCCGGGCCAGGTGGTCGCGGACGAACTCGGCGACGCCGTTGGCGATGCGCAACGTCCGGCGGGGGGCGGGCACCAGGATGCGCTCGGCCCGGGGCCGGTGCGCCGAGAGCGGCTGCCGCCGGGCGTGCACGCGGTCGCGCAGGTCAGGCGCCACCGTGCGGATCTCGATGTCGTGCTCGGCCACCGACCCCGGCCGGGCGTCGAGCGCCTCGGGAACGAGCGTGTGCAGCAGGGCGCCGCCCGCCGTATAGGGGCCTCGCAACCGGCGGTCGGCACTGATCCTGACAACACGATCGCGGTTCACGCAGGAGCCTCCAGTAGGAAGGAAGGGCCTCCAGCGAGGGGCGGAAGGGCCTCCAGGGGACGAAGGGAAGGGCTCCCGCGGCGCGGCCCAACCACGCGCCGCGGGAGCCGGTCTCGAAGATCCCGGTCAGCCGAAGTGCTTGGCGCTGGCCTGCCCCCTCATCGTGACAGTGCCCGTGCGGTGCACGATGATCTTCTTCACGTCGGGGCCCTCCCTGGTGGATAACTTCCGAACGCAGACCATCATGCGTGAACGCCTGCCACATTGAGTAACCGACTATGTGACCTAATCCGGACACCTGACAGAGCTTGACAAGCCCGTTGACGATCGCCGCGTCCGTGAGTGTTAAGCGCAGGTTAGATATGGCCGCCTGCGCTTGTTCGGGCCTTCTGACCTCGGTGAAGCTGCGGAGACCTGGGTGACACAGGTCACTCCGGCCCACCCCGAGAACACCAGGAGGTATCCGGTGACGACGACGCTCTCCGGTACCGCAGACGACCGCCCCAAACCGGCGCGCAGCCCATGGAAGGCTCTTGTCGGGGGTTCGATCGGCAACCTCGTCGAGTGGTACGACTGGTTCGTCTACTCCAGCTTCGCCATCTACTTCGCCTCGGCCTTCTTCCCCAAGGGCAACTCCACGGCGCAGTTGCTCAACACCATGGGCATCTTCGCGGTCGGCTTCTTCATGCGGCCGGTGGGCGGCTGGCTGCTGGGCCGGCTGGGCGACCGCAAGGGCCGCAAGGCCGCCCTGACCGCGACGGTCACGCTGATGTCGGTCAGCGCGCTGCTCATCGCGATCGCGCCGACGTACGGGCAGGTCGGGTACTTCGGCGCCGCCGTCCTGCTGGTGGCGCGGCTGCTCCAGGGGCTCTCCGTCGGCGGCGAGTACGCGGCCAGCGCCACGTACCTCACCGAGGCGTCGGCTCCGGGCAAGCGCGGGTTCTCCTCCAGCTTCCAGTACGTGTCGATGACGGCCGGCCAGCTGTGCGGCCTCGGACTGCAGATCATCCTCCAGCGCACGATGTCGACGGAGACCCTGCACTCATGGGGCTGGCGCATCCCGTTCATCGTGGGCGCGCTCGGCGCCGCGGTCGTCTTCTACCTGCGCCGCAACCTGCTGGAGACGGAGGTGTACGAGGAGGAACAGAACGAGGGCACGGCGTCCGCCACGGCGGCCGAGCGCGGCACCCTGCGCGGCCTGCTCGCGCACCGGCGGGAGTTCGCGCTGGTGATCGCCCTGACCATGGGCGGCACGGTGGCGTACTACACCTACACGACGTACCTCACCAAGTACCTGTCCAACACCGCGGGCATGAGCAAGAACGACGCCACGCTGGTGAGCTTCTGCGCACTGACGATCTTCATGTTGCTGCAGCCGCTGGCCGGGGCGCTGTCGGACCGGATCGGCCGCCGGCCGCTGCTGATCACGTTCGGCATCGGCTCCATGCTCGGCACCGTCCCGATCATGACGGCGCTGCAGGACGTGGACGGCTTCCTCCCGGCGCTGCTGCTGATGCTGGCCGGGCTCGTCATCATCACGGGCTACACCTCGATCAACGCGGTGGTGAAGGCCGAGCTGTTCCCCACCCATGTGCGGGCGCTCGGCGTGGCGCTGCCGTACGCGATCGCGAACGCGATGTTCGGCGGAACGGCCGAGTACGTCGCGCTGTGGTTCAAGAAGGCGGGTGCCGAGTCGGGCTACTACTGGTACGTGTCGGCCTGCGCGGCGGTCTCGCTGATCGTCTACTTCACGATGCGCGAGACGCGCGACGCCGCCCTGTCGCGGGCCGAGCGCGAGTCGGCCGAACCGGCCGCCGGGGACAAGCGGCTCGCACGGACATGACCTGCCAGGATCCACCCTGGGCCCCTACGCTGACCCGGGGGCCCAGGGTGGATCCAGCTGAGGAAAGGTCGCCATGCGGGTGCTACTGGTCGAGGACGACGACCGGCTGGCCGACGCGCTCGGCACCGCCCTCGCCGAACGAGGGCACCATGTCGACCGGGTGACCCGGGCGGACGACGGGCTCCGGCTCAAGGACGGCGCCGACTTCGTCCTGCTGGATCTCGGGCTCCCCGACATGGACGGGCTGGACATGCTCCGGCGGTTGCGCCGCGTGTCCGCCGTCCCGGTGATCGTGCTGACCGCGCGGACCGAGGAGCGCACCGTGCTCCAGGGCCTGCGGGCCGGCGCCGACGACTACCTCACCAAACCGTTCCGGATCATGGAACTGCTGGCCCGGATGGACGCCGTGGCCCGCCGCCTCCCGCGCGGCGGGTCCGGCGCTGGACTCGGCCGGGGAGCTGCGTCCGCCGCGGCGGTCACGGTCGGCGACGTGCTGATCGACCTGCGCGCCCGGACGGTGGACGTGGCCGGCACCGCGGTCACGCTGACCCGGCGGGAGTTCGACGTCCTCGCGATGCTCGCCCGCGAGCCCGGTGTGGTCCGGAGCCGGGAGGAGATCCTGGACGCGGTCTGGGGCGACGCGTTCCTGGCGGCGTCCCGTTCGCTGGACGTGCACATCCGCGGCATCCGGGCCAAGACCGGCCGCCCGGAGCTGGTGCGCACGCTGCGCGGGGCCGGTTACCGGCTCGGCATCGAAGGGCTGATGCGGCGCCGGCTTCTGATCACCTATCTGGCCCTCATCGGCGGGCTGCTGCTGGCCCTGGCGGTGCCTCTGGGCCTGGCGTACGCGCAGCAGCGGACCGGCGAGCTGCTGCTGGACCGGCGGGCCGACGCCACCCGCATGGCGGAGCTGACCGACCAGGCCGTACGGGAGGGCGACACCTCCGTGCTGGCCACCGAGGTCCGGCGTTATGCCTCGCTCTACGGGGCGACCGTGGAGGTACGCGACAACACCCGGGCCGTGCTCATCCACGCGGGGGCGGCGGCGCCGGGTAGGGACGCCGGGACCGCGACCCGCCGGGCACTGGCAGGCCGGACCACCGAGCAGCTCCCGCTGGTCACCCCGTTCGGCCCCCGCCAGGTCGTGGTGGCCGAACCCGCAGGCCGCGACGCCCAGGTCGTGGGCACGGTACTGCTCACAGCCCCGACGGCTGCGGCCCGCCGGGACATCGCGGTGGTCTGGGGTGCGCTGGCGGCCGCCGCGGTCCTCGCGTTCACCCTCGCCGCCGTGGCCGCCCGGCGGCTGACCCGCTGGACGCTGCGTCCGGTCGCCGAGCTCGACGCCGCCACCGAGGCGATCGCCGCGGGACGGATGACGGCCCGGACGACGGCCACCGGTCCCGGGCCGTCCGAGCTGAGGCGGCTGGAGGTGCGCTTCAACGCGATGGCCGACGCCGTCGCAGCGGCGCTCGAACGGCAGCGGGCCTTCGTCGCCGACGCCTCGCATGAGCTCCGGACGCCACTGGCAGTCCTGTCCCTTCGCCTGGAGAACCTCCACCCGCACCTGGGCACGGCGGGCACCGAGGAGTACGAGCGCGCGATGGAGGAGATGGATCGGCTCGGCGCGCTTCTCGACGACCTGCTGGCGCTCGCCCGGATCGAGGCGGGGACGCCCGCGATCGCGGAGCCGGTCGATCTGGTGGCCGAGCTGCGCCCTCGGCTCGCCGCGTGGGAGGAGGTGGCGCCTGCCCGCGACGTGACGTTGCGTGCAGAACTGCCGTCGCAGCTGGTGGCCACCTGCCCGCCGGAGACCGCGGGCCGCATCGCTGACATCGCGATCGACAACGCGATCAAGTTCGCGCCCGGCGGGGGTGCCGTCACCGTCGGATTGTCGGCCGACGGTGAGTCCGCGGTGCTGCGCGTGACCGATGACGGTCCGGGTCTCGATCCCGAGGAGCTGGCGGCCGCCCGCAACCGCTTCTGGCGTTCGCCTCGGCACGGCAACGTGGAGGGCAGCGGGCTGGGCCTGGCCATCGCCGACGAGCTCGCCCGGTCAGCGGACGGGAGCCTTACGCTGCTCGCCGCCGACCCGCATGGCCTGACCGTGGAACTACGCCTGCCCCTGTCTGACGAGCAATAGAGGACGGCTTACTGCAGTAGAGGGCGTAGTGAGCCGATCAGCCGTAAACGGAACGGTAGTAGCGGACGGCGCCCGGATGGAGGGGCACCGTGCCCGTGCCGATGGCGTACCGCTCGTCGAGGTGGGCGCCCGGACTTTCCGGCCCCGGCAGGCTGTCCCTCGACTCGAACATCGCCCGCGTCACCTCGTACGCCACCGTGCTCGACAGCCCTGGCCGCGCCATCAGATAGCTGGGGACGCCCACCGTGGGCACCTCGGTGCGCTGCCCGTACGTCCCGGCGGGTACCGAGACGCTGACGTAGGTCGGCCCGTGCGCCCGGCTGAGCTCGGCGGCAAGGCCGTTGAGAGGGACCAGCCGGATCGGCATGCGGCCGGTGAGCCCGGCGATGGCACTCGTAGGGACGCCGCCGGACCAGAAGAACGCCTCGATCGTCCCGTTCGCGAGCGCCTCAACGGACTCGTCGAGCCCGAGGCGGCTTGCCCGTACCGGCTTGGAGAGGCGCGCGGCGTTCAGGACACGTTCACCGACGACGGCGGTGCCGGACCCGTCTGCGCCCAGCGACACTTTGCGCCCGGCCAGGTCCGCCGCCTTGCGCACCGGTGACCCGGCGGCCACGACGAGGTGGGTGTAGTTGAGATAGACCCGCGCCAGCGCCGTCACCGGCTGTGGAGATGGGAACGGGCCGAGCCCCACGACGGCGTCCGCCGCGCTGTCCCCCAAGCCCATGGCCAAGTCGGCCTGCCCAGAGCCGAGCAGGCGGAGATTCTCCACGCTCGCCGACGTGGTGCGGACCTGCAGGGTGATCCCGTCGCCGCGCCGCTCCAGTACGTCCGCCAGCCGTTTGCCGAAGATCGCGTACGGTCCGTTCACCGGCCCGCTGGCCAGCGTGAGCCTGTGCCGCTGCGAGCCGCGCGAGCATCCGGGCACGACGGCCAGAGCGGGCACGACGGCCAGAGCGGGCAGGGCGGGCAGGGCGGCGGCAAGCCTGAGGAGTGTGCGGCGGCTGAGCGTGGTCATTCCAGGACTTCCTGGAGCGTGGTCACTGCGTGGACGCGGTGGCGGTCGAGCCAGGCTACGGCGGCGTCGATGTCGCCGTCACGCAGGGCGGCGAGCACGGCCCGGTGCTCGTGGACGACGCGTTCCCGGTTGGGCGTGCCGCCGTAGTAGAGCGACCGGTAGGCGTCGGTCGAGTCCCAGAGCGTCGTGATCAGCCGGATGAGTCGCGGCATGCCTGAACGTTCGAAGAGCATGAAGTGGAAGCGCCGGTTGGCGGCGGCCATGGCGGTGACGTCCCCGGCCTCCCCCGCCCGTTCGACCTCGTCCTGGGCGGCCTCCAGCGCGGCGAGGACCTCAGGCGTCAGATGGGCGGCGGCGACACGGACGGCCTCCGCTTCCAGCAGCTCGCGGATGCGATAGATCTCCCGCAGGTCCGCCATGGAAAGCACGGCGACGAAATAACCCCGGTGTGCCTGGTGCTCGACCAGGCCCTCACCTTCGAGAATCTTGAGCGCCTCGCGCAGCGGCACCCGGCTCACGTCCAGCCGTTCGGCCAGGGCGTCCTGGCGGATCGGCGCGCCCGGCTTCAGCTCGCCGGTGGTGATCGCGCGACGCAGCTCGGCCAGCACGAACTGCTGCGCGGTCGGTGGCCGCCGGGGCCGCCGTTCCGTGCTCGTCAGACCCGTGCTCGTCAGACCCGTGCCCGCCAGATCCGTGCTCGTCCGATCCGTGCTCATCGCAGCCGCCCCTCGAGTTCGGCGAGCACATCCCCGGTATCCTCGCCCAGCCGCGGCGGCGCCGTCCGGTAGACCGGCGGGGTGGCGCTCATCGTGATCGGGTTGGCGACCTGGCCGACCGGCTCGTTCCGGCGGGGGTCGGCGAGCGCGACCGCGGCGTCCAGGCCGAGCCGGCCCGCCAGGTCGAACGCGGCGGCCAGGTCGTTGATCGGCCCGCACGGCACACCGGCCTCGGTCAGCTCGGCGAACCACTCGTCCGCCGTCCGGGTGGTGAGCGGCCCGGAGAGTGCCGCCACGAGCTCCTCCCGGTGGGCGACCCGCGCGGAGTTGGTGGCGAAGCGCTCGTCGTCGGCGAGCCCGAGCAGGCCGAGCCGGTCGCACAGCGCCCGGAACTGCCGGTCATTGCCGACGGCCACCACGAGGGGCCGGTCCTTCGCGGTGAACACCTCGTACGGCGCGACGCTCGGATGGCCGTTGCCCATGGCCCTCGGCACAACCCCGGCCGCCACGTACGCCGATGCCTGGTTGGTGAGCGCGGACAGCAACGACGTGAGCAGGGTGACCTCGATCCGCTGGCCCTCCCCCGTCTTGTCCCGGTGCCGGAGCGCGGCGAGGATGCCGAGTCCTGCGTGCAGGCCCGTGATCACGTCGACCAGCGCGACCCCCGCCTTGGTGCCGTCGCCGCCGGGCTCGCCGGTCACGCTCATCAGGCCGCCCATGGCCTGCACGAGCAGGTCGTAACCGGCGAGATGAGCGCCCTCGGCGGCGCCGAAGCCGGTCACCGAGCAGTAAACGAGCCCGGGGTTGGCCTTCTGGAGCTCCTCGTAGCCGAAACCGAGCCGGTCCATCGTGCCGGGGCGGAAGTTCTCGATCAGGACGTCGGCGCGGGCGACGATGGCGTGCGCGGTCGCACGGTCGTGTTCGTCGCGCAGGTCGAGGGTGATCGACCGTTTGTTGCGGTTGACGGCCAGGAAGTAGGTCGCCTCGCCGGCGGCGTGGGGCGGTCCCCAGGCGCGGGTGTCATCGCCGCTCCCGGGTCGTTCGATCTTGATCACGTCGGCACCGAGGTCGGCGAGCAGCATGGTCGCGTACGGTCCCGCCAGCACGCGGCTGAAGTCGGCGATGACGATGCCGTCCAGTGATCCCATCCGGCCCCTCCCATGGTCGACGCGCGGCCGTCTGCCATTCTAATATCCAATACTGGATCCAAAATACGTTGAGGAGGCTCCCGATGGCATCGTCCGTCCACCCGTTCGAGCTCTTCGCGATCGACGGCCTGCTGTCCGCCGAGGAGCTGGAGATCCAGCGGACCGTCCGCACCATGGGCGAACGCGAGCTGCGCCCGCACGTCGCGGACTGGTTCGAGGAGGGAAAGATCCCGGCGCGGGACCTGGCCAGACGGCTCGGCGAGCTCGGCGTGCTGGGCATGCACCTGGAGGGTTACGGCTGCGCGGGCACCAACGCCGTCTCGTACGGGCTGGCCTGCCTCGAACTGGAGGCCGTCGACTCCGGCCTGCGCAGCCTGGTGTCGGTGCAGGGCTCCCTCGCCATGTACGCGATCTGGAAGTACGGGTCGGAGGAGCAGAAGCAGCAGTGGCTCCCCGGGATGGCCGCCGGCGACACGATCGGCTGCTTCGGGCTGACCGAGCCGGACGCGGGCTCCGACCCCGGCTCGATGCGGACGACCGCCAAGCGCCAGGGCACCGACTGGGTGCTCAGCGGCACCAAGATGTGGATCACCAACGGCTCGGTGGCGGACGTGGCGGTCGTCTGGGCGCGGACCGACGAGGGCGTGCGCGGCTTCCTGGTGCCCACGGACGCGCCGGGCTTCTCCGCTCCGGAGATCAAGAAGAAGCTGTCCCTGCGCGCCAGCGTGACCAGCGAGCTCGTGCTCGACGGCGTCCGGCTGCCGGCCCACGCGATGTTGCCCGAGGCACGCGGGCTGTCCGGCCCGCTCGGCTGCCTCAACGAGGCGCGCTTCGGCATCATCTTCGGCGCGCTCGGCGCGGCTCGCGACTGCCTGGAGACCGCGCTCTCGTACGCCGCCGAACGGGAGGTCTTCGCCCGTTCGCTCGCCTCGTACCAGCTCACCCAGCAGAAGCTGGCCGACATGGCGCTGGAGCTGGGCAAGGGCATGCTGCTCGCGCTCCACCTGGGACGGCTCAAGGACACCGGCGAGCTTCCACCCGAACGGGTCAGCCTGGGCAAGCTCAACAACGTGCGAGAGGCCCTCGACATCGCCCGCCAGTGCCGCACGATCCTGGGAGCCAACGGGATCACGCTCGAATATCCCGTCCTCCGGCACGCCAACAACCTGGAATCGGTGCTCACGTACGAGGGCACCAGCGAGGTGCACACGCTGGTCATCGGCCGTGCGCTGACAGGCGAGGGCGCCTTCCGCTGACAGGCGAGCCTGCCCTCGGCTGACGAGTGAGGCCGCCTTCCCGCTGACGAGGAAGCCCCGCCGTGCCATCGCGGATGGCAGGGCGGGGTCCCTCTCCCTGATCGCCGGTCGATCTATCGTCGGCTGGTCTATCGCCGGTAGGTCTATCGCCGGTAAGTCAGGCCGTAGCCGAACGGGAACAGCGGAGCCTTGCCGTCACCCCGGTTGATGGGCTGCTGGTCGGCGCTCTTCATCCAGGTGACCGGAAGCTTGCCGGTCGGGCGCGTGACGCCGAAGAGCACGTCGGCGACGCCGCGTCCCTCGGTGCCCGGCAACCAGGCCTCCAGCAGCGCGTTCCACTTCGGCAGCTCGGCGGCGATGTCCAGCGGCCGTCCCGACACCAGGACCACGATGACCGGCACACCGGACGCCCGCAGCTTGGCGATGGCCGCCAGATCCGCCTCGTCGAGCCCCATCGCGCCGGACCGGTCGCCCATGAACTCCGCGTACGGGAGCTCGCCGACGACCGCGATCGCCGCCTTGTAGGAACGGTCGATGCCGTCGCCTTCCTTGTCGTAGGTGACCGTCGTGTTCCGTCCGGCGTTCTGGCGGAGACCTTGCAGGATCGTGGTCCCCGGCGTGATGGCGCCGGGCGAGCCCTGCCACGTGACGGTCCAGCCGCCGGTCTGGATGCCGATGTCGTCGGCGCTCTTGCCCGCCACGAAGATCTTGTTGTTGTTCCGCTTGAGCGGCAGCACACCGCGCTCGTTCTTGAGCAGCACCTGCGACCTGGCCGCCGCGTGCCGTGCGAGCGCGCGGTGCTCGGCGCTGCCGACCGTGGCGAGGTAGCGCCGATCGGCGAACGGCCGCTCGAACAACCCGAGCTCGAACTTCTTGGTGAGGATGCGCCGGTTGGCGTCGTCGATGCGGGCCATCGGGACCCGTCCCGCCTGCACCTCGGCGCGCAGCGTCTCGATGAACAGCTTCCAGTCGTTCGGCACCATGATCATGTCGAGGCCAGCGTTGACGGCCGTGGTGACCTCGGCCGGGGTGAACCCGGGCTGCCCGTCGATCTGGTCGATGCCGTTCCAGTCGGAGATCACGAACCCGGAGAAGCCGAGCTCCCGCTTGAGCACGTCGGTGACGAGGTACCGGTGCCCGTGCAGCTTGACGCCGTTCCACGAGTTGAACGAGATCATCACCGAGCCCACACCGCGGCGCACCGCGGCCCGGAACGGCGGCAGGTGGATCCGCCGCAGCTCGGCCTCGGAGATCTGCGTGTCGCCCTGGTCGACGCCCCCGGTCGTCCCGCCGTCACCCACGTAGTGCTTGGCGGTCGCCAGGATGGAAGCGGGTCCGTCCAGCCGCCGCCCCTGGAACCCGTCCACGATCGTCGACATCGCCGACGGCAGCTCGGGCACCTCGCCGAACGACTCGTACGTGCGTCCCCACCGGTCGTTGCGCGCCACGCACAAACAAGGCGCGAACGTCCAGTCGGGCCCCGTCCCGGTGACCTCCTCGGCGGTGGCCCGCCCGACCTTCCGGACCAGCCCCGGATCGCGCGTCGCGCCGAGCCCGATGTTGTGCGGGAAGATCGTCGCACCGACCACGTTGTTGTGCCCGTGCACGGCGTCCACGCCGTAGATCAGCGGCACCTTCAACGGCGTCGCGAGCGCCTGCCGCTGGAAGCCGTCGGTCATGTCGGCCCATGCCGCCGGGGTGTTGGGCGTCGGCGTGGACCCGCCGCCCGACAGGACAGAGCCGATCCGGTACCGGGTGATGTCGTCCCCGGTGATGGCCCCCCGTTCGGGCTGTGTCATCTGGCCGATCTTCTCGTCCAGGCTCATCCGCTTGAGCAGCGCTTCGACTCGTTCCCGCACAGGCTTCTTCGTGTCCAGGTAGGTGGCCGCACTCGCCGGGGGAACCCCCGCAACGGCACCACCGCCCAGCAAGAACGTCGTCATCAGGCCTACCGCAAGGATCCGGGGTGGTCTGCGGTGCATCGTCGCCTCCGCTTGGAGTTCGGGAACCGGAATACGTTGCCCCACTCAACAAATGGACCGTAAGTCGATCCCCGCAACCGTGCAAGAACGCACCCCACCGGCCTCCCTGGCCGCATCCGGACACACCCACCCTCTCAAACGCGTAACCTATGGGTTACGCTTTTGGTCATGGATGAGGTGGTGAACGCGATCGCCGATCCCGTGCGCCGGGAGATCCTGGCCCTGCTCCGTGAACGGCCCCGGACGGTCAGCGACATCGCGTCGCGGTTCACGATCAGCCGTCCCGCGATCAGCCGCCACCTCCGGGTGCTCCGGGAAAGCGGCCTCGTCCACGACGAACTCGTCGGCAGGCAGCGCCTGTACACCCTCGACACGGCACCCCTCACAGGCCTCGCCGAGTGGATCACTTTCCTGCGCTCCCCCGCGGGCTGGCAGCACCGCCTGGACGCGCTGGAGACCGAGGTCCGGCGCACTTCCCGGGAGCGCTCCACCACACCCGACTCGACGGCACCCAAGGAGAACACCGCATGAAACCCACCGCCCGGCTACTGCGCACCACTGACGGCAGCGACCTCGTGTTCACCCGGACGTTCAAGGCGCCCATCGACGACGTGTGGGCCAGCGTCACCGAGCCCCAGCGAACCGCCCGATGGTTCGGCCCTTGGGAAGGTGACGCCGGGCCAGGCCGCACCGTCAAGGTCCGGATGGCATTCGAGGAAGGAGAGCCATGGAGCGACCTTTACATCGACGCCTGCGAGCCACCCGAACGCCTGCTGGTCACCGCCGACGACGAAGCGGGGCACTGGCGCCTGGAACTCCTGCTGACCGAGCAGAACGGCGTCACCGAATTGACGCTGATCCACCATCTCACCACCGAAGAAGGAATCGGCGAGACAGGGCCCGGCTGGGAGTACTACCTGGACATGCTCGTGTCTTCTCGTGAAGGCACTCCGCAACCAAACTTCGACGACTATTACCCCGCCCAAAAGGCGTACTTCGAGCAACTCACATAGGGCGATCGCCCGGTATCGAACCGGAACCTCCAGGACCACAACCTGGCGTGCAGACCACCACACCACGAACGCCGCGTCTCCAACAGTGTCTCCGGCAGGATTTGAACCTGCGACCTTCGGGTCCGCAACCCGACGCGCTCTCCACTGCGCCACGGAGACATACCGGATGCAGGAATTGAACCTACCTAATGTGGTTTATGAAGCCACCGGAAGCACCAGCTTCCATATCCGGCGCGGAGGGTGTGAGAATCGAACTCACGCAGGGGTGACCCTGACGACGGCTTAGCAAGCCGCTGCCTTACCGCTCGGCCAACCCTCCGGGAAAAGAAAAACCGCCCGTGTGGACACGGGCGGTAGGCACACCAGAACGTCACGTTCGGCGGCTACTCCCGAGCCCAGAGAGACGACTATGCATTCGCATTGCGAGCTCCTCTCCGGTCGGGGCCTTTGCTGCCTTCGACGTTCACTCTGCCAAAACGGTTCCCTATTGGCAACACATTTAGGAGGCCGCGCCGCGGGAGGAACTGCGGCGCGGCCCTTTCGATCTACTTCAGGGACCAGAGCTGGTACTGCGACCAGGGCGCGGAACTGCCCTTGCAGTCCCAGGCTTCCCAGCCCTCGTTGCGGACGCCGGCCTCGCCGGCCTCGCGACAGCTCTCGTACCAGTAGAACCGGGCGCCGGTGTCGCGCCACTTGCCGCGCTGCTCTGCCGCGGCGGCGGGCACCAGGCAGGCCATGAACGCCAGCGCGGCACTGCTGACGCCGAGCACGGCCAGGTGGGTGGGTGACCTCATCGCATCGCCTCACTTCTGGGGGAAGGCTACGGTACGCGACAGATTCTTACGCTCAGTAGCCAATGGCCGGCCCAGCAGACGCCCACGTTTAGGTAGATCTAAGCCGCCTAGGCTGCCGGGCCGTCGCGGAGTACGCCGCGGACCTCGTCGGCGGTCAGCTCGTCCGGGTCGAACTCGGTCAGCCACCAGGTGGCACCGGCCTTGGCGTAAGGCGCCGGATCTGTGCCGGGTGGGAGGGCGATGGCGATGTCGTAGGGCATGGCTGGATCCGGGCGGAGGGTGTTGATGGTGGTGACGACTTCGGCAACTTGGTCGGGGTGGTCGAGGTTGATGGGGAAGAACCCGTCGTAGAGGGCGGCCCGGCGTAGCGGTTTGGTGTGTTGGGGGAATCCCGCGGCCCAGACCGGCACGCCGGGACGTTGGACTGGCCGGGGCAGGAACTGGATGCCGTCGATGGTGTTGTGCTGGCCGTGGTGATGCACGGGTTCACCGGACCAGGCGGCGGTGAGGATCTCCAGCGCCTCGTCAAGCATCTGGCCCCGCTTCCGGTCGTCGAGTTGCTCGCCGGTCTTGGACAGTTCGCCGGCGAAGCGGTCACTGCCGAGTCCGACACCCAGGGTGAGACGGCCGTTGCTGAGCACGTCCAGGGTCGCGGTTTCTCTGGCGACCTTGGCGGGCCGGCGGCGGGCAAGGGGCGTGACCATCGGGCCGAACCGCAGGTGTTCGGTGGCCCCGGCGATCGCCGCCATCGTGATCCAGGGGTCGGCCACCTGCTGGACGGGGGTTCGCCAGAGCACGTGGTCCCACAGGAATACGCCGTGCCATCCCGCCTCCTCGGCCTCGGCGGCCAGGCGGGCGACCGTTCGAGGGTCGGCGAGTTCGTCGAACAGCGGCACCCAGAGAGCCGAACGCAGGGGCGTCATGGGCGTCGACCTGTGGAGCGGAGTGCAACGTAGTTGGTCATGACGCTCACGCTAGGGCGGCGGAGGCGACAAGAAAAGCGATAGTTTTTGCTTGATTCGATCGCAAAAAGCGATTGCTAAGCTTCGCCGCGTCGCCGCTTAGGCGGGGTTGGTCACGGCAAGGGCTTGGGTGGCTATTTCCAGTTCTTCGTTTGTGGGGATCACCAGCACTGTTACGTCGGCGTCGGGTGCTGAGATGACTCGTTCGGCGCGAGATGGGGATTCGTTGCGGGCGGGGTCGAGCTTGATGCCCAGGCGGTCGAGGTTGGCGAGGGCTCGGGAGCGGATGCGGGGGTCGTTCTCCCCTACGCCTGCGGTGAAGACGATGGCGTCGACATTGCCTAGCACGGCGTAGTACGCGCCGACGTACTTGCGGATGCGGTGGCAGTAGATGTCCAGGGCCTCCGCGGCTTGGGCGTCGCCGGCGCCGGCTCGGCGCCAGACCTCGCGGAGGTCACCCGCGCCGGCCAGGCCGACCATGCCGCTGTGCTTGTTGAGAGCGGCGTCGATCTCCAGGAGGCTCAGGCCGGCGACGCGGGACAGGTAGGCCGGGAGGGCAGGGTCGACGTCGCCTGAACGGGAGCCCATGACGAGGCCTTCCAGGGGCGTGAGACCCATGGACGTGTCGACGGAGCGGCCTTCGGAGACGGCGGTCGCGCTGGCGCCGTTGCCCAGGTGCAGGACGATGATGTCGGGGAACGGCTTCTCAAGGAGTGCGGCGGCGCGACGGTAGACGTAGGCGCAGGACGTTCCGTGGAAGCCATAACGGCGTACGCCCATGTCAGCCCAGGAGCGGGGGACGGCATAGGTGTAGGCGTGAGGCGGCAGCGTCTGGTGGAAGGCGGTGTCGAAGACCGCCACATGCGGAAGCTGGGGGAACGCGCCACGGGCCACGCGGATGCCTTCAAGGTTGGCGGGGTTGTGGAGCGGGGCGAGGGGCGTGAGTTCGTCGATGGCCTTTTCGACCGCGTCGTCGATCAGGACGGGGTCGCTGAAGCGGTCGCCACCGTGGACGACGCGGTGGCCTATGGCGACGACGTCGGTCAGGGACGGGCCGTGATCCTCGAAGGCCTTGAGGATGGCGCGCAGGCCTGTTTCGTGGTCGGGGTAATGATCCTCGTTCTCGTACGAGTTGTGGGTGAGGGTGCCGGTCTCCTCACCGATGCGTTCCAGCAGGCCGGACGCGAGGGTGTTCGTGCCGTCGAGCAGCTGGTACTTGATCGAGGACGAGCCGCAGTTGAGGACCAGGACGTTCACGGCAGCTCTCCCTGGATCGCGGTGATGGCCACCGTGTTGACGATGTCCTGCACGGTGGCGCCGCGGGAGAGATCGTTGACGGGCTTGCGCAGGCCCTGCAGGACCGGCCCGACGGCGACGGCCCCGGCGCTGCGCTGGACGGCCTTGTAGAGGTTGTTGCCCGTGTTGAGGTCGGGAACGATGAAGACGGTGGCACGGCCCGCGACCGGGTTGCCGGGGAGCTTGGTGCGGGCGACGCCGGGATCGATCGCCGCGTCGTACTGGATCGGGCCCTCGATCAGCAGGTCGGGGCGGCGTTCGCGGACGAGGGCGGTGGCCGCGCGGACCTTGTCGACGTCGCCGCCGTGGCCGGAGTCGCCGGTGGAGTACGACAACATCGCCACCCGGGGCTCCACGCCGAACCGGGCGGCGGTCGCGGCGGCGGAGACCGCGATGGCGGCGAGCTGTTCGGCGCCGGGCTCGGGGTTGATCGCGCAGTCGCCGTAGACGAGCACCCGGTCGGGCAGGCACATGAAGAAGACGCTGGACACGAGCTCGGTGCCGGGCTCGGTCTTGATGATCTCGAACGCGGGCCGGATCGTGTGAGCGGTGGTGTGCGCGGCGCCCGAAACCATCCCGTCGGCAAGGCCGAGATGCACCATCAGCGTCCCAAAGTAGGACAAATCAGTAACCGTGTCGCGGGCCAGGTCCAGGTTGACACCCTTGTGCGCGCGGACGCGGGCGTACTCCTCGGCGAAGCGTTCGCGCAACGCCGGGTCGAACGGGCTCACCACACGGGCGCTGCCGACGTCCAGCCCGAGCATCGCGGCGCGGCGTTCGATCTCGGCGGCGTCTCCCAGCAAAGTCAGCTCCGCGACGCCGCGGCGCAGCAGAAGGTCGGCGGCGCGCAGAATGCGTTCGTCCTCACCTTCCGGCAGAACGATGTGACGCCGGGCGGCACGGGCACGTTCGAGCAGGTCGTACTCGAACATCAGCGGCGTGACCGCGGTCTTGCTCACCTGCAGCCGGTCGAGCAGCGCGTCGCCGTCCACGTGCTCGTCGAACAGCCCGAGCGCCGTCTCGATCTTCCCGTCCGCCTCCGGGGTGAACCTGCCCTCGACCTTGGACAGGTCGGTTGCGGTCTCGAACGTGTCCTCCTCGGTGATCACCACCGGGAGCCGGGCCGACATGCCGTCCAGCAGCTGGGCGACCGGCTCGGGGAGCTCCATCCCGCCGCTCATCACGATCCCGGACAGCGAGGGGAACGTGGGGGCGGTGTGCGCGCCCAGCAGCCCGGGCAGCAACCCGGCGGCGCGATCGGACGGGATGATGATCACGGCGCCCTCACTCAGGCGGGTGAGGATGTTGGGCAGCGACATCGCGCCGACCAGGATGGCGCCGACCTCGCGGCCGAGCAGCCGTTCCTCGCCGAGCAGCAACTGCCCGTCGCATGCCTCCATCAGATCGTGCACGGTCGGCGCCGACAGCCGGGGCACCTCCGGCAGCGCGAACAGCATTTGCTCAGGTCGCGCCACCGCCGGAACGTCAGCGGCATCAACACGAGTGACGACGGTAGCCAGCTCAGTGGCGTGCTCGGCCTTGATCTCGGTCAGCGCAAGCTCGACGGCGACGCCGTTCTCCGCCGGGGTGCGGCCGCGCCCGTTCACCACAAGAAGGAGCGGAGCGCCAAGATGAGCGGCGAGCTTGGCGTTGAACCCGAACTCCGTCGGCGCCCCCACATCGGTGTAGTCAGTGCCAACAATGACCACCGCGTCGACCTGGTCGGCGAGGCCCCGATAACGAGCGACGATGTCCGCCGTGGCCCTCCGCGCGTCGGCGTGCACGTCCTCGTACGTCACACCCGTGGCGGTGTGGACCAGCCGGAAACGCGACCGCAGCGTCTCCACCAGATGATCCGGGCGCCCAGCCCGCACAACAGGCCGGAAGACGCCGACCCGCCCGACCCGGCGCGAGAGCAGTTCGGTCATGCCCACCGCGATCGCGGCCTTCTTGGTGGCGGCGTCACTGGCCGCGATGTACACCGCGTGCGTCACTTGATCGATCGTACGGGACGCGTCCGGACCGGCCCCGCGCGCCACCGCCTGGAACTAGCCAACGGCGTCCCGCAAGGCGCGCAGGGCGTGATAGACGCGGACCTTGACCTCGTCCACCGAAAGCCCCAACAACGCCGCGGCCTCGTTCACCGAGCGCTCACGGAACACCGTCTCCGTGAGGATCTCTCGGTGGACAGGGGCAAGTGACCGGTACGCCCGCGCGACAACCGCAGGGCGGAGACCCGCGGTCGCCACCCTGGGGACGTACGTCTGCGGGACGGTCTCGTCGACTGCGCTCTTGCCGTATCGGAGTGCCACGCGAATGAATCTCGCACCGTAACGGCCCCACCGGTATTCCCTTAGGCCCCGCTTAAGGAAGGGCTCAGGAGACTTTAGGTGCCAGCGAACAATGCGAGGTTGCTCAGAGTTCGGCGCGGGCGAGCTCGGCGGCGTTGAGGAACGCGGCGCGAAGCTCGTCGGCTCGGTCGCGGGAGGGACGGTCGGAGATGCTGGCCAGATTTACCTGGCTCAGCGTTCCGGCCACCCTGTCGGCAAGCTGAACGTAGGGCTCGTAGTGTTCCGGCACCTCGTCCTTCGCCCCGGCTGGCGCTGCTAGAGGCGTCACTGGCGGCGCTGTGTGCTCCGACAGGTCGGGCAGATCCCGGCGTGGCTCGGCCAGTGTCAGCAACGTGTCGAACCGGGCGGCCGCCGCGTCCCGGGGTGTCAGCGGCTCTGCCGTAGGCGCGAACAGCGCGCGCAACGTCGCGGGCACGCTTGTGTGGTCGCGGGTCTCCGCGTTGACCGAGCCTGGCGGAACGTACGGGGAGACGACCACGGCCGGGACGCGGCCACCGGTCACCGTGAAGTCGAACGCGGCGCTCTTACGGTGGAGGAGGAAACGGAGGATCCCGGTCAGCGCGTTCGGGTCACGCCCCGGGTCGGCCATGCCCTGCGCGGCGGGAACGTGGTCGTAGAAACCGCCGTTCTCGTCGTACGTGATCAGCAGGACGGTCTTGTCGAAGACCTCACGATGCGCGCGCAGCACCTCGTACACGTGGGCGAGGAGCGACTCGGCCCGCGCGAAGTCGCCGGTCCCGTCGTTTGTGAAGGCGTCGTACTCGTCATCGGCGACCAGGGCGTTGCCCGGATGCTGGCTGTTGCTCGGGTGCCCGGCCGCCAGCCGCACGGGAGGCCGGTGGTTGGGTTCGATGAAGGAGTACGCGGGCAACGTCCCGTTCTCCACATGCCGCGCGAACTCCTCCATCGCGTACCAGTTGGCCAGGCGCCGCGGCTCGGTCCACAGGTTCACGAACACCATCACCTGTGGGATGTCGTCGAAGTAGACGTGCCAGTCCGCTCCGGCCCGCTCCAGCACCTCGAAGATCGTCGTGTTGGTGTAGAAGCGCGGCTGGATCTCGGTGTCGCCGTCGGACGTCGCGGCGTGCAGGAAGTTGCGGTTGGGCCAGGTCTCGCCGGGGACCGAGCAGAACCACCTGCTGAACGTGCCGAACTGCGTGGCCAGCGTGCCCAGCACCGGCACATGCTCCGGAGGCTGGCACCGCATGATGAGCGGCCCCCGGCCCTTGATCTTTTCCACAGCGCGTCCCCGCCTGAGGCGCCCGGCGAGGTTGACGACCGGCCCTAGCAGGCCACCCCAGGCGCCGGGCGGCCTCCCGCGGCCCCTCCTCTCGTACGACCGCACGAATCCGGCGTTGCCCTTAAGCTGCTCCAACATCGCCTGGTGCGAATGGTCCGGATCGATGGGCAGCACCCGCTTCGCGTCAGCCGTCGCCGGGACCGTCTCCCCGCGTTTGGTGCCCGGGTTGACGTACGGCCCGCCCTCCAGCAGCCCGTCGAACGCGGGGTCAGGGTGAACGACGAATCCGAGCATGTGGTCGAACGAGCGGTTCTCCAGAGCCAGGACGACGACGTGCTCGATGTCGGCAGCCATGGTCACTCCCTGCGACTGGGGATGCCCTCAACGTTAGGCCGCCGCGCGCCCGGCCGGATGCCCCTCCCCTGGCCACATGTGGGCGACCGGCCACCTCAGGTGATGGCCTCGGCGAAGGCACGAAGGAGCGCGGTCTCCTCGTCCTTGCGCCAGACGAGGCCGAGGGAGGAGTCCGGGATGCCGGTCACCGGGACGTAGGTGATGTCGGTGCGGGCCTGGGTACGGACAGTCGGCGCACAGAAGATCATGGCGCCCGCTCCAGCGGCGATCAGGGTCAGCGCCTCCTGCAGCGTTGAGACTTGGGGGCCTCGCGGGACGGGCGTCCCGTCCGGGGTCCTGGTCGGGGCGGTGAGCTCACGCCAGTAGGCCGGGGCGGGGCCGCGGAGGTCAAGGAGCCGGCACTCGGCGAGTTCCTCGGCGTCCATGGAAGATCGGCCCGCGAAGGGATGGCGGGCCGAGACGGCGAGGGTCTGGGGTTCTTTGGAGAACGGTGGGCCGCTGGTGAGATCGGGCTCGATGACGGGGAGCATGACGATCGCGACGTCGAGCTCACCGCGGCGGAGGGCGCCGAAGGGGTCGGACAGCGGGATCTCGGCGAGCTGGATCTCGCAGTCCGGGTGCTCCGTCTGGAAGGCACCGATCATGCCGGTCACGCGTTCGTGCGTGGTGCCGGAAAGGAATCCGACGCGGAGCGTGCCCTCGACGCCGCGGGCGGCGGCGTGGGCTCCCTCGACCGCGCCGCGCAGGGCGTCGTAGGCGGGGCGCAGGTCGCCCAGAAGCCGTTCGCCGAGCGGGGTCAAGCGAACGCGGCGGCTGGTGCGTTCGAACAGACGAGCTCCGATCCGGCGTTCCAGGGACCGGATGAGCTGGCTGGCCCGGCCCTGGCTGACGTAAAGGCGCTCGGCGGTGCGGCCGAAGTGCAGCTCCTCGCTGAGGATCAGGAAACACTCCAGCTCTCGCAGGTCGAGCACGGTCCCCCCTGAGATCGATAAGCCTGGTTAATCCAAGGATGGGGACTTCGTCATTGTTCCCGGTCAGGTCTGATCAAAGACTTGACTCATGTCTCTTCGTTCCTGGTCCGCCGTCGGCGCCGTCGCCCTCGGCACGTTCTCGATCGTCACCACCGAGATGCTCCCGGTGGGACTGCTCACCCCGATGGGCGCGGAGATGGGGGTGTCCGGCGGCGCCGCAGGTCTGACGATGTCGCTACCTGGGCTCGTCGCGGCCGCCGCTGCCCCGGCGGTGGCCCTCTGCACGGGCCGGCTCGACCGGCGGCTTGTGTTGTGCGCGTTGATGGCATTGCTGGCTGCGGCGAATCTGCTGTCGGCGGCGGCGCCCGGGTTCGGGGTGCTGCTGGCCGCCCGGATTCTGGTCGGGCTGAGCATCGGCGGGTTCTGGGCGATCGCGGCCGGACTGGCCGTACGCCTCGTACCGGAACGCTCGGTCGGCACGGCCACCTCGACGATCTTCAGCGGGGTGGCGGTCGCCTCGGTGCTCGGCGTGCCCGCCGGGGCTTTCGCCGGGGAACTGGCGGGCTGGCGGAGCGCGTTCGCGGCGATGGGCATCCTGGCGCTCGTGGTGCTGGCCGGACTGGCCCTGCTGCTGCCACCGCTGCCACCGAACGCGCCGTTCCGGGTGACCGAAGTGCCCCGGCTGCTACGCGACGACCGGGCCCGAACCGGACTGGCGGTGACGTTGCTGCTGGTCACCGGGCATTTCGCCGCCTACACCTATGTGCGGCCCGCGCTGGAGCAGATCTCGGGCATCGACGCCGGGCTGATCGGCGGGCTGCTGCTGGCGTACGGGATCGCCGGCGTCATCGGCAACTTCGCGGCGGGGGTGGCGGCCGCCCGGAGACCGCGCCGGACCCTGTTCCTGATCGCCGCGCTGCTCGGGACGGTGGTCCTGCTGGTTCCGGTCGCCGGGACGGTGCCGCCGGGCGCGATCGTGCTGCTGGTGGTGTGGGGGCTCGCCTACGGCGGAGTCTCGGTCACCACGCAGACCTGGCTCCTCAAGTCGGGGACGGCCTCACCGGAAGCGGCGTCGGCGGTGTTCGTGTCCGCGTTCAACGTGGCCATCGCTCTGGGCGCGCTGACCGGCGGCCGGATCGCCGACATCACCCTGCCCGGCGTCATGTGGTTCGGCGGCGGTCTCGCGCTCCTGGCCGCCGCCTCCGTGCGTGTCACCGGACGGTGTCGACCACCACGGTGAAATGGGTGACGGTGTCGTCGAAACCGGTGAGCGCCGCGCGGGCCGCCGGTTCGACCACCGCCGTGTCCACGTCCGGCCCGGCGAAGGCACAGATCGCCGCCATCGACTCCCAGAGCGTGACGACCTCGATCTCGACCGACCCTTCGTTGTCCCGTTCCATCAGATAAGCGCCGCGATGGCCGGGGACGCGCCGCAGGCTCGGCACGACCGACCCCTCGAAGTGGCTCCGGTAGGCGTCCGCGCCCTTCTCCGTTGCGATGGCACCCCAGATTCTCGCGATCATTACGGCTCCTCTCGTCAGCCTCGACGATTCCACCACGGCGGCTTGCCCCGGAATCGCCGGACCGGAGATCGTGTTGTCCGCAGCGGGACGACGTGGGACGACGCGGAGAGGCGAGACACGATGGCGGCATTCAAGATCAGGTATGTGGGCGGGCCGACCGCGCTCCTCGAGCTCGGCGGGCTGCGGTTCGTGGTCGACCCGACGTTCGACGAGCCCGGCGAGTACCCGATCGGTGACCGCGCCCTGGTCAAGACCGCCGGGCCGGCGTTCGGCCCTGCCGAGATCGGAACAGTGGACGCGGTGCTGCTGTCGCACGACCAGCACCCCGACAACCTGGACACCCAGGGCCGCGCCTACCTGATGTCCGCCCCGCTCGTGCTCTCCACCGCCTCAGCGCGCGAACGCATCGGCGACCCCGTCCGCACGCTGCCCAACTGGGACGAGGTGGAGCTGCCCCGCCCGGACGGCAGAACGCTGCGCGTCATCGGCGTCCCGGCGCAGCATGGCCCTGACGGCACCGAGCAGTGGACCGGCGAGGTCACCGGGTTCGTCCTGGCCGGGGAAGGCCTTCCGACCGTCTATGTGAGCGGCGACAACGCCTCGCTGGACGTCGTCCAGCGCATCGCGGACCGGATCGGCGAGATCGCCGTCGCCGTGCTCTTCGCGGGTGGCGCGCAGACCCCGCTGCTCGGCGACGCCTTCCTCACCCTGCCGAGCGAGGGCGCCGCCGAGGCCGCGAAGATCCTCGGCGCCCGCCATGTCGTGCCGCTGCACTTCGAGCAGTGGGAGCACTTCAGCCAGGGCGCCGACACCCTGGTGACGGCCTTCCAGCAGGCCGGGCTGACCGGCCTCCTCCACCTGCCCAAGCCGGGTGAACAGATCGAATTGTGAGGCGGGAGCGATGAGTTTCGCCCGTGCGGCTGGTCTAACGGCGTATGACTGTCGACATTCCTGAGATCAAGGAACGCTCCGAGCAGCCGTACGTGGCCGTCAAACGGTGGATCACCTGGGCGGAGTTCCCGGTGATCGCCGACCGCCTGCCAGAGATCATCGGCTGGCTCGCCGCTCGCGGGATCCAGCCGGCCGGCGCCCCGTTCTTCCGGTACGTCACGATCGGCGGCGAGCAGGACGGCGAGGTGGAGGCGGGTGTGCCCGTCGCGGCGCCGGTAGAGGGCGAGGGTGACGTCTACGCCGGCGTCCTGCCTGCGGGGCGGTACGCGTCCGTGACCCATGTCGGCCATCCCGACCAGCTCGTCGGCGTCACCACCGACCTGCTCGGCTGGGCGGCCAAGGAGGGCCTCACCTGGGACATGTCCGAGGACGACGAGGGCGAGCACTGGGCCTGCCGCCTGGAGCTCTACCACTCCAACCCGGCCGAGCAGCCGGACATGGGCAAGTGGGAGACCGAGCTGGCCTTCAAACTCGCCGACTGAGGCCGGCTGAAGGTGACTGAAGCCGGCTGAAAATTCGCTCGCTTCCCAGGAAGTCATGCGCGACGCTGAGCGCAGTCACCCGGGGGAGACGAACACGTGGAACGACATGAATACGCAGGTCAGGACGCGGTAGGCCTGCGCCGGCTGATCCAGTCGGGCGACGTGAGCGCGGACGAGGTCGAGGCGGCGGCGCGGCGCGCGATCGAGCTGGTCAACGCCGACCTCAACGCGCTGACGCTGCCGCTCTTCGAGCCCGCGCTCACTCACGACCCCGCCGGGCCGTTGGCGGGCGTGCCGTTCCTGATCAAGGACAGCCAGCCGTTCGCGCGGGGCGTCCCGTTCGCCATCGGCAGCCGGGCCATCCGCAGCGCCGCCGCCTGGGTCGACCACGAGCTCATGTCCAGGTTCCGCGCCGCCGGGCTCGTCACGGTCGGGCAGACGACGACGCCGGAAATGGCGCTCAGCTTCGCGACCGAGTCCGTGCGGTACGGGCCGACGCGCAACCCGTGGGCCCTGGAGCGCGGCGTCGGCGGGTCGAGCGGCGGGGCAGCCGCGCTCGTCGCGGCCGGGGCGGTGCCGCTCGCGCACGCCAACGACGGCGCCGGATCGATCCGCGTTCCGGCGGCGGCCTGCGGGCTCGTCGGGCTCAAGCCGAGCCGCGGCCGCATCCCCTGCGGGCCGCTGATCGGCGAGGCCGCGTTCGGGCACTCCGCCGAGTTCGCCGTCACACGGACCGTTCGCGACGCCGCGTACCTGCTCGACGTCATAGGCGCGCCTCCCGTGGGCGAGAAGTACGCGGCGCCACCCCCGTCCCGTCCGTACGCCGACGAGCTGAGTGCCAATCACGGCCGCCTGCGCGTCGCGATCACCACTGCCGCGTGGTCAGGCGTGGCCGTCGATCCGCAGGTCGCGGCCGTCGCGCTGAACGCGGGCAAGGTGCTGGACTGGCTCGGGCACACGGTGACCGAGGCGAGCCCCGCCGTCGATCCCGATCTGCTCGTCGAGGCGATGATGCTCGGCTTCATCGCGGCCGGCGCCGCGCTGCTGAGGGCACCCAGGAGACTCGACCCGGCCTTGCTGGAGGCCGTCACGCGCCGGGTGATCGCCGAGACCGAGTCGTTCACGGCCCTCGACATGATGGCCGCGATCGACGCCCAGCACCAGGTGACCCGGCCCGTCGGCCTGTTCTTCGAGGACCACGACCTGCTGGTGACGCCGACGCTGGGACAGCTCCCGGCGCTGCACGGCACGCTCGACTACAACGATCCCAAGTATTCGGCGCGCTCCTGGTTGCGGCACATCTTCGAGTACGGGCCGTTCACCGCGCCGTTCAACGTCTCCGGCAACCCCGCGATCAGCCTGCCGCTCGGGCAGAGCCGCGAGGGCCTGCCGATCGGCGTGCAGCTGGTCGCTGCCCAGGGCAGAGAAGATCTGCTCCTGCGGGTCGCCGCGCAGCTAGAGCAGGCCGTGCCCTGGCACGACCGGAAGCCCGCCATCTACGCCGACGCCCGCTGAGAAGCTGCTTCCAACTCCACCCCCAGGGGACGCTGGAGCCGGGCTTCCTCCTGGAGCGAGGCTTCCTCCCGGAGCCAGGCTTCCTCCTGGAGGTAGCCGCTGGCCGAGCGGAGCCAGGAGATGAAGGATCTGGTCGAGAACGCGTCGGGCATAAGTCCCGCCAGTGGCCCTTGCCTGCTGGGAAGCTCCCTGCCCGCCATCCTGGCGACCCTACGTACGATCTTGGTCCTGGCGCGCTCATAGCCGCGCAGGTCGTCGGCGGACCGGCTCAGCGCCCAGGCGTCCTCCAGCGCCTGCCCGCTGCCCATCGCCATCGCCGGCGACATCGTGTGGGCCGCGTCGCCCATGAGCGTGGTCGGGCCCCGACCCCAGGTCGCCGGCACGCGATGGCCGTAGTGCGGATGGAACAGAGCGGAATGGGCGTGGTCGAGCACCGTGGGGAACGGTTCTGGCCAATGCCCGAACCGTTCCCGCAGCCGATCCAGCGCGCCGGGCGTGTCCCCCCAGAACGAGCTGCCCGGCTTGGCGCGCAGGTCGAACCACCACAGCGCCTTTCCGTGCCCGGCCGGGGCCACGCTGCCGAACGCGCGCCCGTTGGAGATCATCATGGAGCGGCCGGTGTCGGTGAACTCGGTGGGCAGCGTGGTGAACGCCTGCCAGGTGACCCATCCGTTGAGCTTGCTCGGGCTCTCACCCCACAGCGCCTGCCTGACGACGGAGTTACGGCCGTCGGCGCCGATGAGCAGGTCGCCGCGCGCAGTGCTCCCGTCAGTGAAGGTGATTTCCGCCCGGTCGGGGTCGACCGCTTGGATCCGGTGGCCGTAGTGGACAGGTATGCCCTCGGCGAGGCGCTCGACGAGCTCGCGCCTGGCGATGTGCATGGCGTGCAGTCCGCCGAACTGGCGCTCGACCACGTTCAGATCAATGGTGCCGAGCTTGCGGCCACGCACCGACCAGGTCTCGAGCGTCTCCAGGCGGCGGCCCGCGCCGTCCATGTCGACGTCGAACTCGCGCAGGATGCCGGCCGCCGAGGGCCAGAGTGTGATGGATCCGCCCTCGGTGCGCAGTTCCGGTGCGGCCTCGTACACCTCGACGTCATGACCTGCCGCAGTCAGCCCGCGTGCCGCGGCCAGCCCGGCGACACCGCCGCCGACAATGAGTACCTTCATGTTCAGTCCCCTAATTTGAGACTCACAGTTTCTGATACTCGGAGTATCACAATGAAGGCACGCGGACGCAAGCCCGATCCCACCATCGATGCGCGCATCAAGGAGGCCGCGGTGACGTTGCTGGTGACCAAGGGGATGGCGTTCACCATGGACGAGGCGGCCGCCGCCGCCGGTGTCAGCAGGGCCAGCGTCTTCCGCCGCTACACCACCAAACGCGACATGCTGCTCGACGCGCTCGCCCTCGCCTTGGACGCCCAGGTGCCCGAGACCCCCGACACCGGCTCACTCGAAGGCGACCTGATGGTGATCGTCACCCAGACCCTCGCCGGCGTGCAGTCACCCCAGTTCGCGAAGATGACCGGCGAGATCTTCGGCGAGGCGGGCAGGGACCCGGGTGTTGCCGAGGTCATCCGCACCAGCATGCGCGACAAGAGGAAACGCGACTGGGCGATCTACGATCGCGCCATCGCGAGGGGCGAACTGTCCCCCGACGCCGACCTGTGGCTGCTGTCGGACATGGTCGTCGGCCTGGTCGTCTACCGCGTCCTCATCGGCCTGCCGATGCCCGACCCGGCCCAGATGGTCAAAGCACTCATCCACGGCTTCACGCAGTGACCACGTGACGATCTCACAGTGATCCGTGCGATCAGGACGCGACGGGGAGCAGGCCGCGCTCGCCGAAGACCTTCTTGGCGACGAGGGTGGCGTTGACCGCACGCGGCATGCCGCAGTAGACGGCCGAGTGCAGCAGCGCCTCGGAGATCTCCACCGGCGTGAGGCCGACGTTGAGCGCCGCGTTGATGTGCACGTCCAGCTCGATCTCGCAACCGCCGAGCGCGGTGAGCATGCCGAGGGTGACCAGTTGCCGGTCGCGGGGCGGCAGCTCCGCCCGGGAGTACATGTCACCGAAGGCCCACGCCACCACCTGGTGCCCCAGCTCCGGCGAGACGTCGGCGAGGTTTTCCACGACCCGCTGCCCACCCTCGCCGTCCACTGCGGCCAGGACCTTCATGCCGTCTTCATAGCGCTGTTCGCGGTTGCTCATTGGTTTCTCCTTGTACGGGAACGTCTCAAGCCTCACTCATTGCCACGGTTTCTCTGTCCTTCAGGCATGAATAGCTATGCTTGTCATGCTTGGGAGGTATAGATGGAGCTCCGTCTGCTCGGGTATGTGGTCGCGATCGCCGAGGAGGGGACGATCAGCGGCGCCGCCCGGCGGCTGCATCTGACCCAGCCGACCCTGAGCCGCCAGCTGCGTGAGCTGGAGCGGCGTCTGGACGTCGACCTGTTCGCTCGCAAGGGCCGTGGTCTCGTGCCGACCGTGGCGGGGCAGGCCCTGGTGCGCCGCGCCACCACGGTGCTGGCCGAGGCCGAGGCGGCGCTCGACGATGTACGCCTCGCGGCGCGGGGGATGACCGGCCGCCTCACCATCACGTTCGCCGGATCGGGCATCAACGGGCCGCTCTGCCAGACGCTCGGCCGGGCTCGCACCGAGCTGGCCGGCGTGGATCTGCGGCTGGAGGAGAGCTTCAGCGACGCCGACATGTCCCAGGGCGTCCTGGATGGTCGCTACGACCTCGCCGTCCAGCGGCTCCCGATGCGTGACGCCCGGCTGGCCACCCGCGTGTGGTGGCGGGAGCCGCTCACCCTGTTCCTGCCCGCCGGGCATGCGCTCGCCCGTACCGGTGAGCCCGCCCCGCTCACCGCCCTCGGCGAGATTCCGCTGGTGTTGTGGCCGCGCGAGGTGTCCGCCCGGTCGTACGACGAGATCATCGCGCTCTGCCATCACGCCGGAGTCGTGCCACGCATCGGAGCGGAAGGCCACAGCGCGCAGACGCTCCTCGCGCTCGTGGCCGCCGGTTTCGGCGGAGCCGTGATCGCCGACTCGCACCGTGCGCTGCGCCGCGTGGGGGTGGCCGCCCGCGCCCTGGAGGGGACTGCCACGACGCAGCATCTGGTCTGGCGCGCCGAGGAGCCCAGCCCGCTCGTTGAACGCTTCCGTGCCATCGCCGGGCTCGCCTGACCTCCCGCCGGGCTCGCCTGACCTCCCGCCTGACCCTCCTGCCAAGCCCGCATGAGCCTCACCGGCGACCCCGCACGTGGCCGGCGCCGCCGCGATCCTCAAGCAGCGGCATCCCACCTGGAAGGGGCCCCAGCTCAAGGCCGCTCTCATCGGCTCGGCCAAGGACGTCGGCGCGAATTCGTTCCAGGTCGGCTCGGGCAGGGTGCAGGTCGACAAGGCCATCGAGCAGACGGTGACCGCCTACCCACCCAGCCTGAGCTTCGGCAAGGTGGCGGCTGATCAGGGCCAGCAGGTCAGCAAGACGATCACCTACGCCAACACCGGGACCGACCCGGTGACGCTCAACCTGGCCGCAGCCGTCAACCGACCGGACGGCAAGCCGCTGCCCGCCGACTCGGCCAAGCTGTCCACGTCGAGCCTGACCATCGCCGCCGGTCAGACGGGCCAGGCCACCCTCGCGCTCACGACCTCGGCCGGCGCTCGCGGCTTCTACACCGGCGCCGTCACTGCGACGGCCGGAGCACAGGTGGTCCGTACGGCCGTGGGCCTGGAACAGACCGGCCCGCTGCGCAAGGTCACGTTCCAGACGTTCGACCGCGACGGCACTCCCCTCGACGGCGACCAACGCACCCTGACCGTCGGCTCCAACGACGACCCGACCCAGGGCTGGACCGAATACCGGCTCACAGGCGGCGGAACGCTGGAGCTCCCCGCTGGGTCCTACACGTTCGTCCTCGCGGGCTCCGCGACCGACGCCAACGACCGCAACGGCATCCAACCCGAGTCGATGCTGGCCGTCCAACCCTCAGGTGGAGGTCAGGGACGACACCACCGTCACGTTCGACGTACGGCAGATGCGGCCGATCAACGTCACAACACCGGTGACCGGCTACGACGCGGCCGCAATGGTCAACTGGGTCCGCGCGCCGTGCCGATGCAGGACGGGGCGGCGGTCTTCTACAACCCCACCAAGGTCTACGTGCTGCCAACCCCGCAGCCGGTGACCGACGGCACGTTCACCACGGGCTTCATGGGCCAGCGCATAGCGCCGCAGGTCGTCATCGAGGCGGGTCAAACCCGCGTGGAAGCCCGCTACCTGGCGCACGACCGTGAACGGACCTCCCAACTCAACCCCAAGCTGGAGATGTTCGCGGCGGGCAGCAGCGACGTCACGATGGTGTACGCGGGCGACGGCAGCGCCGCGGAGCTGGCCAAGGTGCCGGTACGGGGCAACGTGGTCCTGATCCAGCGTGACACCTACGACTACGCGGAGGGCCAGGCCCTCGCGGAACAGCTCGCCGACGCCGGCGCCAAGGGCGCCATCGTGTTCGAGTCGCGGGACGGCTACGAAACGGGTCTCGAGGTGCTGTACGGCGGCGAGAAGGCTGTGGTCGCCGGAGTCACCAGGGCCGATGGTCTCCGCCTCCAGCAGGCGATCGGCACCCAGCCCACCCAGGTGAAGCTGACCAGCCGGCCCCGTTCTGGCTGGGTCTACAACCCGGCCAAGTACTGGAGGGGGCAAGTCCCCGCAGACCCGAGCATCACCATGACGCCGGCCAACATGGCGGTGGTCGAATCGAACTACCCCGCCGTCGAGGACAAGCTCTACCTCACGGCCAACTCGGCCTGGCCGCACGACCACGTCCAGGACGTCTTCACCGCCTCCCTCTCCGGTCAAGCGGCTGGAGGTCTTCCCAGTGGACAGCGACCTGCGGTGGCAGCGGATGGCGATCCCCGACGGAGACAGAGCCTGGTTCTTCTCCCCCACCTGGTCGCGCTGGGACGTCTTCACCAACTCCACACCCCGGAAGGAGTCCCGGGCCCGTATCCCCCTCCGGCTGGGCCAGCTCGCGCGGACCAACCAGCCCGCACCTGAGCTCGGCGGCCCCGGTCTGACGCCGCTGTTCGCCGCCCGGCGAGGCAACACGCTCTATCCGGCGCCGCACTTCATCTCCGGAGACGGGCACAGCGAGTACATGCACCCGCTCCTGCTCGACGGGCAGCTGCCCTGGCCGGACGGAAAGACCGTCATCAGCACGCTCACCCGCGACGGCACCGAGGTCCCGGCCCGCAAGGAAGGACCGATGACCGTCTACGACGTCCCCGAACCCTCTGCCCGCTATGACCTGCGCCTGGTCTACACATCCGACCTGCTCGACAAGGTCGACACCACCTGGGGCTTCACCTCAGGCAAGCCCACCAGCCAGAACGTGCCTGCCGGCTATATCTGCGGAGACGGCAAGGCCGACTGCGCCGCGACCCCGGCCCTGCTCCTGGACTACGACATCCCGCTGGACCTGACGAACAAGGCCGCTTCAGGCGCGTTCACCATGACCGTCAGCGGCCACCACCAGCCGGGCGCCGCCGACCCGAACCTGTCCAGGCTCCAGGCGTCCATCTCCTACGACGAAGGAACGACCTGGCAGCAGATCACCACAACCAAGAAGAACGACAACTCATACACCGCCAACGCCACCCTGACCGCCGCGAAGACCGTGTCCCTGCGTTTCCAGGCCCAAGACGCCGACGGCAACACCGTCAACCAGACGTTCTACCAGGCCTTCAAGACGCGTAACTGACGTCAGACCCCCGGCCGGACCTCCCGGCCGGGGGTCACCCCTTCCAGGGTCTTCTTCAGGGCCAGGAGCCCGCGCCCCATGAAGTCGTCAACAAACCCAGCGACCTCATGGGGCAGGCAGTCAGTGATCCACACGAACCGCGCCTGCTCCCCCTCGGCAAAGACCTGCGCCGAAGCCATGTGGTGCGTGAACCCCATCGGCGACTCGCTCACCGAATAAGCAATACGCCGGGCCTCCTCATCGATCCCCACGAGCCGTTCCCGAGCCACCGCCCCGGTGAAGAACGTGACGATCCGGTCATCACCCTCCATGCGCGCGTCGGTCACGAACCCGACCGCGAGCTTCTCGTGCAGTGCCCCATAGTCCTTCAGCGCCTCCCAAACCACCTCGGGAGCCGCATCGACCAGGATTTCCTTGTGAATCGTCGCCATGCGGCGAATCATGCTCGGCCCGCTCCCAGCGGTCTTGAACTTTCTTGCGCATCCATGATCACCCTCGACGGTCAACTCGTTGGCGAGGTGCTATGAACAACCCGAGCCCGCCCACCCCCGCGTCCCAGACCACCAGCCCGAGATACGTCCGCGCCACAATCTCTCCGTCCGGCTTGCAGGCCCGTACGACATACGAGCTCGCTCAGCACCTGCCGCCCGTTGTAGTCGAGCACCGTGTCTCGGCTACAAACACCGCACATTAACCACGGGATACGAACTCGGCAGCAAGGTGAGCGAGCGGCAGAGCAACGCGCCAACGTGACCACTCGCCGACAAAAGACTTTGGCGCGCTTCGCGCGGGAAGTCCGGAACTAGGGCATTCCGACGAAAGCTCATGCCTCGGCGGTGGGAGTGGCATGGACGTGACTGGTGCGGTGAGACGCACGTCGACCCGCCCAGCGAAACAAGCGAACCGGCATCGATCGCCCCCTGGGCACGGCTAATCACCCGTCCGCGGGTCGCCGCAGAGTGGGGCACAAACTCCGCAGGGAGGGGGAGAACAACGCGCCAATGCACATCCGGTGGGGGCTTTGCCGCGCTCCGCACGGGGAAGGTGGTGCTGCTGCATCCCGTCAACGCTCACGCCCGCATTTGGCCAGACTGTTTGGTCGGCTGGTCACCAGCCGGGCGGAGTCACGAAGTCATACCTGAACTGCAGGCTGGCCGCCTTTAGTGGCTTCCCGTGCCGAGTCTGCTGAGTTCACCGCGTGAGGCGCTCCAGTGGGTGTCGAGCCGAGCCTGTTCGGCATGGACTACGTCTACGAGCAGGCGACCTGACACCGCACACTCCCGCCGCTCTGAGCACCTGCAGTGCCTGATCAGGCGCTGTTGTGATCACCGGTGTGCCAGGATCAGGGCGCCGCGTTCGGTGATCGCAAGTGGCGTCGTGTCCCGGCTCGCGGCATCGGTGGCGGTCTGGTGGGGTACTTGGCGTGCGATCAGGTAGTCGCGGACGGCGTGGTGGGGCGTCCCACCGTTGTCCCTGGACCGCGCCGAAGACGCAGGCGACGAGGTCCGGGGCCCGTTCGGCGTCGTAGGGCGTGGGTGCGCGGCGCCACACCTCGGCGAGTTCGGGGCTGTCGTCGCGAACGATGGCCGAGGCGATCAATACACCGCCCGGGGCAAGGACACGGCGGGCCTCCTCCAGTGCCGGTACCGGGTCGTCCAGGTGGTAGGGCAGGTTGATGGCCAGGGCGGCGTCGACCAGCCGTCCGGGGTGCCAGCGGCTTGGCGGTGGCCAGCAGCTGGTCGCGGCCGGCTCCGCGCAGCCCGTCGGCCGCCCCTTTGGTGTGGCTGGTCGCCCGGCTGCGGGTCACCGTGGGGCTGGGGTTCAGACTTGGCAGCGAGGCGAGCGGAGGGCAGGGCACCAACGTGACCGCATATCCGGTGGAGGAAGAAACAACTAGAGCGTGTCTGACAATGCTCTGGTCCAGGCGATCACGGCGTTTGAGGACGACGGCGCGATAGTGATGGCCTACTGGATGGACTTACAGCCCTGAGGAGGTTAGCAACACATCCTCCGATCGGACATCAGTTCTTCTTCAGCTCCTCGGCGAGCATCACGATGATGCCGCTGGGACCGCGGACGTAGGTGAGCTTGTAGATGTCCTCATAGGTGGCCACGCCGCGAAGCGGACGGCATCCGTGTTTCGCGGCTATCTCAAGGGCTTTGTCGATGTCGTCGACTGAGAAGGCGACGCGGTGCATGCCAATCTCGTTGGGACGAGTGGGGTTCGACTCGATCGCTTTGGGGTGGATGTACTCGAAGAGCTCAAGGCGACCATGACCGTCTGGCGTCTGGAGCATCGCAATGTTGGCGTGGTTGCCATCAAGGCCGACGGCAGTGTCGGTCCACTCGCCACTGACCGTGTCACGGCCGACGACTGTGAGACCGAGGTCTGTGAAAAAGGAGATCGCTGCTTCGAGGTCGCGAACGGTGATGCCGACGTTCTCAAGTTTGATGGCCATGTGTTGCATGCTAGCGAGCCGGGCCGATTAGCTCCGATGGCGATCGAACAAGCCCGTTGAGCAATCAGGAACCACGGTGGGTCTGACAACTGCCGGGTCCAGGCGATGACGGCGTTGAGGACGACGGCGGTAGACGGTGGCGTGCTTGCCGTATCGGGTCACGAGTCCTCGCCATTGCTTGATGTGGCAGTAGCGGCGTTCGATCACGTTGCGATTCCGGTGGTCGGCGGCGTCGAGCGTGACCGGGCGGCCTCCGCGTGATCCGCGGCGTTTTGCGGGCTCATCCCAATCCAGGGTGTAGCCGGGGTCTGAAGCCGCCGGTCTCGAGCAGCGATCTGGCGATGTAGTTGGTGATGTTGCGGAATCCGAGCGCGGAGGTGTTCGAATCGTCCGTTGATCGCCTTGGTCGGGCCGTTGGATGTGCCGGGCCGGTCGAAGTAGGCCAGCACGTCGTCGGCACGCTTCTTCAGCGTCCGGCCCAGCAGGGCGCCAACGTGACCGCATATCCGGTGGAGGAAGAAACTTGCCGCGCTGCGCGCGGGGACGCTGAGACTGCCGCGACCCGGCCATGCTCCTGGCCGCAGCGGCCTAAGGGCTGTGATCGGAGCATGGGCCACCCCCTTTTTGTGCGGCTGATTGCCCGGCTGCGGGTCACCGCTGGGGTTGGTTCAGACCGGCGGCGAGGTGAGCCGGGGGAGGAAGTCTGGGCGTCAAGGTGGCCGCGTGTCTGGGGGAAGAGCTTTTGTGGCGCTGTGCGCGGGGGGTGGCTGGTGCTGGTGTATCCCGGCCGGTGCTCACACCCGTGGCGGCCCAGGGCTGGCCGACGCGGTGGGTGGCCTGTCCCCTTGGGGGCTGGCGGTCACCTGGTCGGGGCTGCGGGCAGGGGGCGGGCGCCAGGGTGGGCGCCAAGGCTGCCGGACGCGGCTGCCGCCCATGGTGAACGGTTGGCCCGGGGTGGGGGCGTGCCTGTAGGCCCGGCGCTGGGGGTGCGCCGGGCTACTACAGGGCTGGGGTGTGGGGGTGGTCAGGCCGCGTGGTCGTGCCAGGGGTTGTCGGCCTGATCGACGGGTCTGCCGTGTCTGGATCTGGCGACCCCGTCAGGTGGCAGTGCCCGGTATCGGTAGCGGCCGTCGTCGGTGGTGGTGATGTGTATCTGGTGGGGGTGGGTGTGTTTCCAGCGGTTGTGCCAGCCGCAGCATAGGGCGAGTTTGTCGATGTCGGTGGGGCTGTTGCCCAGCGCCCACCCATCGACATGGTCGACCTCGCACAACAGCCCCGGCACCTCGCACCCCTGCACCGCACAGGTGTCATACAGGGTTTCCAGCACCCGGCGTTGCCCGGCGGTGGCGATCCGCACCGCATGCCCCAAATACAGCGGGACGTGGTCGGGGCTGAGGATCAGTGGGGAGATTCCGGCGTTGAGGGCGATGCGCCGCACCTGCGCCGCCGGGATCGGCGTGCCGTCACGCAGCCGCCCGGGGGTGTCGTCGCCGGTCAGGGTCTGCAGGTCGGCGATGACAGTGACCCGGGTGTCCCGGTGCCCACCAGACAGCACGGTGGATAGGGCGGCGGCGGTGCGTTCGGCCAGGTCGCGGCGGTCGTCGGTGCCCGCGGGTTTGGCGAGCGGCGCGAGGGTGCCGTCCAGGATGGCGGTGTCTTCGGGGTTGAGCCACCCGTGCAGGTAACAGCCGCCATCCAGCGACCGGCTGACGGTCATCCACGACCGCTGATACCCCCGCTGCGCGTCCTCGGGCGGCTGGTCGGTGCCGGTGAGTTCGGCGACCAGGTCATGCACTCTGCGGCCCAGCCGCGCCAGGTTCCGCGCCGACACCCCGCCAGCCACCGCCTCCAACAAAATGCCCTCGGCGGCGGCGCAGTCCTCATCGTTGAGGCGTTGTACGGCGTCGGCGATGGTGGCGGCATACCCATACGACAGGGCGCCGGTGGCCAGCTGCTGGTTCACCTGCTGCAGGCGGGGGAGTTGCCGGGCCAGGGTGAGGCGTTCTTGGGCGCGGCCCTCGCGCATGCCCAGCCGGCACCGCAACCACGCCTGGGTGGACGCCAACCCCCAGTGCTTGGGTTCGCCGGTCCGGTCCACCACCGCGATCAACCCGGCCAGCACCTGCTCGCCCTGATCCAGGGCGGTAGCGAACTGCTCGGCCAACTCCATGCAGGCGGTTCCGGAGTCGGGTGCCGACCGTTGCGCGAGTTGGGTGGTGATCGCGGCGGCCGCTTCCACCAATTCAGCGGTGGAAGCGGAATCTAGTCCCGCCACGATCGAATCCATGCTGTTATTCTATCGTCACCTTCGGTGATATCGCAAGGTGTTGAGTGCCGATTGCCGACGGTATCCGGCCACCTTTTTGCGCCGGGTGCGACAGGTGGCCGTCCTACGATTTCCGTTGATCAGGAGCGGCGAGCCGGGGAGGTTATGTCGAAGTCATTCGCCGGGATCAGCGTGTCCGTTTGTGGTCGTCTTTGTGGGTGGCTGGGATGGGGGTGTCGTCCCACGGTCGTTGTCGGTTGCGGACGGGTGGATCGGGGATTAAGTCGGCTGGTTTGGGTGGGTGGTTGAGCGGTGCCGAAATGACCGTTTGCGGGTTTGTGCGGCTTTGTTGTGTGTTGCGGTCACGTTGGTTGCGGTTGCGGGAGTCCAGCCATGCGCGAAGGGTGAGGGTGGGCCGCCGCCTGAGGTTGTGGCACATCCCGCGCTCCGCGCGGGCTAAAGGGTCGAACATCAGCCACCGCCAACCCGCACAACACCCATCAGCCGCGCCCGCCACCTCCCTTCTTGTCGCCGCAGCTTTTAGGCCTTCAGACCCGACCCACCCGACTGCCGGGCGGGCTGCGGAGCCAAAGGGGTGACCGCTGCCGCCAACCGCGCAGCGGCAAGAACTAGGCTCCCATCCGGAAACCGGTGCGTACGCACCTGCCGCGCCCGCCGCCTACCTTCTTGTCGCTGCGCTTTTAGGTCTTTAACCCCGCCTCACCCGCCTGCCGGGCGGGGCGCGAGCCAAAGGGGAGACCGCTGCCGCAACCGCGCAGCGGCACGAAGTAGCCTGCCGCCCGGAAACCTGTGCGTACGCACCCTGCCGTGCCCGCCGCCTGCCTTCTTGTCGCCGCGCTTTTAGACCTTCAGTCCCCCCCCGCCCCACCCGCTGGCCGGGCGGCGTGCGGAGCTAAAGGGGTGACCGCTGCCGCCAACCGCGAAGCGGCACGAAATAACCTGCCGCCCGGAACCCTGCGCGAACGCACCCTGCCGTCCCCGCCCACTACCTTCTTGTCGCCGCCGCTTTTAAGTCTCAACCCCAAACCGACCGGCTGCCGGGCGGCGTGCGGAGCCAAAGGGGTGACCGCTGCCGCCAACCGCGAAGCGGCACAGCAGTAACCGCAGATGCGCAAACCGGCAGACAGATGCAAGCCCCAAGCGCCCGGCAACCTTCGTTCTTCGCCGCCGAAGTTTGAAGCTAAGCCGCGCTAATCCGCAGTCGGGTGACCGCTCCAGCCAAAAGGGCAACCGTTGCCGAAAGGGTTCCAAAAGGGGCGACCGCCACCGCCACTGCTCACCTGAACCTGTTAGCGCGTAGCTTCCGGCGACACCCCTTCCCGCATGACTAGAGGGCCGCGCGAGCCGTTGCTTTGGAGCGGATTTGAAGCCGATTCGGAAACAGATCCAGCGCCCGTTCTAGGGTCTCCGGCTACCGGGCCACGACATCGCAGTCCGGCTGATTCCTGCTTCCTGACCTCCCGCACTTCTCCGCCGTAGTCAGCCAGCCCGTTTTACTGCCGGTGCCGTCGTCTCCATCCTCATCACCCCCACAGCTCGGCAAACAGCGACGACTGATTCCCACGTCCTCAGCGAACTGGGCCAGGAATCTCGCAGTGTCTCGACTTCAGCGACACGAGACGGCCGGGAAGGACGGGCTTTGCGGTCGGAGACGGCGGCGGGCGCGGTGCTGGTTGATGTGTGTTGTCAGGAGGTGAACTGGACCTCTGTGTAGTGCGGGGATGGGCCGTCCAGCAGAGGGGTGTGCCGGTGGCGTAGGTAGCAGTCGAAGTAGGCGTTGACGTAGGCGCGGACTACTGCGGCCGCGCGTTGCCCGTTGATCGCGCCGGCCGCTTTGACGACTTGGTTGGGCGGGATGCCGAGTATGGGTGCTGCCTGGGGAAGCAGCATGGCGAAGTCGAGGAAGGCATTGTGGGCAGCCCCGGTGAGCTTGAGCTGCAGCTTCGGGCCGCGATGGTTGGTCCAGAAGGTCGCCCAGCTGGCATCCCTTCCGCGGTCTTGTTCGTCCCTGCCCAATAGCAGGAGTGGGCGGTCGGAGCCGGCAATGGCGGAGGGTGTCCAGAGGGTTCCGTCCAGGTTGATTCCGGCGGCGAGGCGAGAGTCGTCGTGCAGGACCGCGGCGGTGGTGGAGCCTCCGTCGGAGTGGCCGAGCATTCCGACGTGTGCCAGGTCGAACGCGCCGGGCAGGCCACGCGGCAATGGCCGGTGTTCGGCGTTGTGTCCGCGGTTGATCTCGATGAGCTGATCGAGGACGAACCGGGTGTCGGCCACGCGCGCGTTGACGGATTTGGTGGTCACCTCGAGCTCGTTGTCATCGGTGAGTTCGGGGGTGGCGGAGTGTTCCAGGTGCCCATCGGGGAACTCGACGACGAGCGAGTCGTGAGTGTGGTCGATGGTGACCACGATGTAGCCGTGGCTGGCGAGGTCGGCGACGAGAGCAGTGGCCTCAGTGCGCGGCCCACCCAAGCCGTGGGAGTACAGCAGCACGGGCCACCCACCCTGGCGCCGCTTTACCGGAGCGCCGCGGTGCCCGGCGGTCGTCGGCCAGTTGAAAACGGGGAGACGGGCCACCTGTTCGTAGGCACGTGCCGTAGCAGGCGTCATCCACGGCGCTTGGGGATAGCCGCGGATAGTGGCGGCTGGGTACCAAATCTGGATCATGAGCTGCCGGATCGGCTGGTCGGGTACCCAGGGGTCGGCGCGGGACCGGTCGATGAGGTGCAGTGACATGGTGCCGACTCGCTCGTTGCCGGTCGGGGCGGGCAGCGTGAACCGAACCGACGGTGAGACCGCGGTCATGGGTGTGCCCATGCCCGACACCGGCTGACACTGGTCAGTGCCGCGGGCCGCGGCGGCCGAAGGAGTCGTCGATACAGCCGAGCGATCATGGCTTTCCCTCCGGGGGCAGCGCACATGTGTTCGAGCGCTGCCCGCTCGCGCGAGTGCGCCCACGTTCATACAACCGATGGCGCCCGGCTAGCACACTGGGGCTGACCCGCCTATTCCCGGTGAGGCGGGGGGCTGCTTCAGCAACGATTACGGCACTACTCGTTGATCGCGGTCAATGTGGAGGCCTCATTGCGCACGGCGAGTTGTCGTTCCGGCGACCTGCTGGCGCTTGGGCCGCCTCCCGCCGCAGCCGGTGGTGCCCTGGTCGGCCGGTTTCGGAAGGATGCAAGCGAGACCGTGCAGATGAACGGCGCGGAGGGGTAGGCCTAATGAGCATGTAGGCCCGGCCCCGTGGTCGTGGTGGAGACCTCGGGGCCGCCTCTTGTGTAAGCCGGGGTAGCTGAGTTCCGGTCTCCGAATCCGCCGTCGTGGTCCTCGGCGTCCGGGTTGGTAGCCCAGTCTCTCCCAGCAGTAGTCAACCCAAGCATCGCCGAACCTCTCGTCCGGACGAAGCCCCCGTTCATCGCCGTCATCGAGATCGGGCAGAACGCGAAAATCGAACATCTTCAAGATCGGATCGTTGGCCTCCACCACGAGGGACGGCAGGGTGATGATGGGAGCGGCGTTCAGCGGTCGCCCGTCGAGAAGCTGCGCCGGCTGCCGGGGCTCGACCTCGATCGCGCGTGCTGGATCCGCCAGGACGATCTGGCATTCATCTGGCTGAAAACGGGACGCGTTGACCAAGCCAAGCCTCGTAGGCAACTGGTTGCCCAGCCAAGGCGCGAACTCCCCCGACAACACTCTTGTGTGCGCCTCTGACCGAATATCCCTACGACCGGCCGCCGAACTGCCAGTTGTGGACCTCGATGTCGGCGTACCGGTCCAGGGTGAGGACGGCGCGTGCCGTGTCCGCGTCCGGTGCCCGCACCAGTGCCGCCGTACCCAGCCAGGTGGTGCCGTCGTCGGCCAGCAGGGGCCCGTACGCGATCAGTTCGTCCTGGCCGGGCGGCACGGCGAGATCGGCGGCCTCCCCCGAGCCGAGGCCGAGCACCAGGTACCGGCTGCCGTCAGTCGGGCCACCGGGGAAATCCCACATTGTGCGCCCCAACGTGTTGCGCCACCGGCGCAGCAGCACGTCCCTGTAAACGCCGGCCTTGTAGTTCGGCTCATCAAAGGCGAACGCGCGGGCGGCGGCGGTATCCGGCAGGTCGACGATGTGCACGCTGCCGGTCGCCGTATCGCCGTCGTCGGCCATGGTCGGGCCACGTGCGATCATCCCGGCTGCGTACCCGTCCATGTAGGACCAGTGCTCTTCCAGCAACTCGTCTCGCAACGCCATGGAGCCGGGCCGATCACGGTGATAGCAGAAGAATTCCACGCCCAGAGTCCTACCAGGCGCGCCACTCGTCTGTGATCTCGTGGCGCCCGAGACCACGGCGCGTAGCCAGTGCGTCGACATCGATTCCGGCGCCGGCAAGCGACTCCTCAATGTATTTGCACAACTGCTCGCGTTCGTCGGTTTCGTAGGCTGCGCCGTCGTACTGGTCGTTGACCCTGTTGAGCTCAAGCACCACATGCTGGATGGCCTTGAAGATGTTCTCGTCGGAGGGACTTTTCAGCGCCGCCAGTTCGCTCTCGAAGAGCAGTAGCACCTCGTCGGTCCGGGCCAGCATGGACTCAGGAAACAGCTCCGCCGCGAACGCACACTCGGCATCGAGTTCTCCTGACGCGACCTGCCGGGCTTCCTCTACGACGGACTGCCGCCAGGAATCAGTGGGACGAACCGCCATGCCCGGGACATTAGCGGCCGCCCTGATCTACGATCCAGCGATTGGGGAATGCACTTCGATCACGTCAGGGGATGGTGGCCTTGCTGGTCAGGGACGTTCGCAGGTGAGGCGGTTTCTTACCCGCTTCCGGGACGAGAGCGTTTGCGTCTATGACGTGGGCGTGGCGTCCGCGGGGGCGCTTGAGCCTGTGGCGCGCATTGAGGTCCAGTCGGGCGACGAGGTGACTGGGCATGCCGTTGCTCCGGATCTGAGCCGTGTCGTATACGCCACGCAGCATGCGGTGGTGTGCATCGGTCGTGATGGTGGCGAGCTGTGGCGGTACGACTTGCTTCCGCGTTCGAACGAGAAGTACGGGCACTGGCCGGGCTGTGAGTTCTCTCTTGATGGCAAGACCGTGTGGGTCTTCCGGCCCGATGCCATGGCCAACCGCGCCAACCAGGACCAGTGGGTCGTTCTCAGCGCGGATTCGGGTGCGGTCGTCGCGCAGGCCGAGGTGGGCACGGTTGGCCATGGGGGTCAGCACCGTCGGCATCCCAACGGGGTGGACATCTTGTTGGATGTGGGCGAGGGCCAGGACGGCGTTAATCTTTTCCGGGGCGTGCTCGCGGGTGACCGCTTGGAGCTGTTCAAATATCCGTGGAGTGACCGCTGCCTCATCGATCTCGCCCCGGACGGCCGCCAGTTCATGACGGTTTACCACGACCAGTCTGATGTCGCTTTCCACACTTACCCGGGTGGCGAGGTGGTCCTGCAGCTGTCCATGGAGGTCTTCGGGCATGAGCCCCACGATGCCTTCTTTGAATGGAGCGGCGGTTATCTGGACGCCGATACCGCGATCGTCACCATTGGGGGCGAAACCGAGGACGAGGAGGAGTGGCACCGCCACTATCGAGTCGACCTACGGACGGGCGGGGTGTCGGGGGACTTTGACGCTCGTTCGGAGAGCGCCTACGACATCGAGCCTCTGGGCGATGGCACCTGGCTGACCTCGGGATCCGACGGCCATCCTGTCCGTTGGACACGCTAGGTCGCCACTCATTCCCGACGTGTTGCTGCTCATTCCCGACGGGGTTGCCGCTCATTCCCGACGTGTTGCCGCTCCTTCCCGACGAGCTCGTCGGCGTCGGCTCCCTCGCCACCTGCCGCATGCTCAACCACGAGGACGTGCAAACGTGGGTCACGCAGGGCCAAACCAGCAAATGAGGGCCGCGCGGAGGGTCTCCGGATCCTCTCCGCTCCACGCGACGTAGCCGTCCGGGCGAATGAGGACCGCAGCGGCGCTCTCCACGTTGGTGACGGCAGTCATCACGTCCACGCGAGCCGCCCAGGCGTGGGCAGTCTCGCGCAGGACAGGGCTGTCAGTGAGGTCGAGGAGTACGGGGCGGCCGGCGTGCAGTAGCTCGACCAGGCGGATGGCGCCTTGGCCGTTCTTCAGTTCCATGTCGGGCGCGAGCCGTCCCGCGAGCGGGTCGTCCGGGCGCCCGACGTCGTAGACGATGTCCAGACCGCTGATCATGCCGCCGAGATACTCGTTCACCTGGTCGAGGTGCATGAGCTCGGTGAAGAGCTCGCGCAGCGGGGTTACGGCAGGGTCGGGGTTCATGAGGGCCACCTGGGCGCGTGTGTTCCAGAGAACGCGTGCGCCTACCGGATGGCGTTCGGAGTGGTAGGTGTCCAGGAGGTCGTGCGGGGCTTGGCCCTGGACGGTCGCGGCGAGCTTCCAGCCCAGGTTGACCGCGTCCTGCATGCCGGTGTTGACGCCCTGGCCTCCCGCCGGGAAGTGCACGTGAGCGGCATCGCCCGCCAGTAGCACTCGCCCCTTGCGGTACGTCTCCGCTTGGAGGGCCGCGTCGCCGAACCGTGTCAACCATTGCGGCTGGTCCATCCGAATGGGCATGCCCGCGATGTACTCGATCTTCTCGCGCAACTCGTCCAGGGTGACGGGCGCGCGGCGGTCCGGATGGGGCGTCCGGAAGTCGTACGTGAACACGCGGCTGAGGCCATGCGGATTCACCATCAGCATGGCCCAGCCACGCGGCGTACGATGCCAGCCCGGCGGGACGTCGTACGGATCGAGCAGCCGGACGTCGCCCATCAGCGCGGCCACGGTCGCACCGCTTCCCACGAAGGGGATGCCCGCGAGCTTGCGCACCGCACTGCGCGCGCCGTCCGTTCCGACGGCGTACGAGACGTTCAGGTCGTACGGGCCGTCCGGTCCTTCGACCAGGAGCGTGACGTGACGACCGTGATCCGCCAGGCCGGTCACCTCGTGGCCGCGCCGGATCTCCGCTCCGCGGTACGCCGCGTGCTCGGCGAAGACATGCTCCGCCCACGCCTGCGGAGCCCCCACGATGGCCGGGCCCTCCAGGTCGAGCTTGGCGAGATCGAGGTCGAAGAGCCCGGCGAAGTGGAACGGCACCGGCCCGCGCGGCGCGTGCCGGGCGAGGCGTGTGCCGCGGAAGCCGCCCACGTCGTCAAGCAGGCCGCGCCGGTCCAGGGTCTGCGCCGTGCGAGCGTGCAGGGTGCCCGCCTTGGACTGGAACGTGCGCTCCGGCAGCCGTTCCAGCACGACGGGCCGTACACCCTGCAGGGTGAGCTCGTACGCGAGCAGCATGCCCACCGGTCCGCCGCCGACTACGGCCACCTCGAAATCCACGTTTGGTCTCCCTGTCAGCCTTGGAGGTCGGCCCTGGACGTCAGCCCTGGACGTCAGCCTTGGACGTCAGCCCTGGACGTCAGCCTTGGACGTCAGCCCTGGACGTCAGCCTTGGACGTCAGCCTTGGACGTCAGCCCTGGAATCTCAGTCGTCGATGAGGACGGGTTCGGGGGCGAGGGGCGCGCGGTTCCGCTCGGGCTCGCGCGCATGCTTCTTCAGGCCGAGGGTGATGAGCGCGCCGAGCAGGATGCCCGCGGCCGCCACGTACGTCGCCGTCTGGATCCCGCCGGCGAGCTCGACGCGCAGCGCCTCGCCGCTGAGCCCGTTCAAGCCCGAGTTGGTGAGCGCGACGAGGACCGCGAGGCCGACGGCGCCGCCGACCTGCTGGGCGGTGGAGGCCATCCCGGAGGCGACGCCCTGCTCACCCGCGTCGACGCCGGACGCCGCCGCGATCCACATGCCGGTCCACGTGACTCCCTGCCCGAGTCCGGAGATGAGGATCCCGGGCAGCAGCGCGGCGTACGATCCGTCCGCGGTGATGCCGTACGCGATCAGCGCGGTTCCCGGGGCGCCCACGAGCAGCCCGCCGAGCAGGGTCGCGCGCAGCCCGATCCGGCCGACCAGGCGTTCTCCGACCTGTGTGCCCGCCGCGATCGCGAGCGACGGCACCAGGAACGCCAGGCCGGTGGCGAGCGGGCTGTAGGCGTGCACGCTCTGCAGGTAGATGGTCAGGAAGTAGGGCAGCGCGCCGAACGTGCCCATGAAGGTGAACGTGATCGCCATCCCCGCGCTCAGGCTGCGGTTGGTGAACAGCCGCAGCGGCATCAGCGGATCCTCGGCCCGCCCCTCGATCCATCCGAACACCGCGAGCAGCACAGCGGCTGCACCGAACGCGGCGAGGATCTCCGGCGCGGTCCAGCCGGCCTCGGGGCCCTGGACCAAGGCGAACACGAACAACGTCACACCGGCCGTCACGGTCAGCGCGCCGGGCAGGTCGAAGCCGCGCCCCCGCTCGCGCCGCCCATCACGAGCGAGGAGGACGAAGGCGAGCAGCGCCGCGACGCCCGCCAGCGGCACGTTGACGTAGAAGACCGACTCCCAGCCGAACGCGTCGGTCAGCACCCCGCCGAGCAGGGAGCCCAGCGACAACCCGCTGGCCCCGGCCCCGCCCCAGATCGCCAGCGCGCGGTTGCGCTCGCGGCCCTCGGTGAACGTGGTGTTGATCAGTGACAGCGTGGCCGGGAAGAGCAGGGCACCGCCGAGCCCCTGCACGGCACGGGCGGCGATCAGCAACCCCGGCCCCTCGGCCAGCCCACCGGCCAGCGAAGACACCGCGTAGAGCGACAGGGCCAGGGCGAACATGCGGCGGCGGCCCAGCAGGTCGGAGGCACGCCCGCCCAGCAGCAGGAAGCCGCCGAAGACCACCGCGTAAGCGCTGACGACCCACTGCAGGCCCTGGTCGGAGAAGCTCAGCTCCCGGCCGATCTCCGGCAACGCCACGTACACGATGTTGAAGTCCAGGGCGATGATGAGCTGGGCGAACGCCAGAAGCGCCAAGGCCCAGCCCGTGCGGCGCGAAGGCGCTGCGGGCATGAGGAATCCCCCTCGATACGATTGTCCGGGAAGGTCGAACAGTTTGAACCTACGAGACTTTCGTACAATTCGAATGAGAAGTCAACCGACAGTACGACTATCCCGTACAGTGGTACACATGGCCGCACTCCTGCATCCCGCGCGAGACGAGATCCAGCTCGTGGACGTGATGCACGCCCTCGGCCACCCGCTCCGGCACAGGATCGTTCAGGAGATCGCCTCGGGTGAGGAGACGTGGTGCGGCAACATCGACGTAGGCGCGCCCAAGTCGACGCTCACAGGGCACTGGCGCGTACTACGCGAGTGCGGGGTCATCTTCCAGCGCCCCGAAGGCCGCAACCTCTACATCACCCTGCGCCGCGACGACCTGGAAGCACGCTTCCCCGGCCTGCTGAACCTGGTCCTCAGCGACAAGTGACAGCGCCCGCCATGGGCGCTCTTCGCCGACCGTCACGCCCCTTCGCACGACCATCACGCCTCTTCGTGCATCCGTCATACCTCTTCGTACGACAGTCACGACTCTTCGTGCAGGAGCAGGAGGGCGTAGGCGGCGACCGTCGAGTCGTCGGTGATGAGGCCGTCCCGCACAAGACGCTTGAACTCCTCGCGGGTGACGAAGCGCTGGCGCATGTCCTGCTCCTCGAGCTCCCGGTCGGGCTCGCCCTGCGTGAGGCCGGTGGCCAGGAAGACATGGAAGCCCTGGTTGCTGGTGCCATGCGAGCCGTGCAGGTAACCGAGCCGAGTCAGGGACGCGGCGCGCAGACCGGTCTCCTCCGCCAGCTCGTGCCGGGCGAGCTCCTCCGGATCGTCGGCCACCTTGCGGTCCGGATACGAACCCTGTGGGAAGTTCCACATCCGGCGTCCGATCGGATAGCGGTACTCTTCGACCAGATGGAAACCGTCACCTTCGGCGGGTATGACGAGCGCGAAGTCGGCCTTGTCGACGATCCCGTAGATGCCGCGCGAGCCGTCGAGGCGTTCGACCTCGTCCTCGCGTACGGTCATCCAGCGATTTTCGTACACGACGCGCGAGGACAACTGCCTGATCGTCTGCTCGTCTGCCATGCCGAAACCCTAGCGACACCTATCCATGGTTGAATCCACGCCTATGTGGCCGTCGTCACAAATCCCTCGTCCGTGGCTGCGCTGGTACGAGCCCGGTGTCCCAACCGAGCTCGATATCCCGGACATCCCGGTCACCCGGCTGCTGGACGACGCGGCCCAACGGCGGCCGCGCAACACCGCGCTGATCTTCTTCGGCCGGCGCATCCGTTACCGGCAGCTGCGCACGGCGGTCAACCGGTTCGCGGCGGGGCTGCACCGGCTCGGCGTCCAGCCCGGCGACCGGGTCGCGCTCATCCTGCCCAACTGCCCGCAGTTCGTGATCGCGTTCTTCGGCACGCTGCGGCGCGGAGCCATCCCGGTGCCGCACAACCCGCTCTACACCGAAGAGGAGATGCGGCACCAGCTCGCGGACTGCGAGGCCCGGGTCGCCGTCGTCCTGGACCGTTCCTATGCCACCCTCGACGCGATCGGCGACAAGGTCTCCGTGGAGCACGTCGTCGTCACCTCCCTCCTCGACTTCCTCCCGCCACTGAAGCGGCTGCTGCTCCGGCTGCCGCTCGTGCAGATGCAGCGGCGGCGGGCCAGGCTCACCACCGAGGTGCCGACCGACGCCGGGCTTCTGCGGTTCACCGAGATGCAGCGTCCCTCACAACGCCGCGTACGGCAGTACCGGCTCGACCCCGCCAAGCACCTCGCCGCCATCCAGTACACGGGCGGCACCGGCGGGGAGCACAAGGGCGCCATGCTCACCCACCGCAACTTCATCGCGAACGCCAACCAGCAGCTGGCCTGGGACACGGCACATCGGGACGGCGGGGAGGTGACCCTGGCGGTCCTGCCGCTCTTCCACTCGTTCGGCCTGGTCATCTGCATGATCGCGCCGGTGGCGCGGGCAGGCACGGTGGTGCTGCTGCCGCGCTACAACAGCGACCAGGTGGTCAAGGCACTGCGCCGGCACCGGCCCACGATCTTCCCCGGGGTGCCGACGTTGTACGACAACGTGCTGGACAGCCCGCGGCTGGACCCCGGCGACCTCGACTCGGTGCGGATCTTCATCTCCGGCGGCAGCGAGCTCCCCCCGGCCACGGCCGACCGGCTGGAGGTGCTGGGCGGCGACCGGCTCATCCAGGCCTACGGGCTGACCGAGGCGTCACCCGCCGTGTTGGCCAACCCACTGGGCAGTGGTGCCCGCAACACCACCATGGGCGTCCCGCTGCCGATGACCGACGCGCTCATCGTCGACCCCGACGAGCCGACCAGGGTGCTGCCGTACGGCGAGCCGGGCGAGCTCGTGGTGCGCGGCCCGCAGGTCTTCGCCGGGTACTGGAACGCACCGCTCGCGACGGCGCAGGCGCTCTCCAAGGGCTGGCTCCGCACCGGCGACATCGCGGTCATGGACGAGATCGGCTTCGTCACGATCCTGGAACGCCGGCGCGACGTGATCAAGGTCAGCGGCTTCAGCGTCTTCCCGTCCGAGGTCGAGGAGGTGCTGCGCCGGCATCCCGCGGTCTTCGACTGCGCCGTCGTGAGCGCCCGCGACGAGCGCCGTGGTGAACGGGTCGTCGCGTACGTCGTCGAGCACCCCGCCTACCCGTTCTCGGCTGACGAGCTGCGCCGCCATTGTGAACGTTTCCTCAGCCACTACAAGGTCCCGACGGCCTTCATCCCCTGCACCGACCTGCCCCGCACCCTGCTCGGCAAGGTGCTCCGCCACGAGCTCCGCGAAGAGGCCTCCCCTCAGGAGCCACGGCCCTAGGGCGTGTCTCAAAGTCAGCTGCCCTCCTGCGCGACGCGCCCTAACCTTGCCGGATGGCCACCGAAGCCGACGAGTCCACCGAAGCCGGCGAGGCCCACGAGATCGACGCGTTCATCGACAGCGCCTGCGGCGACGACCCGGTGGCGGCCGGGACGGCACGCCGCGCGCTGGCCTGGCTGGCGCAGGGCACGGGCGGCGGTACGCGCGGCGGCGGCACGCGCACAGCCCGGCGGCAACGGCTCGTGCCCAGCCGCGGTTTGCTGAACGCCATGGTCGGCCGAGGCATCCTCATCAGAGAGAACGGCGGCTATGGCTTCGCCGATGAACGTGTCCGTGCCAGGCTCGCCGAGCTCTGGGTGACGCGCGGCCCCGCCTCGCTCACGACGATGCCCGCACTCACCAGGTTCGGCTCCGGCTGGGCCGCCGCGCAGGGGCCGCAGCCGACCACGGGCAACAGGATCGAGTTCCTCATCGACAACGAGTCCGCCTGGGCGCGGCTTGCCGAGGAGGTCGCGACGGCGCGCCGCTCCGTACGGGCGATGTTGTTCATGCTGGACGTGCCGCACGTGCGGATGGAATTCGGCATGGACCCGGTCGGCAATCCCGGCCCGGCGGGCGGGGTACGGCTGGAAGAGAGCCTGCTGGAGGCGGCCGGGCGCGGCGTCGCGGTGCACGTGGTGCTGAACCACCCCACCCCCGCCGCGTCGCCTGCCAACACCACCCACCCCGTTGAACGATTCCTCCGGCGCCACGACCCGGAGGGCCTCGTGCGGACACGCCGTCTGGCCACGCCGCAGACCTTGCCGATCCACGCAAAAGTCTTCGTGATCGACGACCGGGCTGCGTTCCTCATCGGCTCGGTGTTCGCCCAGGAGTACTTCGACGGGCGCGAGCACCGCATCGACGATCCACGCCGTGGCCATCTGCGCTGGCGGAGTTCGGTGCGGGCGCCGGTCCACGATGTGAGCGCCAGAATCGAGGGGCCCGCAGTGGCCGATCTGGACGCCACGTTCCGCCTGCACTGGGACCATGCCCGACCCTCCCCCAAACGCACGGTGGGTCCTGCGCCCGCCCCGTTCGAGCCGCTGGCGGAAAAGGCGGAAGGGAAACCCGCCGCCACAGGAACCACGACGCTCCAGGTGACGCGCACACTGACTGGCGCACGGCGTTATGCGGAGGCGGACGCGGGCGAGACGGGAATCTACGAGTCCTATCTCCGGGCGCTGGAGTCCGCCGAGCGGTTCGTCTACCTGGAGAACCAGTACCTCACCTGCCCCGAGCTGGTCGACGCCCTGATCCGCGCCGCGCGGCGGGCATCCGGACTGCAGCTGATCCTGCTCCTCAACATCAAGCCGGACGTCCCCAACTACGTCATCTGGCAACGGCGCGCGCTGGAACGCCTGCTGGCCGGGATGGCGGAGCTGGGCGACGACCGGCTGGGGATCTTCACGCTGTGGAGCCATGAGCAGGGGACACACCGCACCCGCATCCTCCGGAACCACGTTCACTCGAAAGTCGCGATCGTCGACGACTCCTGGTTGTCCGTCGGCTCGGCCAACCTGGACTCCCTCTCGCTCAGCCACAGCCAGCACGAGCTTCTCCGGCCGCCGCTGATCCGCCTCGGCCGGCTCGTGAACGGGGCGTCCGGCGGCGATCCGTGGCAGGCACGTGCCACCGAGGTGAACGTCACCTGCGTAGGCGAGGACGACGTTCGACCGTTCCGCCGCGACCTCTGGGCCGAGCACCTCGGCCTGCCCTCACCGAACGATCCTGCACTGGACGAGCCCGCACTGGACGAACCCTCGCTCGGCGAGCCCGCGCTTAACGAACCACCACCCGAAGGCGGCTGGCTGGAGCTGTGGCGGCGGCGTGCTGAGCTGAAACTCGACGGCCTGCGGGCCCGCGATCCCACGGTCAGCGAACCCCGCGTGCTGCCTTATCCACACCTGGCTGGCTGCCTGCCCCGACACAGCCATCGGGCCTCCGACCATCTGCGCGCCCTCGGGGTGAACGTGGATCTGCTCGACGTGCACGACAGGTTCCGCTCGTTCTCGTTCCGTCAGGGCCGCTGGCGCTGAGCCAGCTCGTCCTGCAACCTCGCGTGGCTGAACTCGTACGCCGCGCCGATCTGCCGGAAGACGCCCCGCTGGTGGGCATGTTCGAAGAACTGCATCAGCCGCCAGGGCCCCCGGCCACGCGCGACCAGGCACACCTGGACGAGGATCAGATGAACCCACGCGATGACCCCGATGTTCATCACCTTGAGGGCCAGCGCCCAGAACAGCCCGTACAGCAGTCCCCCGGCCAGCCCTGCGGCGATGCCGAACACGATCCCGAAGACGACGCCGACGGGTACCCCGTGCTTGTGGCCCACCACGACCGCGCCGATGACCCCGAGCGGGACGCCGTAGACGAGCCCGAAGGCGAGCGCCACCACCCGGTCGCGGCGCAGCAGCGAGCCCGGCGTGACCACTTTGGAGATCTCCCCCTGTACGGAGCAGCCGTAGAGCACCGAGACCGGCAGCCCGAGAGTGAGGGACGCCGCGAGGCCGATCTCCCAGTCGTAGGCGACGTGCCCCGCCAGGAAGCTCACCGTGCCGATGGCCGACCCGCTGACGAAGGCCCGCCGGATCCGCCCGCTCAGCTGGAACTGCAGCTCGGCGGGAGCCGGCACGGACAGGGCGCACGGCACGCCCAGGGCGATCGCGCCGGCAAGGCCCGCGACGAGCCCCGTGACGGGCCCGAACACCACGTAGAAGCCGAGACCGGTGGCCACCCCTGAGATGACCGCGCCCAAGACGCCCGCGAGCACGGCGGTGGCGGGGCGGAGATGCCGGGTGAGCTCCCACCAGCGGATCCTGGACGGATTCTGCCGATGGGTCTGGGCGGCGAGTTCGGCGAGCCATCTCTCGGCCTTCGCGAGCGGCCAGCGCGCGTCCCGGAACGCCTGGCGTACCAGGCCTGACAGCAGCCTTCTCTCCATGGCGCCCTTGTCGGCACAGATTTCCGGATCCAGCAGCTCGGTCGGTTTCTCCAGACGGCTCCGGTAGACCCTGCTCGCGAGCGACAACATGAGCGGGCTCGCGAGAACATCGGCCAGCGTTTTCTCATGGTCTGACCGGTCCGTAGCCGCGAGCCTGGCGAAAACCGGCTCCCACCGGTCCTCGCCGTCACTGGCGGGGTCTGCGAGGAACCTCCTTGCATCGTCGAGGGGGACGGGCTCCAGCCGCACCCGCCACACGTCATGGAGAACCTCTCGCCCCCGCGCGGACGCGGGCGCCACGGTAGACACAGGCGCGGCCGCGGCGGCAGACGTAGGCGCGGGCTCGGGCGCCAGCCCAGACGCCGGTTCAAGCGCCAGCTCAGACGCCGGTTCAAGCGCCAGCTCAGACGCCGGTTCAAGCGCGGACGCCAGCTCAGACGCTGGTTCGGGCACCAGCTCGGGCGCGGGCTCGGCCTCCGGGTACGCGTCCGCGCGGCACGTGAGCACGTACCCCGGCAGCCGGTCGGCCGCCTCGTTGATCCGCGGTACGACGGAACCGTGCCGGGCGCCGGGGATCTCGTCCAGACCGTCCATGACGGGCAGGATCCGCCCGGTGTGGATGAGCTGGTAGGCCAGCGTCCGTTCGAGCTTCCGGAGCTTCCCGTGCCGGTACGCGGGCACGTGCTCGCGCAGCCGCTTCCTGGCGATCCGCTTGCCGAGCGGCGGCACGGCCTCGCCCAGCCGGGCCGCCAGCCAGTCGATCAGGGGCTCGCCGGGATCCCAGGACGCCAGCGGGAAGAGCACCGGAACCGGGCCGCCCGGCAGGCGGTCCTTGAGCAGGCCAAGGGTCATGAGGACGGCCAGCGCCGACTTGCCCGAACCCGCCTCCCCCAGGATGACGAGCCGCCGCCCGTTCACCCCGAGATAGCTGGCCACGAGCCCGGCGACCGAGTCGGCGCGGTGCACTCGCCCGCGCGGGGCGCCACCGGGGCGGCAGTTCGCGCCCACCTTGGACCACCGGACCGGCAGGAGGTGGCAGGGCTCGGTCTCCCCCGCCTGGTCCCAGGCCGGGCCGATGAGCCCGCGGACCTTCGCCTCGGAGATCCATTCGGCGCGGATCCGCGGTGCCAGCTCGTCCGCGACACCCGCGAGGTGCTCGTCCAGCGAGGACGCCGGCGGATCCGAACGGCGGAGCGCCCAGGCCAGAACGGCGGCGGGCACCGTGAGCAGGCTGATGATGGCCGCCATCCAGCTTGCGTGCTCCAGTCCCCCGCGTACCGCCGTCAGCGTGACGGCGACGGCCATCACGACGATCGCCCCGACGGCCGACGCGAGCCGCCAATGCCTTTCCATCAATCGCACGCCCCCGTGTCTCAGACCACCGTTGACTACTAACAGCAATCTGATGCATCCGGACAGTGACTGGCGAGGGTCTCGATCCAAGATGGCCGGATCCGGCCGCGCGCTCGACACAGGCCCGTTCCGGCACAAATCAGAGCACGCGTCGCACGATCACGCTAATCGGTTGACACGGTGACCAATTGTGGATGAACCGCTGGCCAATAGAGGTCCAACCGCCCCTTAAGCCCCAGAGTTGATTCATCTTCTGTGCAGGAGCGCCACATCGCTGGCCTCCGTACGGGGCACGAAGGGGGCCGTCCGTGGGAGCACGCAGTTCGCCCGGATTCATTCGAAACCACAATCCCTTTCTCGCAGGACTGCTCGCCGTGGCACTGGCCGCCACGCTGCTGGCCGTCATCGCCTGGCAGCAGCCCGTCGACGCGACCGCGCGGGCCGCGGCGCTGCCGGCCAACTTCCAGCAGAAGGAGCTCTTCAAGGGCAAGGTGACCGCGCCCACCAACGTGGAGTTCTCTCCCGACGGCCGGGTCTTCGTGGCCGAGAAGAGCGGGATCATCAAGGTCTTCGACTCGCTCGCCGACACCGAGCCCGAGATCTTCGCCGACCTGCGGCAGCAGACGTTCAACGGGTGGGACCGCGGCATGCTCGGCATGGCACTGCACCCGGAGTTCCCTGCCGACCCGCGGGTGTACGTGATGTACAGCTACAACGGCGTCATGGGCGGGAACTTCCCCCGCTGGCCTTCGGCCGACGGCTCCAGCGACAACTGCCCGGACCCGCCGGGCGCCTACAACGAGGGCTGTGTCGTGGCCGGGCGCATCTCGGTCCTGAGCCCGGCCGTCCAAGCGCGCGCCGCGTTGTCCAGCGCGGCACAGGCGGGACCGGTCAGCGAGCGGGTGCTGATCGAGGACTGGTGCCAGCAGTTCTCCAGCCACTCCATCGGCTCGCTGGCGTTCGGCAAGGACGGCATGCTCTACGCGGGCGGCGGCGACGGCGCCAGCTTCAACTACGCCGACTGGGGCCAGAAGAACAACGCCTGCGGCGACCCGCCCGGCGCCGCCGGCACCGCGCTCACCGCCCCCACCGGCCAGGGTGGCGCGCTGCGCTCGCAGGACCTGCGCACCACCGGCGACCCGGCCACGCTGGACGGCACGATCATCCGCGTCAACCCCGACACGGGTGAGGGCGCGGCGGGAAACCCCTTGCCCAGCGGCGGCGTGAACGTGCGGCGCATCGTCGCGTACGGCCTGCGCAACCCCTTCCGCTTCACCATCCGGCCCGGCACCAACGAGGTCTGGCTGGGCGACGTCGGCTACGGCGCCTGGGAAGAGATCAACCGCCTGACCGAGCCGTTCGGCACCATGCGGAACTTCGGGTGGCCCTGCTACGAGGGGACAGCACGTCAATCCGCCTATGACGCCGCCAACCTCAACATCTGCGAGAACCTCTACGGTGCGGGCACCTCGGCCGTGACCGCCCCGTACTACGCCTACCACCACAGCGCCAAGGTCGTGCCGAACGAGACGTGCAGCACCGGGAGTTCCTCCTCGAGCGGCGTCTCGTTCTACGCAGGCACCACCTACCCGGCGCAGTACAGAGGCGCGCTGTTCTTCACCGACTACTCGCGCAATTGTGTGTGGGCGATGAAGCCCGGCACGAACGGACTGCCCGACAAGACCAAGATCGAGACATTCGCCACCGACGCGGGCACCATCGTCGAGCTCCAGTCCGGCCCGAACGGCGACCTCTTCGGCACCGACATCATGGGCGGCCGGATCGTTCGCTACGTCTACAACGGCGTCAACAACCCGCCGGTGGCGGCGATCAAGTCCAGCGTCACCAGCGGCGCGCTGCCGCTGACCGTCGACTTCGACGGCACCACGTCCAGTGACGCCGACGGGGACCTGCCGCTCACGTACGCGTGGGATCTGGACGGCGACGGCGCCTACGACGACTCGACCGACCCCAGGCCCAGCCACACCTACTCGGCCAAGGGGACGTACACGGTCGGCCTGCGGGTCACCGACGCGCGCGGCGCTGCCGACACCTCGACCCAGCCGATCGTGGCCGGCTCGACCCCGCCGACAGCGACGATCACGGCACCGGGCGCCGACCTGACCTGGCAGGTGGGCGAGCGGGTCGACTTCTCCGGTGGGGGCACCGATGCCGAGGACGGCGCCCTCACCGGCGCCTCGCTGAAGTGGCAGATGATCATGCACCACTGCCCGAGCGACTGCCACGAGCACACCGTCACCGGCCAGAACGGCGAGAGCGGGTCGTTCGTCGCACCCGACCACGAGTACCCCTCCCGGATCGAGCTGCGGCTCACCGCGACCGACTCCGAAGGGCTGACCGACACCAAGAGCGTGATGTTGCAGCCCAAGACAACGCAGCTCACGGTCGCCTCCAACCCGGCCGGGATCCCGCTGACCCTGCTGCAGACGACCAAGGCCGCGCCGTTCACCAGCACAGTGATCATCGGCTCCACGGTGTCGGTCTCGGCGCCGACCACGACACAGATGGTCGCCCGCAAGGGTTATGAGTTCGCCGGCTGGTCCGACGGCGGCGCGTCGGCCCACAACATCGTGGCCCCGGCGACCGCCACCACCCTCACGGCGAACTACCGGCTGAAGACCAACCTGGCGCTGAATCGCCCGGCCAAGACCTCCAGCGTCGAGAAGGCCGGGTTCGAAGGACCCAAGGCCGTCGACGGGAGCATGACGACCCGCTGGTCCAGCCAGCGGACAGATACGCAGTGGATCGAGGTGGACCTGGGCACCGTCAAGAAGGTCGGCTTCGCGAACCTGAAGTGGGAGGCCGCCTACGGCCGCGACTACCGGGTGCAGACCTCCACCGGCGGTGGCGTGTGGACGACCGTGCGCACCGTCACGGGAGGCAACGGTGGCGATGACTGGGTTTCGTTCACCCCGAGAGACGCCCGCTGGATCCGCATGTACGGCCTCAAACGGGCGACCACGTACGGCTACTCACTCTGGGAGATGGAGGTCTACGACCGGTAGGGCGGATGGTTAACTGATCGCGTGCCCTCCACCCTGCTCGCCTCGCTCGCCGACCTAGCCCGCACCACGGCCCGGTCGGCGAGCGCGGACGCGCGGGCGGACGCGTCGGTGAACGCGCGGGCAGACGCGCGAGCGGACGCGCGGGCGGGCGCGCGGGCGGGCGCGCGGGCGGGCGCGCGGGCAGACGCGCGAGCGGACGTGTGTGCGGACGCCGAAGCAGAGGTGCTGTACGACCGGCATTCGGTACTGGTGGTACGGGTCGGGGACGTGGTCGTCAAGGCGCATCAGCCGGACCGGGACGGCGGTCCCCTGCTCCAGCGGCGAATGGACGTCTCCGCCGGGCTCCCGGATCTGCTGCTCCCGCCCCTGGGTCCCCGGCGGGAGATCGAGGGCCGGGTGGTGACGGTCTGGCCGTACGCGACGCCGGTGGACCCGGCGGGCCCGCTGCCGTGGGAGGACGCCGGGCGGCTGCTCGCCACGCTCCACGCCGGGACCGTGCCCACGGGGGCACCGAGCTGGGGCCGCCCGGCCCGGGTCGCGCGCCTCGTCTCACGGCTGGAGGACGGTCCGGCGGCGACCGAGATCCGTCGCGCGTTCGCCACACTTCCGTCCTGGATTCGCGGCGAAACCGCAGAGCCCGCAGATGGCGCCCGGTGCCTCATCCATGGCGACTGGCACTTGGGGCAGATGGTCCGGAACGCCTCCGGGGCGTGGCGGCTCATCGATGTGGAGGACCTCGGAGTGGGCGATCCGGCGTGGGATCTCGCCCGTCCCGCCGCGCTCTACTCGGCGGGCGTGCTGCCGCCGGAGGATTGGGAACGCCTGCTGGGGGCCTACCGCGCGGCGGGAGGGCCTGCGGTGCCGGCGGACGGGGACCCGTGGCCGACCCTGGACGTACCTGCCCGAACTCTCGTGATCCAAATCGCCGCCACGTGCGTCATATCCGCGCGGGAGGGCGACCGACCGCTCGAAGAGCCGGAACTCGCGCTCGTCGATGCCTGCCGCAGAATCTCCATTGCGGGAATCCCGGCATGACGTGACGTGGAGACTGCTCTAGATTTAGCCTCTACCTGGGGATTCCATACCGGAAGGACAAGAAGGCATGCACTGCCCTAAGTGTCGTGGCGTGATGCGGACGTACACCCGCAACGGCGTCCACATCGAGCAATGTGACAACTGCAGGGGCATCTTCCTCGACTATGGCGAGCTCGAGGCCCTCAGCAACATGGCTGCCAACTTCCAGGCGCCGCCCCCCGCTGCTCCTGCGGCCCCCGCCTGGGGCGCGCCTGCTGCGGCGGTCCACCACCATCACCACGGTGCTGCGCACCACCGCCCCCACCACGGGAGCGTCTTCCACATGCTCTTCACAACCTGACGGACGCGGGCGGTCGCTCCTCTGCCGACGCCGCAGAGAAGCGACCGCCTCGACACAACCCGCCAGGTAAACGCAGGTCCCCCTCCATGCGCGGGTCCACAAGCGCGGGCCTGGAGACTCAGTCCTAGAGACGCGGGTCCACAGGCTCGGACTCCAGCGCGAGCACGGCGAACACCGCCTGGTGGACGCGCCACAGCGGCTCGCCCGCGGTGAGGCGGTCGAGTGCCGCCAGGCCGAGCGCGTGCTCGCGCATCGCGAGCGAACGTTTGCGGCCCAGCGACCGGTTGCGGAGCCGGTCGAGGTTCTCCGGCTCGGCGTAGTCCGGGCCGTAGATGATCCGCAGATACTCGCGGCCACGGCACTTGATGCCGGGCTGCACCTTCCGGTCCTCGGGCAGCGGGCCCAGCGGCTTGACGACCATGCCCTCGCCCCCGGCCTCCGTCTGCTCGGTCCACCAGCCGGTGGCGGCGGCCACCGACGTCTCCGAGCCCAGGTCGACCACCATGGAGCCGGTGCCGGTGAGCAGCCCGGACGGGTCGGCCTTGACCAGCCGTGCGGCGATCTCCATGTGCCAGTCGTGCTCGCGGAACGTGGCCCACGTACGCCGTTCCCCCGCCAGCACCTGGAACGGCGCGAGCTTCAGCCCGCTCAGTCCGTCCACCTGCCAGCAGTAGCGGGCGTAGGCGTCGCGGAACAGCGTCGCGTTCGCGGCCCGCCGGTCGATGCGCTCGCGGAGGCCGCCGACGTCGAGACCGCGGGCGGCGGCGCGGGCGAGCGCGTCCGACGCCACCGGCAGCGCGGCGCGGGCCGCCGCGCCGGTCGCCGCGTACTGGGTGCGGATCAGGTCCATGGCCTTGGCCGACCACGGCAGCAGCTCGCAGTCCAGCACGAGCCAGCCCGTCTCCAGCGCATCCCAGAGCCCGGCACTGGTGATGGCCGTCCGGACACGGTCGAGGACCTCGCCGTTCCGCGCCGGGTCGCGGAAGAACGCGCGGCCCGTACGGGTGAAGATCGCACCAGTGGTGCCGTCGGTCACGCCGAAGCGGGCGGCCGCGACGTCGGCGTCGCGCGCCACGACCACGACGGCCCGCGACCCCATGTGCTTCTCCTCGCAGATCACGCGGTCCAGGCCCTGCTCGCGGTACGCGGCGAACGCCTCGGCCGGGTGTTCCAGGTGGCCGGGCAGGGTCGAGGTGGCGGGCGGCGCCATGGTCGGCGGCAGGTAGACCAGCCAGCGCGGGTCCACCGCGAACCGGCTCATCACCTCCAGCGCCGCGAGCGCGTTCTCATGGCGGACCGAGACCCGGCCCATCAGGGTCGTCTCGACTCCCTCGTTCCCCAGCACATCCTCGATCTTGAGAACGTCGGTCTCGCGGTGCCCGCCCGCCTTCATGGCCGGGGTGGGCACGAGCGGCCGCGTCGGCTCGTACCAGACCTGCTTGGCGGGCACGGCGGCCAGCTCGCGCTCCGGATACCGGAGGGCGGTCAGCTTCCCGCCGAAGACCACGCCGGTGTCCAGGCAGATCGTGTTGTTGATCCACTCCGGCTCGGGAATGGGCGTGTGCCCGTACACGACCATCGCCTTGCCGCGGTAGTCGTTGGCCCACGGGTAACGCACCGGCAGCCCGTACTCGTCCGTCTCCCCGGTCGTGTCGCCATAGAGCGCGAACGAGCGGACGCGTCCCGAGGCACGCCCGTGGTAGTCCTCCTTCAGCCCCGCGTGCGCGACCACCAGGCGGCCCTCGTCCAGGACGTAGTGGCTGATGAGGCCGTCCATGAACCGCAGGGCCCGGTCGCGGAAGTCGTCCGGCTCGGCGGCCAGCTGCTCGAGCGACTCGGCCAGGCCGTGCGCGACGCGCACCTTCCTGCCGCGCAGGGCCCGGACGAGTTTGCTCTCGTGGTTACCGGAGACGCACAGAGCCTGGCCCGCCTCGACCATGCCCATGACCAGGCGCAGCACCCCCGGCGTGTCCGGCCCCCGGTCGACCAGGTCGCCGACGAAGACGGCGGTGCGGCCGCCGGGGTGGTTCGCGCCCGCGGCGCGGCCGAGCGCGTCGCACTCGATCTCGTAGCCGAGCTCGCCGAGCAGTTCCTCCAGCTCCGCGCGGCAGCCGTGGACGTCGCCGATGATGTCGAACGGCCCGGTGATCTCGCGCTTGTCCGTCCACGCCTTCTCGTACGTGATCGTCGCGGCGTCGATCTCGTCCACGCCCGACAGCACGTACGACCGTTTGAACTCGCGGCCCAGCGACCGCAGGCCGCGCCGCAGCTCGCGGCGCTGCCGCGGGATCACGTGGTCGGGCAGGTCGCGCTCAGGGCGCGCGGCGTTGCGCTCGGCGGCGAGGTGCTCGGGCACGTCCAGGACGATCGCCACGGACAGCACGTCGTGGTCCTTGGCGATCTGGAGCAGCGACTGGCGGGCCTTCTGCTGCACGTTCGTGGCGTCCACGACGGTCAGCAGGCCGCGCCGCAGCCGCTTGCGGACGATGTAGTGCAGCAGGTCGAACGCGTCGCCGGTCGCGCTCTGGTCGTTCTCGTCATCGGACACCACGAACCGGCAGTAGTCCGAAGACACCACCTGGCTCGGCTTGAAGTGCCTGCGGGCGAAGTGCGACTTGCCGGAGCCGGACACGCCGACGAGCACGACGAGGCCCATCTCGGGCACGCGGATCTCGGTACCGCGATTCTCGATGCCGTGAGTCTCGGTGCCGCGCGTCTCGCTCATCGGGTGAACACCCCCAGCTGGGTCGGGGCGCCGACCTCGGGATCGTCGTCGCCTACGGGCACGTAGTGGACCTGGTAGCCATGGCCGGCGGCGACGCGCTCGGCCCATCGGCGGAACTCGGCGCGGGTCCATTCGAAGCGGTGGTCGGGGTGGCGCATCGCGCCCGGTGCGAGCCCCTCGTACCGCACGTTGTACTCGGAGTTGGGCGTGGTGACGACCACCACGCGCGGCTTGGCGTCGCCGAAGACCACCCGTTCCACGGCGGGCAGCCGCGGCGGGTCGATGTGCTCGATGACCTCCATCAGCACGGCCGCGTCGTAGCCGCGGAAACGTTCGTCCGCGTACGTCAGGGCACCTTGGAAGATCTCCACCCGCGGCGGCCGGTCGGGCGCGACGTCCTCGGGCTGCCCGCGGCGGCGAGCGCCCTGGAGAGCGCGGTCCGACACGTCCACACCCGCGATCCGCTGGAAGTAGGCGTCCTGCTTGAGGCGCGCGACCAGCTTGCCCGAGCCGCACCCGAGGTCGATGACGCGCGGTGCCTGCTGGGCGTGCAGCGTCTCCAGCACGGCCTGGATGCGCCGCTCGGCGAGCGGCACCGGCGGTGCGGCGGCTGCGGACTCCGCCTCCGGCGCGGTGCCCGGCTCGGCCGCCGTGGGATCGACCGCGGGCGGCTCCTCCTCGATCGGGTCGCGATCGAGTTCGTCCTCGGGCGCGTCGTCGGCGTCGGCGAGCCGGCCGAGCGCGGTCCGGACGAGCCCGCGCCGGTTGGCCAAGTAGCGGCGGGTGATGTCGGCCCGGTCCGGATGCGTGGCCAGCCACCCCTCGCCTGCGCGGATCAGCTTGTCGACCTCGTCAGGCGCGATCCAGTAGTGCTTGGCGTCGTCCAGCACCGGCAGCAGCACGTACAGCTGGTTGAGGGCGTCGGAGAGCTTGAGCTGCCCCGTCAGCGTCAGCGAGACGTATCGAGAGTCGCCCCAGGCCTCGAACTCCGGGTCGAGCGGCACGCGGGCCGCCGTGACCTGCCAGCCGAGCGGCGCGAAGTAACGTTCGGCGCGTTGGGGGCCGCCCCGGCAGGGCAGCGCGGGCAGCGTGATCTCCAAGGGGAGCGCCGTCTCCGCGAGTTCGGGACGCAGGTCGCAACGGCCGCGCATGGCGGTACGGAAGACGTTGGCCATTGCCGACGCCAGCAGTGACGACGCCGCGTAGGGCCGGTCGTTCACGTACTGGCCGAGTGAGAAGTCGGGCGTGCCCTTGCCGCGTGTGCGCACCAGCTTGACCGGGTCGACGTCGAGGAGCAGCGCGACCGTACAGCGGTCCGCGCCGGCGTCCGGGTAGAAGACGTGCGCGGTGCCGAAGGCCTGCTCGAACGGCTGAACCCGGTCGGGGTGCTTGTGCAGCAGGAAGCCCAGGTCCGTGGCCGGGGACAGCGTTGTCGTGATCGTCAGAAGCACGTCTCAAGGATGGCGGAACGGGCCGCCGCCACCCAACGCATTTCCGCTGGAACGGCTTAAGGGACACCAGGGCCGGTGATGAAACGGCCGCGCCGGTCGTACGGCCAGCCGTTGGCCAGGCAACCCTTCAGGCCGAAGATCTGCTGCTGCATGACGGGCGCGAGACGGCCCTTCCTGCCGCAGGTCATGTGGTTGTAGCCCAGCCTGTGGCCGACCTCGTGGTTGATGACGAGCGCGTGATACTGGTCCGGCTGCTGCCTGTAGTACGTGGTGAGCAGAAGCCAGCGCCGGAGATTGACCACGACCTGTTTGCCGCCGCTGCAGTTGACCTGGCCGTTGGTCTCCAGGCCGTAGGCACCGCACAACTTGTCGACCGTTCCAGGCGAGGCCAGCCGCACCACGAAGTCGTACGTGCCGGAGTCCACGCGCTTGAAACCCCACCGGCCCCCGGCCGTCCAGCCGCGCGGGTCGGCCAGGATCTTCTCCACGCTCCGCGCGAAGACGAGGGGCTGCTGGCGGATGCCGCCCTCCACCTCGATCATGTAGCGCATCACCTTGCCGCGGCCGTACACGCGGCTCGTCCCCGCCGCCGGGCGGACGAAGCGTCCGGTGCCGACGGCCGGGATGTAGGGCGCGCGCCGCGGGGTGATGACGGGCGGGGTGCCCGGAGCCGCGTCGGCGTGACCCTGGGGGCTGCTCTTCGGCCCGGGGTCGTTGCGCGGCGCGGCCAGGCCGCCCTTGCCGCCGGGCGAGCCGAAGAGCAGGAAGCCGAACGCGGCGATCCCGGCCAGCAGGATGAGCCCGACGACGATCACCACCATGGCGCGGAACAACCGGCGGCTGCGCGACGCACCCACGAACGCCCGGTCGAGGTCCTGCCCCATCCCGCTGGATCCCTGGTAGGGATCCCGGCGGCGGGGCGGTTCACCGTACGGATCGGGTCCGTACAGACCCGGCGTGTTCGGATCGGGCGTGTTCGGATCGGGCGGGTAGGGGCCGCGGCCTTGTGGATCGTATCCGCCGGGGCCGCGGCCCTGGGGATCGTGTCCGCTCTGCTGCTGGCCGGCACCGTGGGGGTCGTGCTCGTACGGACCCTGCTCGTACGAGCCGGACGCCGCCGGCGGGGGCGCGGGGTGCCGCCGTGGGGGGTCGGGCCGGCGCCGGCGCCGGCCCTGGCGGGAACGTGGGGGCTGCATATCGCTGGAAAGCATGCCAGAAAGACGCGCCCATTTGATCATTTCGCAACATGCGCCCGCCGCCGGATGCCCGGAAATCTCCCGTTAGGGGCGGGTCACCACGTTAAGTGGCCTGGTGATGGTGACGGGGGCGTCGAACTGATCGAAGTCCATGACCTGCTTCCCGCCCTTCTGCGCGACGCGCAACGGGTAGGGCTTCCCGGTGGTGGCGACGAAGAGCACCGAGCGGTCGGCCATGTCCATCAGCCGGATCACGCGCTGCCCGCGGAGCATCACCGGCTGCAGCTTGACCACCCGGCCGCTCGGCTTCAGCGACTTCGCGAACCCGTTCATGCTGAGATTGCCGCCGGCCGGCTGCTGCTTGCCGGGTACGACCATCCACTTGGAGCCCATGCGCCGGGCTGCGGCCTGCCCGCCGGCGGCCAGCCAGAGCTGGCGGCCGCGAAGGTAGGCCTTGCCGTTGACGAGGATGACCTCGACGGTCACGTTCTTGCGCAGGATCGGACCGCGGACCTTGCCCTTGGCGGCCCCCCGCTTGGTGAACGTCATGTCGAAGGCGAGCAGGTCACGGCCGTCCTTCATGGTGCCCTTGGCGCGCAGGGAGGTGGCACCGCGCAGCGCGGTGGCGACCTGGGAGAGGATGACCTTCGGCGGCTTGTTCGCCAGGCCGTTGTCCTGGACCGGAGCGGTCCCCGGCGACGTGGGCGCGGGCGAGGTCTGCGAGGTCGTGACGCCGCCGGACTTGGACTTTTTCTTCTTCTTCCCCGGCTTGCAGGCACCGGCCCCGAGCGAGGACACGGCGAGGACGACGGCGAGGCCCAGGTACTGAACGCGGCGGACGGATGAGTATTCAGGCATTTCTCTGTCTTCTTTCGGGGGAGCAAAGCAACCACACCTACACCACCAGCCCCACATGTGCAGTGAGATCCGGCATTTCGGACTCATGGTGATATCGCGTTGTCACCGGCCGCGTCCGACCGGGAGACTCTGCGTGAGATGAGCAGACATCCCAGGCGGCAGACCGCCCAAGAGACCGTGAGCATCCTCGACCGCGGTGACTACGTGGCCCCCTCCGGCAGCACGGTCACCATCGCCGACGCCGTTGAGGCGACCGTGCGCGGCACCGTCCTGCACCGGCCGGACGAGCTCGACGCCCTGCTGGCGGGCCTGCCGGAGTCACCGGGCCTGGAGACCCGCATCGAGGTCACCGGTGAGACGACGCTGGCCGCCGCGCGGCGGCTCTCCGGTCTGGGCTCCGTGCCGCTGGCGCTCAACTTCGCCTCCGCCAAGAACCCGGGCGGCGGGTTCCTGAACGGCGCGCACGCCCAGGAAGAAGGCCTGGCCCGATCGTCGGCGTTGTACGCGTCGCTGCGTGCGGCCCGCGAGTTCTATGACTTCCACCGTTCGCAGGGTGACCTGCTCTACAGCGACCACATGATCTACTCCCCCGCCGTCCCGGTGTTCCGTGACGACGCGGGCCGGTTGCTGGACGAGCCGTACGACGTGGCCTTCCTGACCTCGCCGGCGCCCAACCGCGGAGCGATCCGCGACGAACGCCAGGCCGCCCGCATCCCCGAGGTCCTGCGCCTGCGAGCGCGCAAGGTGCTCGCCGTCGCCCTCCGGCACGGGCACCGGCGGCTGGTGCTGGGCGCGTGGGGCTGCGGGGTCTTCCGCAACGATCCCGCCGAGGTCGCCCAGGCGTTCGCCGAGCCGCTGCGCGCCGGCGGCGGCGAGTTCGCCGGGCGGTTCGAGCACGTCGTCTTCGCCGTCTGGGACACCGCCAAGGGCGCCCCGCGCCAGGCCGCGTTCGACCGCGTCTTCGGCTAGGACTTCCGGGGGGTCGGCTAGGAGTCCTGGGAGCCCTCCACGTACGACTCCAGCCCGCGAATGATCAGCTCCAGCCCGAACTCGAACCGGTCTTCGCCGTCGCCGGACATGAGCTCGGGCGCGTGCCGCACGGTCACCGGGAAACGGTCGGCGGGCAGGCTGGTGAAGTACTCGCGGACCTGGCCGAGGAACCTCGCGATGTACTCCGCGGGCTCCAGGCCGCTGGCCCGTTGCTTGGTCACATGGATCGAGCCCTCGTAGGCGTCGGAGTTGATGTAGAGATAGAAGCGGTCGACCGCCCAGGCCGCGATCTGCGGCGGGACCCCGCCCGCCAGCATGATGGTCATCACCCGCTCGTTGATGCGGAGCGCGTTGGGGCCGGTCGGGATCATGCCGAGCGGCACCCGGGCGATGTCGGCGTGCGCGCTCAGCACCCGGTGGATCTCGTAGGCCACTTCCTTGATCTGCTCGCGCCAGCGCTCGGGGTCCGGCTCGGGCAGGCGCATCTCGCCTGACACCCGGTCGAGCAGGATCTCCAGGAGCTCCTCCTTGTTGGACACGTGCGCGTAGAGCGAGGCGGGCCCGGTGTCGAGCTCCTGGGCGACCCGGCGCATGCTGACCGCGTCGAGCCCCTCCGCGTCGAGGATCCGGAGCGCGGTGTCGACGATCAGATCCTGGCTGAGCGGCTGCTTGGCCTTCGCCGGTGTGCTGCGGCGACGCTTGCGCCACGGTGGCGCGGGGAGCTCCGCGTCCTGGCCCTGATCGACCGTTGTCATTGCGTCCGGCCTCCGGCTTCTCCTCGGCTGCGTCCTCGTCACGAACATCGTACTTGACACGAACACTGTTCCTCCGTAGAACAGTGTTCGTAACGACGAACTATGTTCCAACTTCCCGGAGGCACCGATGACCACCACCCTCGACGCGGGCCCCGAAGCGGGGGCCGCGCAGACTCCCTACCGCTGGCGCTGGGTCGCCCTCTTCGTGATCCTGGCCGGCGAGATCCTCGACCTGGTGGACGCGCTGATCACCACGATCGCCGCCCCGACCATCCGCGCCGACATCGGCGGGTCGGCGGGCATGATCCAGTGGCTCGCCGCCGGCTACACGCTGGCCATGGCGATCGGCCTCATCACCGGCGGCCGGCTCGGCGACCTGTACGGGCGCAAGCGCATGTTCCTGATCGGCGCCGCGGGCTTCACGGCCGGGTCGCTGCTGTGCGGCCTGGCGGTGTCACCCGAGATGCTGGTCGGCTCCCGGGTGTTGCAGGGCCTGTTCGGCGCCGTGATGTTGCCGCAGGGGCTCGGCCTGATCAAGGAGATGTTCCCGCCGAAGGAGATGGGCGCGGCGTTCGGCGCGTTCGGGCCGGTCATGGGCCTGTCGTCGGTCGGCGGCCCGGTGCTGGCCGGCTGGCTGATCGACGCCGACCTCTTCGGCACCGGCTGGCGCATGATCTTCCTGATCAACCTGCCGGTGGGCATCGCCGCGCTGCTGGCCGGGCTGAAGTTCCTGCCCGAGTCGAAGGCCCGGCACGCCAGCCGGCTCGACCTCGTCGGCGCCGTGCTGGCCGCGCTCGGCGCCGGGCTGCTCGTCTACCCGCTCGTGCAGGGCCGCGAGCTCGGCTGGCCGGCCTGGACGTTCGCCATGATGGCCGGCTCGGCCGCGGTGTTCGCCGTCTTCATCTGGTACGAGCTCCGCAAGCAGCGCGCCGGGGGCGACCCGCTGGTGATGCCGAGCCTCTTCCGCAAGCGCGGCTTCAGCGGCGGCCTGACCGTCGGGATCGTGTTCTTCTCCGGCATGACCGGCTTCGCCCTGGTGTTCGGGCTCTACACGCAGCTGGGCCTCGGCTACTCGCCGTTCAAGGCGGGCATGGCGCAGATCCCGTGGTCCGCAGGCATGATCGTCGGCTTCGGTCTCGCCCAGGCGGTGGCCCGCTTCGGCCGTAAGGTCATCCACGGCGGCACGGTCATCATGACCGGCGGCGTCCTCGGCATCGCCGCGACCCTGCACGCCGCCGGAATGGGCGTCACCCCCTGGCAGCTGGCCCCCGCGCTCGTCGTCACCGGGATCGGCATGGGCCTGCTGATGGCCCCGTTCTTCGACACCGTCCTCGCCGGCGTCGAACCGCACGAGACCGGCGCCGCCGGCGGCACGCTGACCGCCGTCCAGCAACTCGGCAGCGCCCTCGGGGCCGCCGTGCTCGGCACGCTCTTCTTCAACCTGCTCGGCGAGCACTTCACGGCGTCCGGCGCGCACTTCGAGCACGCCATGAACGTGACGCTCTGGGTCGTGGCCGGCATGCTCGCGCTGAGCTTCGCCGTCACGTTCCTGCTGCCGAAACAGCCCCGCCCCGACCAGGAGCCCACCCACTAAAGCCGTCACTGGAGTCCCGCACCCGGAGAGTGTCCGGGTGCGGGACTCATTGATCAGAGGCCTGGTCAGAGGCTTGGTCAGAGGCGGTTGAGGACCTCGAAGGCCAGCAGCTCCAGGTGGTTGAGATCGTGCAGGTCGAGCACCTGGAGGTAGAGGCACTCGGCACCGACCTCACCGAACTTGCCGATCTTGTCGACCAGCTCGGCGGGCGTGCCGGCCAGTCCGTTCTCGCGCAGCTCTGTCAGGTCACGGCCGATGGCGTCGGCGCGGCGCTTGAGCTCCGCCTCGTCGCGGCCGCAGCAGACCACCTGCGCGGCGGAGTAGACCATCGGCTTGGTGCGGCCCGCCTCCTCGCAGGCCTTCCGCACGCGCCCGAACGCCATCTCCGTGTCATCGATCTTGTGGAACGGCAGGTTGTACTCGTCGGCGTACTGGACGGCCAGCCGCGGTGTGCGCTTGGCACCGAAACCGCCGATGAGCACAGGCGGGCCGTCAGCCTGCGCGGGCTTGGGCAGCGCGGGCGAATCGGCCACCCGGTAGTACTTGCCCTCGAAGTCGTACGTCGCGCCGCGCGGCGTCCGCCAGAGCCCAGTGATGATCTCCAGCTGCTCCTCAAGCCGTTCGAACCGCTCGTTCAGGCTCGGGAACGGGATGCCGTACGCGGTGTGCTCCTCCTCGAACCATCCGGTGCCGACCCCGAAGTCGACGCGGCCGCCGCTCATCCGGTCGACCTGTGCCACCGAGATGGCCAGCGGGCCGGGCAGCCGGAACGTGGCCGCCGTCATCAGCGTGCCGAGCCGGATGCGGCTGGTCTCGCGGGCCAGCGCGGCCAGCGTGATCCAGGCGTCCGTCGGCCCGGGGTCGCCGGGCACGTCGCCCATCTTGACGTAGTGGTCCGACCGGAAGAAGGCGTCGAACCCAAGGTCCTCCGTGGCCTTGGCGACTGACAGCAATGTCTCGTAGCTAGCCCCTTGCTGGGGCTCGGTGAAGATCCGAAGACGCATGGCCCCCATCCTCGTACGCGCGCCCCAACGATGTGACGACGGGGCCCCAGTACGCGGCAGCACGCGCCTGTCCTCGGCCGGGTCACCGCTCAGTGCGATGAACGTGGCGATCAGAACGACCTTTAATGTTTGAGCCTTGCTTGGCGGGGGCCGTGGGTCTTCACTGGGGCGATGGCTTCCAAGAATCGTGCGAGCCTCACGCACAAGGTTCGGTACGCGGCGCGGAATCCCAGGAGGGTCCCGCCGTACGCTCGTCGCCTCGCGCGGGACGCGTGGTTGAGGATGAAGACGCGTGACCACGTGGGTTACTACCGCGCCGTCATGCGTTCGGACGCCTCGCGCACGCCGTTCGGCGCGGTCGGGACGCCCTCGGAGAAGCGATGGCTGGCGCTGGGCGAGCTGCAGTTCGACTACCTGGTCAAGCACGGGCTCAAGCCGGGCGACCGGATGCTGGAGATCGGGTGCGGCAACCTGCGGGCGGGGCGCCTGTTCATCGACCATCTGGATGCCGGGAACTACTACGGGATCGACATCTCACCCGACATCCTCTTCGCGGCCGAGGAGACGCTCGTCCGTTATGACCTTCAGGAAAAGGTGCCGCACCTGACGCCGGTGCGGGACCTGCAGCTGGAGTTCCTGCCCGCGGCGCACTTCAACGTCGTTCACGCGCACAGCGTCTTCTCGCATTCGCCACTGCACGTCATCGACGAGTGCTTTGCCCATGTCGGACGGGTGCTGGCGCCGGGCGGATTCTTCGACTTCACGTTCAACCGCACCGAGGGCAAAGAGCACCAGGTGCTGCGTGAGGACTTCTACTACCGGACGGAGACGCTGGTCTCCCTGGCCGCCGAGCACAAGCTCGACGCCACGTTCATGGAGGACTGGGAGGCCAACGACCACAAGCAGTCGAAGATCCGCGTCACCGCCCGGACCTGAGCTCAGCCCAGGACGTTCTCCAGGTGGTAGTCCAGGAGTCGTTCGGCCTCGTCGCGTGTCCGGTGACCGATCGCGATGTCGACGCCGAGGCTCACGGCCAGGCTCCAGCAGATGTCGGCGTCGAGCCGGGCGTCACCCCGGGCGGGCGTGCCGCGGTCGGCGCGGGCCTCGGTGATGAATCCGGCGGTGAACGAGAGAAGCTCGTCGTCGCCGGGCGCTAGGACGCCCGCCATGGCCGGATCGGAGATGGCCTTCCCGAGCACGGCGACGGACAGCCGGAGCAGGCGCAGGCTCTCCTCGTCGCGTGCGAGCATCGCGTGCAGGCAGGAGCGCAGCATGGTCTCGGCGCTCGCCGTCCCGCCCGCCCGCGCGGCCGCCTCCTGGATGGACGACTCGATCTTGGCGTTGAGGGCATGGACGGCGCGGGCGACGGCGTCGCCGACCAGTTTCTCCATGCTGCCGTAATAGTGCTGCACCTGGCCCATCGAAACCCCCGCCTCGGCGGCGACCTTCCGGAGGGTCACGCCCTCCAGGCCGTCCCGGACCGTCAGGGCCCAGACCGCCTCGGCGAGATGCCGGCGTCGCGCCTCATGATCGACGACCTTCGGCATGCACCCTCCCGGCTATGCAATGCGGCCGCATTGCATCAGTACTCGCATCCTATTACAATGCAAACGCATTGCTAAACGACGAAGGGCTCCCATGAAATTCGACGTGCTGCAGATCATCGGCATGGTGCTACTCGTGGTCGGTGCGCAAGGTGCGATCCGACAGCTGGTCGACCACGACAACGCGGGGCTGCTCGGCTGGCTCCCAGGGGGCTTCGCGGCGAGCCTGACCGCCTACGTGGCCGCGACCGTCGTCGGCATCCTGCTCGCCGGCTGGTCCCACGACCGCGCCAAGGCGCGCAAGTAATACTCAGGCGTACGCGGCCAGGAATCCGTCGACCAAGCGCGTGACCTGGTCGCGGTGGACGCCCGGCAAGCGCGGCCTGCACCACTGACCGACCGCGCCTCGCCTAGACACGCCCTAGCTGTATCCGGCCAATAGGTTGGTCACAGTCGGCTGGCCGGGGGGTGCCCACCGAGTGCGCTGTGGCGGCGTCGATTGTTGTAGTAGTCCAGCCAGGGTGCAAGAGCGTCTGCTCGTTGGGTGTTGCTG
>NZ_JBIRAZ010000035.1:0-80941 GCF_044326415.1 Actinomadura sp. 6N118 | reverse complement strand
CGCCCGCACCCTCGCCCGCACCCTCGCCCGCGCCCTCGACTGCGCCCGCTCCCGCGACCTCAACCCCCTCGTCCGCCCCACCCCCGACCACGCCCGTGTCCGCGACCTCGCCCTCGACCTCGATCACGCCCGCGACCGCGTCCTTGGTCTCGCCCTCGACCTCGATCGCGTCCTTGATCGCGTCCCTGATCGCGACCTCAATCGCGACCTCGATCGCGCCAGCGCCCACCTCGACCGCACCCTCGCCCGTGTCCTCGACCTCGACCTCGCCCTAGCCCTGGCCATCTGGGCGGCGCAGCTCCTTTCCGAGGCCGTGGACGCGATCCCGGTCGACGCGTCCGGAGCGGACCTGTCGGCCCTGCGGGTGAGCGACCTGGCGGTGCTGGCCGACGTGCTGGCCGGGGTGGTGTGGGACGAGCGCACCGTGTGGCCGGCCGGGTGGCGTGAGCGCGTCTACCTCCGTTCGGAGCCGCTAGGCGGCGGCCGGTACCGGGTCCGCGGTGGCACCGAGCGGGATCCGGTATCGGGCGTGCCGGTCACCTGACCACCAACCGGCCCCCCTGCTGGCCCGCAGGGGCCGCGGGGTGTCCGGTTCTGGGTTGCGGTAACCGGGCCTTACCGAAAGCTGGACACCTGTCCGGAATTACATCCCGGTCGTTATCCACGAGGCAAGACGAATTCGCAGGTGACCGGGGCTTGGATGGTTCCACTGCGCTCAGAGCTCGCGACGTTTGTCTAGACGCTCATGTAACGTGCCGATGTCCTCTCCTCTGGACCGTACGGGTGCGGGCGTCGGACGGTCCGGCGCGGGGCACCCGGCCCGCCCCTCAAAGGTGGCCGGGGAGGGAGGATCGTCCGATGGGCGAGCCCCAGACGAAGCGGGACGGCGGATCGGGCTACTGGCGGATTCGGATCGCACTTGAGGTTCTCAAGACCGCGATCTGGACCGGGTTCCAGTGGGTCCGGCACGGCGGACCGTTCGGCCCCTTCTAAGGGACCGAAGAGCCCCCTACCAGGTAATGCCTTGACCGGGCAGGTAGGGGGCTCTTTCGTGCCCGTCTACTACGAGGTTGCGTAGTCGGACCGGCGTGGCACGTTACGCGTAACGGCGACGGCCACACGATAGCCCGAGATTCCGCGAACTCATGTTGAACGCAGGCTACATGACAGTTGTTTTCCCAGGTCAGAACCATAACTGAAAATGTGCATAGTACTTCGCAGGATCTGCATACTGGAGGCGCGAGGGCGCTGTTCGCTGGCCCGCGACGCCCCGATCCCTCGGGCCGGACAGCGAGTCAGCGCGGGTCGTCCAGACCCATCCACCAGCCTGCCCCGGTGCCGTACTGCCACAGCCACACCCACTGTTCGGCGCGCTGTGCCGGTCGGCCCGGCGCCGGGCCCGTCACCCGGAGCCGGTACGCCTCGGCGACGGTGCCATGGGGGACCTTGTGGTGCTCGATGTAGTCCGGGTGCCGCCACCGCTCGGCGACCTCCTCCACGAACCACTCCAGGCCGTCATGGCCCTCGATCCGTTCGGGACGCTTGTCGGGACTGCCCAGAGTCCTCGCCCATCGGGTGATGACGTGCCTGCCCACGCGCTGGCCCTTCCCCTTCTCGCGTCGGCGACGGGGAAGAGCCGCCAGGCTTTGATCGTCCTAAAGTCTAGGCGCGCGGCGTTTGCGCTGGGAGCCAGGTCTGTTCCGCTTCCGAAGCGGAACGCCCGTCGGCGCGGTCACCCGGGGTTATCCACAGAATGCCGTTCGCCTTCCATCGTGAGCTGGTGGGCCGTCAGGGTCGATGGCATGGACGAGGCGACGCTCACGCCGTACCGCACGTCGACGGACCGCAGGCTGGCGTCATTGGCGCGGTGGCTAGCCGGCTTACCGGACGCGAGTACAGCGAGCGGTCGGCGGTGGCGGGGTGAGTTAGGCCAGCGGCGCGGAGTTAGTTTTCTAACTTGCCATCGATCCCGCCTAGCACCTGGTGTGACCTGCGGAGAGTTAGATCAGTTAGCCGAGTTAGGTCTACTCGCGGAACACCTGCGGATGCCTGGAACGGCAGCGAATGGGCCTGGCCGGCGACCTAACTCACCTCCGATCGCTCGCCGCCCACGGTCACGCCGTATGACCAACTGCTTGACCATCCGCCGCGGGCCCGGCAGGCGCGGCCCGGGCAGGACTGGGACGACGTGACCTAGACCCGTCCGGTATGCCCGGCGCCGACCACCGCGCTTGTCTTCGTCTTTCCCCTCGTGCCTCCCTTGCCGGATCCTGGTCTGGCTGGACGGCACCTGGAAACTCGCTCAGGCGCCGTGGCTGCCGATCCCAGCCGGAGGACGTCTCGCCATCGAACCGCTGTATCCGCCACGGGCCGCTCAGCGCCGTACAGGCCGCGCGGACCGCATACGACTCGCGGACCGCGCGACAAAGACGGCGCCCTAGAAACGACTAAACCGGGACATTCTCGCCCAGCTGTCCTGAAATTATGAGCAAATGGCTCACGTCATCAAGATCGTTCTTGTGGAGCCGGGAGGGGGATGCCTGCGGCAACAGGGCTTCCCTCCCTCCCAACTCCAATGGAGTGCTCGACCGGACCGTTGGCGAAGCGCTCCAAGCGAATGGCCGTAACCAAATCGTGACTGAGGTTGGCGGCGTATTCGCTTACTGGGGACGATAGTGGCCCTGGCGGCGTGCGTATTTCAACGGTAGGCGTACGGGCAGCGTACATGTTGCGAACACCTGGTTGCGGCGAATCGCTCGCCGACCTGCTCCGTTGCTCTAAACAACCCAATTATTGATTACGGCGCTGCAACAACCAGACGCGTTGATGATCGTTGTTGTGCATGCCATATGACAGTACTGAAATAACGTGGGAGTGGGTGAATTGTCCACTGGCTCGGTCTGCCTCCGATCGTGAAGGCTCACTACCTCTGGACGGAGCCCTGGGAGGAGGGCGATGATGGCGCCAGCCATCCCCCGGAAGCGGATGTCGCGGCGGCAACTGCGACATCCGAGTTTCTCATTTTCTGGGGGGTGGAGTCTCGACCGGACCAAAAAGGCGAAGAAGGTGTTCGATGCGCGATGCGCAGTTGAGAAAGGGTCAAGCCCGCAGGATTCGTGGCCGGTTTCACCGGTTTCATTCCTGGTGTCTGAATCCCTCGCCGACGAGGCGGGCAGTGGTCACGGTAGTGATCATCGTCATTGTGCTGCTGGCCCTGGGTTTCACCCCGCAGGAGACCGCCGCCCTCTTGGTGGGTGTTGGTGCGGCGGTCTCCGAGATCGAACGGCATCGTGGCGCCTGTCCTCGCAGGTCTCTTGTATCTCGATAGCCACCGCGTGCCATGGGGCGCCCAGAGAAGCCGATCGATCTGGCGAGTCCGTATGCCGAACTCGCTCAGAAATTGCGGGACCTTCGCGAGCAGACTCCCGGCGGCAAGCCCACATACCGTGACATGGAACGGAACTGCGGAGTGTCTGCGGCGGCCCTTTCCCGGGCCGCCAAAGGCGTTGACTTCCCGACCTGGCATGTAACCAGCGGCTATCTCAGAGCCTGCGGCCAGGATCCAAGGCAGTTGCGCGCGTACTGGGCAAGCTTCGCTCCGGAAAGTCACGCTGTCCACGATGCGCCCATGCCGAAGGCCGCGTCATCGGAGACTGCACCTGAGATTGCAGCTCCGGAGGCTGCCCCCTCGGAGACGTATCCGGGAGCCGCCTCTGAGGGGGCAGTCTCCGACCAAATCACCCTCGCAGAATTCCAGTCCGACCTGTTGAAGATCAAGGAGGGCACGGGCCTCAGCTTGCGGGACCTGGGGGCCCAGATGATGTATTCCCACAGCACCGTGGCCAGGTTGTTCCGCGGCCCAAAGCTTCCCTCCTGGAACCTGGTTGAGACCTTCCTGAGGCACACCGACCACAAAGGGGAGGACATCCTGCTGTGGAAGCAGGCGTACTTCCAGATCCAGGCCCGACAAAACCCGCTTCCCCCTCTCCCTCGGCCAGGGTTTTGGCCCAAGTGGTGGAGATGGACCGCGGTGGCGCCTGCGGACGTGGCGGCCATCGCAGTCCTCGTTGCGCTCGTCCTGGCCAGCCTGTTTTGGATCCGAGAGTGATGCCTTCGATTCGCCCGAGCCTGAATGAGCAACGATCAGCGTGTTGATCATGGCCGGGAGTCGGCCCGCGCCGGCGGGAGGCTGACGAACCGTTCGTCAGCCTCCCGCCGTTCGACCGTTGGGACTGGGCTGCCCGCCGTGCTGTCCGCCATGCTGGCCGGTCAGCGCGGTCATGCTTCCAAGGTCACCGGCGCCTGGCCTCATAGCAGGAGGTGAGTTAGACGGCGGTGATCGAGTTAGATTTCTAACTCGTTGCCTCAGCGCCCCTAACTGGGGGTCTGAACTGGGAGAAGTTAGGTGAGTTAGCCGCGTTGGCCGCCTGAGTGGGCGCCCGGATCGGGGTGTGAGACGGCAGTCCGGCGCCTTTATCGGGGCTAACTAACCACACTCGCGCGGTGTTCCGTCGCCCGCCAGTGCAGTTCGTCGACGGCGACGAGAATCCCGCCGATCTCGACGACGAGCGGGATTGCGTCGCCGCCCAGGTGGACGGCGGGCGCCGCGACGAAACCCACTCGGCCCCGACGTCCCCCAGATTGATTGAACATCGGGCCACCTTCGCGCCGTTGGACGGCATCGCTGGCCTGTGCTGTTGGGCGGATCGGCCAATGCCACTCTGACCGGCATTGGCGGCGCGGCATCTGTTGGTGGTTTGTCTACGTCTACGTCCACCTCACGCGCCTGCGCGCGTTGGGGGTGACGTGCGCGTAGACGAAGACGAAGACGTAGACAAACTCCGGGCGAGTGGCTTCCGCGCGGCTCTGGCCGGACGCCTACCAAGGTCAGCCGGAGCGCGGCCAGACGCGCGATCCGCACAAGAGCCCGACCATCAACGCTTACAGACAGCACACACACCAAGTTCAATTCTTGAACGATGACGAACACCAGACACATGACTGACGACGAACACCAAACGCATGATCAAAGCACCACAAGATCAATCGTTTGTACCCATGTATCACCCTGCGGGTGATACCAGCCCAGGTCAGCGAGGGGACTGCGGGTCCGGCCGGTGGACGGTGCGGGTGACGGGAACGGGTGGTCGGTAGGTGGCGTGGATCGTCAAGCTGGGCCCGGCGGCCGGGCAGGTGGAGTACCGGCTGGCCGAGCACGCGGGATGCGGCCTGGCGGAGGTGGTGGGGGACGGTCTGGGCGAGGCGGCCGAACCCGACGATGCGGTGCTGGCGTACCGGATGGCCGATCGGGGCGAGCGCGCGCTGATGTGGATCGGGTCGGGGCTGGCCGAGTTCGGAATCGAGCCGGGCAGTGATCTGGTGTCGGCGGCCGACAAGGACACCGCGCGGGCGATCATGGACGGGGTGGACCCGCGCACGGGCGAGGTGCTGCTGCAGCCGAAGATGGCCGCGCACCCCGGCAGCCGGCTGCGGGCGGCGCCGTACGTGGAGGCGCTGCGGACGGCGGCTGAGGAACGCGGCGTGCCGGTCAGCGAGCTGCCCGCCAGCAGGAAGGCGGCGGCGCGGATCGCGCGGATGGTGCGCGGGGTGCACCGCGAGGGCGACGCGCACCGGGTGCCGGCCGGGGACCTGGCCGCCATCGCCACGGCGACCGGCGTCGGCCTGGACGGGGTGTTCGACCCGGACGAGCTCGCGGCGGCGATGGCGTTCGTCGACGCGCGGGTGCGGGTCGGCAACCGCGGCTACGAGCTGGCGCTGGATGTGCCCAAGTCCACCAGCGTCCTGTACGGGATCGGCGGCAAGGATCTGGCCGATGGCATCGAGGACGAGTGGGTGGCCACCGTGGTGGAGACCACGGCGCTGGCCGAGGCGTGGGCCTCCTACGGCATGACCGGCACGCACGGCCGGGGCCGGTCGGCGACGCGGGTGGAGTCGTCGGGATTTTCCGGGTGGGTGATGTGGCACGGCGTGGCCCGCCCGGTGGAGGGCGCCGTGCCCGACCCGCACCTGCACGCGCACGTCAACATCGCCAACCTGGTGCACTGCGAGCCGCACGGCTGGTTCGCGCCCGGCAACGGCGGCATGGAGCTGCACCAGGGCGTGCGCGCGTTCGGCGCGTTCGCCCAGGCACGCATGCGGCACCGGCTCATCGACCGGTACGGCCTGGTGCACGAACGCGACCCGCAGACCGGCGCGTGGGAGCTGACCTCCGTCGACCAGCGGGCCCGCGCCGTGCTGTCCAAACGCGCCGCGCAGGTCGAGAACCAGCTCCTTCACGACGGCGTTGATCCGGCCGCCGCGACCAGCGCGCAGCGCAAACTCGCCGCCGCCAAGACCCGCGAGGCCAAACCCGGACCCGCCGCCAATCAGGCCGCCAATTCGACCGCCAGTTCGCCTGGAGACTCGACCGGAAGTGCCGGAACCAGCGTCGACAACAACCGCCAGGAGCCGCACGCGTTGGAGCCGGTGTGGCGTGCCGAGCTGGCGGCGGCAGGGCTGGATCCGGACGCCATCGTGGCGGCCGCGTTGGCGGGCGGCGCCAGCGTCGGCCAGGACCTGTCCGCCGCCGATCTGGGCGCCAGGTTGTTCGATCCGGAGTCGGGGCTGACCGCCTACCGCAAGCGGATCGGGCCGGTCGACCTGGTCGCCGGCGTGTGCGACGCCTCACCGTCGGGCGTGCGCGACTACGCCCACGTCGAAAAGCTCGTGGACGGGGTGCTGGCGCACCCGGACTGCCCGGTGGTCAAGCTGCCGCCCGGCCCGGCGTTCCGCACCCACAACGTCCGCTACACCACCGCAGACATCGTGGCCGCCGAGATCTCCGGCATCACCGCCGCCCGAGATGGTTTTGACGCCGCCACCGCCGTCATCCCCGGGCCCGCCGCCGAGGCGGCGCTGGCGGCGTTCGCCCGGTCGCGAGGGTTCGAACTGTCGGCAGAACAACGGCAGGTGGCGATGCGGCTGATGACCGGCGGGCACGCCGTCGACGCCGTCATCGGTGTCGCCGGCTCCGGCAAGACCACCCTGATGAGCGTCGTCCGCGCCGCCTACACCGGCCAAGGGCTACGTGTGTGCGGCGCCGCCACCGCCGCGGTGGCGGCCGCCGGGCTGCAGGCCGAGACCGGCATCCCCTCGGCCACCATCGCCACCTGGTTGCGGCGCATCGAGGGCGGCGGCCCCGACGGTGAGGGCCTGGCCGACGTTGACGTGCTGGTCATCGATGAGGGCGCGATGGTCGACGACCGGCAGCTCGCCGCGCTCCTGGATGCCGCCCGGCCCTCGCCGGAAAATCCCGGCGGGACGAAGGTGATCGGCATCGGCGACCCGCTGCAGCTGCGGGCGGTCGGTGTCGGTGGCCTGTTCGCCGGGATCCACCGCCAGGTCGGCGGGCTGACGTTGTATGAGAACCGGCGCCAGCGCGACGCCGAGCACCGGCGCGGCCTGCGGTTGTGGCGCGACGGCCAGGTGGATGAGGCGCTGTGGGTGTGGGCGCGGGCCGGGATGGTCCACGACGGGCAGCTGCCCGCCGACACCATGGACACCCTCATCGACCACTGGGCGCAAGCGCGGGCCGCGCTGTACGCCGGGCCCGGCGCCGCGTACATGGACGTCCACGAAGAGCTGAACCGGGTGCTGATCCTGGCGGGCAGCAACGTCGACGTCGACCGGCTCAACCAGCTCGCCCGCGCCCACCGCCGCGGCCGCGGTGAGATCGTCGGCGACGACCACCTCTACCGGCGCGACGACGGCACCACCATCGCGCTGGCGGTCGGCGACCACGTCCGCGTCCGCCAGAACGACTACCGCACCCGCCGCAAGAACCCGCCCCGCGATGCCGTCGACGTCCTCAACGGCTACCGCGGCCGCATCACCGCGATCGGTGGCGACGGCGCCGTCCAGGTCGAATGGCGGCGCCTGCTGCCCGGCGGCGCCACCACCGACGAACGCCAATGGCTGACCGCCGGCTACATCCGCGCCGGTGGCCTGACCCACGGCACCGCGATGACCGTCGCGTCCGCCCAAGGCGTCACCTGCAACATCGCGCTCATCTACGGCCTGAATTTGGACCCCAACTCGCTCTACTCAGCGATGGCGCGCTCGCGCGAACCCGCCCACCTGTACCTGCCGCGGCTGGCCGTCGAAACCCCTGCCCACGCCGCCACCTTCGGCGACCCGGCGGATGCCGACGACGCGCTCGCCCGCACCCTGCACGCCTACCGCGACACCCTGTCCGGCGGGCCCGACACCCTGGTCATCACCGACCTGGGCATGGAACCCCGGCCACTGGCCGAAGCGCAGCCGCCACCGCCCGGACCCGAGCCTGACCTCACCCAGGTCCAGACCGTCCAGTACCAGCCCGCCGAGCGCTGGCCCAGTGCCCAGGCCGCCCGGCCCGCCGGCGCCGGCCGCCAGAGGCTTCCCCAGGCGCAGCCCGTCCCCTCCCCTGGTGAGGCGTCACACGACAGCGGTCGGTGGGATCGGCGGGCCGACCGGGTACCGCCCTGGACCCAGCGCCCCTACGGGCACGTCCCTGCTGACCAGCTCACCGCCGCCATCGACACCGCCCTCCGGCGGCAACAGCGGCGCCAGGAACACGCCGACAACGCCGTCATCGACGCCTGGACGGCGCTGCGCGCCGCCCAGACCGGACACGGCCCGCGCCGGCGACGCCTCACCCAGCGGCTCCAGGCCCTGCAGCACGCCGCCGAGGCCGGTCAACAGGCCCGCCACCTCGACGCCCAGATCAACGCCCTGCAGGACGAACAACGAGCCGACCACAACCAGCAACTCAGGCTGTACGAGCTGCGCGCGCAGCCGCTGATCAAGCGCCTGATCACCGCCGCCCCCGGGCAACGGACCCGCCGCCAGCTCACCACCGCGGCCGACACCCTTGCCGAGCGGATGGGCCGCTGGACAGAGGAGATCGAGCGGCTACGAGCCCGCGCCGCCGACGCTCACCACCGCGGCCGCCACCCCGACGACACCCAACCCCGCAGCCACCCCGGCCGGGACAGCAACAACGCCACCCGGGTCATGGCCGACCTGCACCGGACCCGCACCAGCTGGGACGACCTGGCCGCAACCGCCATTCGCGACGACGTCGCCGACGCCACCGCCCAGGTCGACACCGCCACCGCCGCGGCGGCCGCCGCCGGGCACCTCAACCCCCGCGTGCTTGCTCTTATCGAGGAGATGGCCACCCGCTCCAACCTCCCCGATCAACGCCACACCAGCGAAAGCACCGAACGCCACCGCCACCACATCCAGCAACAACAAGCCCAACGCGCCGCTCGGCAGCAACAGGCCCGGCGAGGACCAACCGAACAACACGAATACGACCCCGGCTACCACCATCGCCACAGGTACGGACCGGAACACGGCGGCCCCAGCTACGGCCGCTGACGAGGGAATGGTCCAAGCCCCAACGCAGGCCACCACCGCTCAGCAGGCCGCCACGCACCGGCCGTATCGCCCCGGACTCGACCGCGGCCACGGACCTTGCCGATGACCACACGATGACCAGGCGCTGGCGGCCAGTCAGCCTGCCTCACCGGGCACCGGCACCGTCAACCCGCTCGCTCCGCTCGGGGGGACGGCGCCCGGTCCCGGCGAGGCCCGACCCGGCCGGCCGCCGGGGCCACCAGTGGACCGGGCCGTTGTACGTCACATCATCGGCGTACGTGAACAACGTGACGTACGCCTTGGTTTCGCGGGACCGCGCCCCGGAACCGGATGATCACGGTGTAAGTCGAAGCAATCATGACCGTGAAGATCTGGCAGCCCGCGGAGCCTCCGGACATCGAGGACCAACTCGTCATGGCCTATCTCACTGAGTTGGCGGAATGCGGGGTGACGGTGACCAGGGCAGAGCGCGAGCCTGATGCTGAGAACGGCACCAATATCGCGCTCAGGCTCCGCCTCCCCAGCGGCGAGAGTTTGTATGCGAACTTTCCGGGGGTGCCCGTCGAGTGGCTGCGGCGCCCCGACGACTTCCGCACCGAGTGGACCGAATGGGAAGAGGCCGTGGGGTCGGGCCCAGAGATCTTCATTCAGCACCACGGCAGCTACACGTGGCGCGAGGCCGTCGAAGCAAGCGTCCGAGTAACGCGTGCGCCCGACTCTTAAGGGAATGGGAGTGCCGCCGGGTTGTCGCGTACAAGGTGAGTGCCAGGGACGCCAAGTTCGGAACGGGCACAGGTGTGGAAGTCGTCGAGCGCTTGGGTGAACGATCGGATCGCCTGATGAAAGTCTTCGGCGCTGCTGCTGACTCCGCGGGCGAACTGCATCAAGATCCTTGCCTCCTCGTTCACCCGTCTGAGCGTTGCAAGGGTCTCTGCACTCGCCAGCAGGGTTACCTGCTCACTGGACAATGACCGCCGAACGCTGGCTTCGGCGATCAGCGGCAGACCCTCTTCGGGAGATAGAGGAATGTTTCGATCATGGACGCCCCGTGCCGCTGTGATTCGCTGGGCGAGCATGTGCACTTGCTTGACGTCCCGGATGTAGCCGGCATAGGCGTCTAGCTTGCGGTCTCCCCATCCTTTTGCCAGTTCCCGGCGGAACCGGGCACGTTCGCCCAGCGAGCCGACCAGATACGAAGCGATCGCTCCCAGAGCAACGCCGCTGAGGGTGAAGATTTGATCGGCAGCGGCCATCAAAGACCTCCCAATTTCGCGTCACCCGTTAGACGCCGCTCCAGGTCCGCACGTGCCGCTGAGCCGTGACGCACGTACCAAACGCCTCCACCGAAAAACGACCAACGCATCCAGCAAGCCCACCGCCGTGCCCAGCAGACTGGCCGACGCCGACGCGGCCCCCCGTCACCCCGGGCTACGACCAAGGCATCTGCCGCAGCCCGGACTGAGCCTCTAACCCCCGGTCACCGGCCACAACTGCGACGACTCAGCACTCGCGGACCCGCTGCCCGGTGAGCCTGCCTCACCGGGCAGCGGGCACCGGTCAGGCGCGACCGGCTGACCGCAGGGACCGCCAGCAAGCCGAGCGCTGTTCGTCAGCCCCGGACGCCGCCGACATTGATCTTGCTGGGGCGCGATGTGTTCCTCGCCGGCGCGCGAGCCACACTTGATCCACAAGTCCCGGTCCGTCGACACGGTGGCTCTGGTTTTCGGGTACATCTCCACCGTCGCGTCGTGCGGGGGGAGGGCCAGATGGATGATCGCGCCCAGCGGCATGTCGCGCAGCTGGCCGAGGCGCTCGACGTGCTCGGCATCGAGTGGAAGCCGGACCCGGTTCCGGGTGCCGAAGCCGCCGCGGTGATGTGGGCGCACGCCCTGCTTGGGGCCGCCGAGGCGCACCTGATCGGTGCGGAGATCGAAGCCGGGAAGCAGGGCCTGACGTCGAGCCGCTCCGGGAGGCGTTCGGGTCAGTGCGCGATGAGGTGGTGGCGGCCGCCGCGCCGATCGATCCAGGCCCGCTACTGCTGACCACCCGCACCAGCCAACTGCTGGCCGACCTGACCCGAGCCGCCGGCCCGGACGAGCAGCAGCCTGACGATCCCGTGCTGGCGACCGCCCGCGACGCGGTTGCCCTCGCCTCCGCCGTCGTCGCCTACCACGCCACCGCGCGCCGGGCAGAGCGGACCGGCGAGGACGCGCGCCCGTCCCTGACGCTGGCCGTCCGCATGGCTCAGCAGCTCACCAACCGGCTCGCCCAGATCACCAACCCCGGATAGAGGGGAGCGGACACCTGTCCGGACAGGTGCAAGTACCGTCCTGGAGGACGAGCGAGAGACCAATATGTATCGACTCGCCCACCACGGTCACAGCGCCTCAGGTTCCGGTACGGTCTTTCCCAGGACACGAACAGGCGAGATCTCCGCCCCCGATCCGGCCGAGGAATTCCCGGCCGGACGGCCGGGAAGATGAGGAGATCACGATGCTTGTGAAGGTCCTGCGCTGGATCAGCGCCCGGTTGCGGTGCGTGTGGGTCTGGCAGGCCGCGGCCGCCGGAGCCATCGGCGCGGTCGTGACCGCCGTCCTACGCCGCTACGGCGTCTGACTGGCACACGAAGGCCCCCCCAAAATGCACTTGGGGGGGCCGACGTGTGTCTGTGGGGCGTTGCCTGGCAGGCGACGCCCGTACGCCGCTAACCATACATTCAATGACCATGTTTCCGCAGGTCACGCTGAAAGCGTTGCGCCCTGCGCAAGTCCTTTGACCTGCCCAACCCGGGCACTGATGTGACTTGAGTCACATCACCTTTGACGCCTTTTAGTGCATGTCGTGCGTTTTTCGAGCATCTGGGCTGAACCAAAACGGACAGACCAAAATCCCGCATTTTCACGTCAGGGACGCTTACAGGAAGTGCCTGGACAGGTGTCCAACTTCCGGCAAGCGGGGGCGCATTTGTCGTCAGTTAGCAACTGGACAACGGTCCGACGATCTTGTGGTTCCCCATGAGGGGTCAGGCGGGGGATGCTTCGGCGACGATGCGGCCGCCGCCGTCGGCGGCTGGCTCGATCCGCCACTCCGCCGGCAAGACGTGCCCAGCATCTGCAATGGCCACCGCGGCATCCTCCAGCTCAACACCTCGCTTGAAGGTCGCCCCGCTGAAGTTGGCGTTCCTGGAGAAGGTCGCCCCGCTGAAGACGGCGCGCCTGGAGAAGGTCACCTCACTGAAGACGGCGTTCCCGGAGAAGGTCGCCCCGCTGAAGTCGGCCTCGGAGAAGGTCGCCCCGCTGAAGTTGGCGTCCCCGGAGAAGGTCGCCTCGCTGAAGACGACGTTCCTGGAGAAGGTCGCCCCGCTGAAGACGGCGACCTCGGAGAAGGTCGCCCCGCTGAAGTCGGCGGCATCGGAGAAGGTCGCCCTGCTGAAGACGGCCTTCCCGGAGAAGGTCGCCCCGCTGAGGATGGCGATCTCGGAGAAGGTCGCCTCGATGAAGAGGGCGTCCCTGGAGAAGGTCGCCCCGCTGAAGACGGCGACCTCGGAGAAGGCCGCCCCGCTGAAGACGACGCCCTCGGAGAAGGTCGCCCCGCTGAAGCCGGCGTTCCCGGAGAAGGTCGCCTCACTGAAGCCGGCGGCATCGGAGAAGGTCGCCTCGCTGAAGTCGGCGTCCCTGGAGAAGGTCGCCTCGATGAAGAGGGCGACCTCGGAGAAGGTCGCCCCGCTGAAGCCGGCGGCCCTGGAGAAGGTCGCCCCGCTGAAGACGGCCTTCCCGGAGAAGGCCGCCCCGCTGAAGTCGGCGGCCTCGGAGAAGGCCGCCTCGATGAAGACGGCGTTCCAGGAGAAGGTCGCCCCGCTGAAGACGGCGTTCCAGGAGAAGGTCGCCCCCCTGAAGACGGCGTCCCCGGAGAAGGTCGCCCCGCTGAAGACGGCGGCCTCGGAGAAGGTCGCCCCCCTGAAGTCGGCGGCCTCGGAGAAGGTCGCCCCCCTGAAGACGGCGTCCCCGGAGAAGGTCGCCTCGATGAAGTCGGCGTTCCAGGAGAAGGTCGCCCCGCTGAAGACGGCGACCTCGGAGAAGGTCGCCTCGATGAAGTCGGCGTTCCAGGAGAAGGTCGCCCCGCTGAAGACGGTGTCCCCGGAGAAGGTCGCCCCGCTGAAGACGGCGCTGGCCAGTGTGCACTGGGCGAGAGTGAAGTCGATGAGGGTGGCGCCGGTGAGGTCGAGGTGCAGCCCGGTCCAGGCGACGGTGGTTTGGGGTTGCAGGTGGGTGTGCAGGATGCGCTGGGCGGTGAGGCGGACTTGGCGTTCCTCGTGCGGGTCGGTCTCGGCGGGGGGCTGAGGGAGAGCGGCGGGCCAGGTCCCGGCGCGGGTGGCGGCGCGGGCGGTGTGGTAGCGGCGGACCGCAGCGTGGTGCTCCTGTCTCGGGTCGGTGGAGTGCTTGGGCGGGCTGTAGGGCATGCGCAGGTAGGCGCAGATGATGTTGACGATGGTCTGCCGGTGGGCCGGGTTGTCGTTGGCCAGCCGTTCGAGGGTGTACAGCGCGGTGAGGCGGACCGGGGCCTTGTCGGAGCCGAGCTGTTCGGCGGCGGCGTTGTAGAGCTCGGTGACGCGGCGTTCGGCGGTGTCGTACTCCTGGTGGGCCTGGCGGCGGAACGCCAGGCTCAGCGTCACGACGGCGGCCGCGCCGGCGCCGGCGGCCAGGCCGGTGCGGACGGCGTCGACGCGGACCTTGGCCCGGTCGGTGCCTTCCTTGGCGTCGTTAGCGGTGCCCAGCAGCCACGCCGTGGTTACCCAGATCGCCGCGGCCGCCGCCGCGGCGGCGGCCAATATCCAGATGCCTGCTTTGAGTGGCCGCACCTGCCGCTGCCTGGCCGCGCGCCGCTTGCCGAGCGTCGCCCATCCCCGCCGTACCGGCTGCAGCACACCCACCAACACACGAACCCCCGCCGCGCCAGAGATCCCCCTTGCTCTGCGCCGAACGTATGCCCAGCTCTGCACGGCCCGCACCCGTCGGCCGATACCGGACGTCACCGGACCGAAGCGGGTCGTCAGTTTGGAGGTCTCGCGCGTCCGGGGTGTTCACTGGTTGGTGCCGTCGCGCGCGCGTAGCTCGCGCAGGTTGGGGATGTGGTTGTACAGGGTGCCGGGCGAGACGCCGAGCAGCCTGGCGATCGAGGTGATCGAGTGCTCGGGGTTGGGCAGCATGTCGCGGGCGGCGCGTAGCAGGTCCTCGTTGACCACGGTGGGGCGGCCGCCGACGCGGCCGCGGGCCTTGGCGGCGGCCAGACCTTCGCGGGTGCCGGCGACGATGAGTTCGCGGATGAACTCGGCGAGGGCGGCGAAGACGTGGAAGACCAGGCGGCCGCCGGGGGTGGTGGTGTCGAGGTTCTCGTGTAGCGAGGTGAAGCCGATCTCGCGGCGGCGCAGGTCGCCGACCATCGTGATCAGGTCTTGCAGCGAACGGCCGTAGCGGTCCAGCGCCGGGACCACCAAGGTGTCCCCGCGGTTGAGGAACGCGTGGCACGCCTCCAGTTCGGGGCGCTCGGCGTTCTTGCCGGACTTCTTGTCGGCGAAGATGCGCCGGCACCCTGCCCGGTCCAGGACGTCAATCTGGCGCTCCAGCTTCTGGCCGCGCGTGGAGACGCGGGCGTAGCCGATGCGGATCTCGCTGAGCATCGAGGGGAAGGCGGTCAGGGGGTCGTCGGGCAGTTCCAGCGGCGGGCGCGTGCTCGTCATGCTGTCCAGACTCTCAAAAAACGGTATCCGGATGTTGTTGAACGTAGCGATCGCCGACAGGTTGTTGAACGAGTTTTTGAAGGGTTCCGAGCGGCGCGCCGTCCCACCCTGACCGAGCGCATGATCATCTGCAATAAACGATGGTTTGTTGAAGACACGGAACAGGGTCAGAGGCCGGTGCCAAGTAGCGGGTTGTGGGTCCAGCGGTCGATGTCGCGGACGTAGCCCAGCACCTTGCGCGACCCGTCGCGCCAGCGGCCGTGACGGCCGATGAGCAGCGGGTCGGCGCCGCCGAGGTAGGCGCCGGTCGCGCCGCCCGCGCGCAGGCTGTGCGGGGCGATCCCAGCGTCGCCGAGACCGGCCCGCTCGACGATCTTGCGAACGGTCTGGTACAGCGCGGTGTCGGAGATGCCGCCGGGCTGGATGGCGCCGGTCTTGTGGATGCGGCGGAACACCGGGCCGGTGGTGTGACCGGCGGCGGTGAGGATGCCGGTCCAGGTGCGCCAGGCCAGCACCGGGCAGGTGGCCGGGTCGCGGCCGAACGGGATCGCCACCTGGTGGCCGATCGCTGACTGGTCGGTCTTTGGAGCGGCGTACCAGCACGTCCAGGCCGTGCTCAAGGTCGGCGACGTCCTCCAGGTCGAGCGCGACCAGTTCGCCGCGGCGCGCCATCATCGCCCACCCCAACAGCAGGATCAGCCGGTCCCGCGCGATGGTCGCCGGCGGCCGCGGCGCCTCGCCGACCGGGCCCGGGCACGCCTCGATCATCACCCGCAGCTGCGCCACCGACAGCGCGGCCGCGCGCCGCGCCGTGTTGGGGATGCCTTGCTCGGCGCGCTCGTTGCGGTACGCCTTGATGACCGCCAACGCCGCGGTGGTCGGCGGCGGCGGGTGCCCGCCGAGGCGATGGATGCCCCGGATCACCGACATCATCCGCGACAGCGAGGCCGGTGCCAGGCTTCGGTCTGCCAGCTCGGACATGAACTCCGCGAGCGTCTCGGGCGTGCACGGCAACGGCGTGCGCCCGGCCGACAGGCACCAGCCGGTGAACACTCCCCAGTCGGCGGCGTAGACCCGGCGCGTGCCCGGCGGAATGGACGACAGGATCCGCTCGGCCACCCGAGGCGACACCCTCCGGTCGGGTCCCGCATTCGCCCCCGCCACCTGCCACGACAGCAGGGCATCCACCGGCCCGTCGACCTCGCCCAAGGCCTGCGCCGGGTTGACGGTCACCAGGCCCACAACTGGCACACGCGCCATGCAGCCCTCCAGAGAGTGCAGCACCCAAGGGCTATCCCTGCTGGTGTTGTGTCGACAGTCAGGTATCTGCGGGGCCAGGGTCCTGCGGATCTTGGCTTGCTGGAGGTTCTTCGCCTTGGGCGGCCTGGGCGAGCGCGATGCGTTGCCAGGCCTCTTCCCATTCCTTCAGCTCGTCGGGCTGGGCGCCGCTGCCGGTGATGAACGCCAAGGCCAGCTTCAGTTTGGGCAGGGTGGTGCGGGTTCTCAGGCCGGCGAAGGTGGTGTGGGCGTACTGGTCGACGGCCGCCGCCATCTGGCGGAACGAGCGCTCGCCCTTGAAGAGGCGGTACTGGAACATCGCCGCGATGAACTGCTCTGGCGTCTGCGCGTTGCGGGGATCAGGGCGCAGCGTGCGGCCGTCGCCGCCCTCACCATCGTGTTGGCGGGTGACACCAACCGTGGCGTCGACCAGATCCCGTGCGTCGCCGCCGGTGTGGCCAGGTGGGGCTTCGCGCGGGACTGCTGCCAGGGGCGGCTCATCTGGGGCGTGGGAGACGCGGTGCTCGGGGTAGTCACGACGGGGAAACTCGGCGAACAGGTCTTTGGCCAGTTCGACCGCGACGGGGTGAGCGCCAACCTCCAGCAGCAGGGCTTCCAGCACGTCCCAGCGGAACCCGAACTCCACGTCTCCGCTCAGGAACCTCTGGACCTTGGCGACGCTGAGGTTGCGGCGGCCGGCCAGTTCGATGACCTGGTGCTGTTCGAGGCCGCCGCCCTCCAGCAACACGATCAGGATGAGCAGTTTGAGCTTGTCTCTCTCCTGGCCGGAACCGTAGGCCCCGTCAAGAAGGTGCTCCAGATTTGCTCTGGTGGGGGCTGAGCGGCTCTTGCGCTGCCAGAACCGCAGCCGCTGCCAGAACCGCGGCATGAAGTTTGACTTCTTGGCTCCCATGGCCGGCCCGATTCAGCTGACGGGAGTGGCGGGCTGGGGCGCCCATGGATGCCCCGGACAGGTCAGCGGGAGCGCCGGTGGCCGCTGAGCGGCGGACTGGATTTGGAACAGGTAAGCAGAGTGGACGTCACTGGCCATCGGCCTTCTCTTCCGGGAAGGGGGTCTTGAGTCTCGACCGGGCGGATATGGGTTGATCAATGTGTCACCGCCCCGGATTGGCGGTCCTCGGGCGGCTAACACGAATGATGACCTATGTGATCCCCGAACGTGAGGAGATTTCAGCAGACTCATCGGCGCATGGCAAAGAGGACAAATACTGAGCGGTATCAAATCGCCTCAAACCGCCTCTAACCTGTCCTGTTGTCGGCCGTGCCGATGCTGTTCACCCTCCGGGTCGGGCGTCCAGTTCCGTTCAGCCCTGTTAGGTGGGAATTTCAAGTAATAATCAGACCGGGAGGAGCATGTGTCAGGTGACACATTTCGCAGCTTCTCCCTGGAAGGGCGGTCCTTCGACCGGGCGGCCCGACTGCGGCGGCGGCCCCCCTCGGCGCAACGAACCTGTTGGCGGCAGGGCGGCGAGGGCCCGCCGCCTCAGCCCACCCGGTCGTCACCGACTCACTTTCCGCAACAGTGGCGCTGCCGTACACAAACTCGGACAATCCGGTCAGTGGCGGCCGGGCCGCTGCCGAATGCCTGGTGCGAAGTGTTCATCTTCGTTCAGATGACCATTCTCTTTGTCCGAGTTTGGAGTATCCGGCCCGGTGGCCGTCTCGGTCCCTCAATGCTTTCTGGCGTAGGTGCTCACCAGCCGCACTAGCTCGTCCAAGCCAGAAAGACATTTGCCCGTCATGGCGATCACTCCTGCATACTCCGCGCCCGCGATCAATGGGCACACGATGTGGTGCGTGCCGCGAGGCGGGACTGCTCCCTGGCAGAAAACCGCGGGCGGACCCGAGCCCCTGATGTCTGGCCCGCAGTCCACCGACGAGGTGATGCTCGGGGTGGTCCTGACAGCCACGTGGAAGCTGATCACCGGCCGTCGGCTGAGTGACGGTCTGCTCCTGCACGAGCTGTCCTGCGACCAACTCGTGGACTTCTGGGCCGACGACCACGTCGAACCCATCACCAAGACAGGTAGTGCGCCATGTCCCCGACACCCCCCGCCCCCAACTGGTCCGCCCCCATCTGGTCCGCCTCCGGCGTCCTGCAACATGGGATGCTCGCCGTCGATATCGTCGGGTTCGGCCGCCATGACCCGGCGCTCCACACCTACCTGCGCGACGCGCTCTACCGGATCGTCACCAACTCTCTTGCCCAGATCGGCGTTCCTCTGCAGAGCTGCCACCGCGAGGACCGAGGCGACGCAGTCCTGGTGATCACACCCGCAAGCGTCAGTGTCGAACCTCTGCTGGGGCACTGGATCCACCAGCTGCGCGCAGCACTGCGTCACTACAACCAGATCTCAGCAGCCACCGCGCAACTGCGCCTGCGCGTCGGCATCCACGCCGGCTTCGTCAAAGCCGACCACTACGGCGTCGCCGGCCGCGCCATCTTGCACCTGTGCCGGCTCCTGGACGCCCCTGCGTTCAAGACCGCCCTCGAAACCAGCCAGAGCGACGTGGGCCTGATCACCTCTGATTACCTGTACCAGGAAGTCGTCCGCGACGGCCCCGGCCTAATCGACCCGGCCACCTTCACCCCCATCAGCGTGAACGCCAAAGAAACCCGCGGCCGAGCATGGATCTACCTGCCCCCACCCCCCGCTGGCATCCCCCAGCCACCAGCCACCCCCTCCACCATCTGCGCGCCCTCCCAAACCCGCACGGCACGCGGCCCACGCAGCCATGGCCTGCACAGAGGCCCAGGACACCGGCACTAGAGCCCCTGCTCCGGCGACGCGCCGACGTCATCGTCGCTAAAAACAGCTGGCCCAGCTGCCTACCGGGCCTGATTACCCCCTGTTTCGCGCGATTCGAGGTGCCGTCAACCGATGTGCCATGAGCGCGCCAGTGCGCGCCTCGTCGGGAACCAGTGGCCGGGGACGGCACGTCCTACCGTGGACGCATTCCGCCTGAAGGGAGCCGACCGTGCCGAACGGGAACCGGGACCGCGCCGCCGCGGCGCTGCTCGCAGTGTGGGTCGCGGTGCTGTCCACCCTGGCTGGCTACGCCGAGACCGCAGAACAGCGGCTCGCCGCGCTCGCTGTGGGCTCCCTCTCGGCCGGTGCCGGAGCCCTGGCCGCTTCAAAAAAAGCGCCCAAAGTCCGACCTAGCACGACACCTAATCTTTTGTCCCGTTTGGTGCTGCACGGGCTAGCGCCCGGAACGCTCGGGCGCAGCTCCGCTTGACGCAACGTTTCTTCGTGACCACGCCCAGGCGGTTCGCGGCGGGCACCGAAACCGGTGCCCAGCCTCGGCCGCTAACCGTCATTCGACGGGCTGACCAGCGGGCCGCCCGTAGCTGGCCACTATCGCGTTCCACCAGTCGACCGGCTGCGTCTCGCACGCCGCGGCTGCCAGGTTCTTGCCCGTGCTGGTCTGCACGGCCGCCACCATCGTGGCGATCCATGGCTGGGCGTCCAGTTCGCCGATCGCGTCGTACTCGCGAGCTTGCAGGAGGCATTCCAGCGCGTCAGCGTCCCTGGCGCACATCGCCTCCGGGGACTCTCCATCCCCGATCTCGGCGATCAGCCACCGCAGCCGGTCCCGCAACGCGACGGGCAGCCCCGAGGCCTGATGAGCGATCACGGCCTCGGCCAGCTGCAACTTCTCGGTGCTGGGCACGTAGGTCAGCCGCGCCTCGGGTAGGTAGCGGAACAGGCACAGGACTGCTGTCCGCTCCGGGTCGGCGCCCTCTAGGACGGCCACGGCGTACCCGATCACGGCCGCGCGGAACGAGTGCTCGGCGACGCTCTCGGCCTCGGCGACGCCAGCGATCTGCCAGCCCTGCCGCACGGCCCGCTTGAGGTAACCGCTCTCGAACAGAAACAACACCAGGTTGCTCAGACCCGGATCACCCGCCACAGGTCCTCCCTCAGCCCGCCAGCCCTCTACGACACAGGCTTTCCCGCATGAGACGGCTGCCACCCGTGCCCGGTCGGCACCTGCTGGAGGCTGCTCTGGGTCGCCCGGGGGCGGAGGGGCAGTATCTCGGCATCGCCGATCGGGAATCCGTCGCCTCCACGCCGCCACGTAGCGGGTGACGAAACCCTGATACCAAGGCAATGCAATCTCGCACTGACTAGCTGGCCCTCAATGGCCTGGACGGCCTCCCGGGTGAGCCGTTGTCATTCGCCGTCGGCTCAGACGCTGACGAAGGCAGATCGCGCCGTCAGATCGACCTTGGCAGGGCGCTGGAACAGCGCTCCGGATCTGCGGTGGGCAAGGGAGACAGTTCGGACGTGGGTCCACTCTGCCCGGCGGTACCAGTCGTGGAGTTGGCGGTTGGTGCGCCACACGTCGAGCCGTGCCCAGACAGCGTCTTGGCTGGCCGCCAGGTCGACGGTCCAGCGCAGCAACAGTTCGCCGAGGCCTTGACCTGCGGGGAGCCGGGTGGTGGCGAGTTTGGACACGTACAGGGACGGTTCGGCGAGTTCTTCCGGAGTCCAGAAATCGGTGTCCCCTGTTGTGGAGACAGCGACGGTCGCCAGTGCAGCGCCGCTGTTACCTCGAACGATGTAGACCTCGCCACGTTCGATCATTGGGGTGATCCGCTCGGGGCCGAACCCGTCCGGCCATTGGTCGAGACCTCGGCTGTGCAGCCATGATGCGGCCTGGTTCAGCAGGCCTAGGACGTCGCCGAGGTCGCCGGCTGTGGCGAGGCGGATGGTTCTCACGTGGGCAACCCAGGCCATGACCGTCCATCACCTCGGACGGTGCGCTACACGGGCGCGCTCGCAGACGGCCAGGACCTCCTGGACCAGGGCGGACGGGGAGTCCAGGTGGATGTGGTGGCCGGATGTGTCAATCACTCGGTGCGTGCTGCCGTCGGCCAGGGCTGCTAGTTCGGTCTGAAGCTCTAGCCACGTTCCGTGCGTGCGGCGTTTGAGTTCGGCGTAGTTGGCGGCGATGTGCGGATCGTCAGGGCCTGCGGTCAGCACCGTCATAGGCAGGCTGCCAAGGTGCGCGCGGCGGGCGTAGGCCTCGGCGAACCCGCGGTGCAGGGCGAGCATCTCGCGGATGCGGGCCCGCCGCTGGCGGGAGGTGCGGTCCATTGCCAGACCGGCGTCGGCCAATTCGGCTGGGTATCCGCGATCTGGACGCGGTTTAGGTCTCAACCCGAGGTTGGCCAAGGCGCGGCGGGCACCGAGCCACTCAAGGCGCCGGCGTGCGGCCCGCCGCGCGAACTGCCAGCGGTCCTGGTAGCCGGGAAGCCGGTCCCACATCTGCTCATGGCTGGAGTCGACCAACACCAGACCACAGACACGGTCGCGGTAGCGGGTGACCATGTCGCGAGCGATGATCCCCCCGACGCTGTGGCCGACTAGCACGAACGGGCCGGGGAGGTCGGCTGCCGCCAGGAGCTCGGCAAGCTCATCGGCAAGGCGACAGACCGAGCGAGGGCCTCGAGGAAGGTCCGACCAGCCCAGCCCACCGCGGTCGTACACACAGGCCCGCACATGTGGGCTGAGGGCCCTCTGGATTGCGACCCATTCCAGACCGGACGTGCCCAGCGCGGGGATACACACCACTGTCGGGCCGCCCTCACCCTCGGCCCACAAGTGCAGGCGGTGGCCACCGACGTTGACAAGCCGGCCCGGGGCCGGGAACCGGCGCCGATCAGCGCGCTCGCCCAGAGCCTGGTAGGAGGCACTGAGCGCAGCGGCCCCCGCAACCGCCGCGGCAGTCGCGAGCGTAAGTCGTCCAACGACCGAACCCATGGGCTCCATCCGTCCTCTCAGCTCGTTGAGGGCGCCGGTGTGTGAGGCAGCGGGCTGCAGCCGCATCATGCCTGCTCTTCACCGGCTCTGCCGCCGGGTTCTTCCCTCACACTCGGATGTCCAGGACGAGCGTGGTGATGTTGTCCGGCCCGCCATGCTCCAGCGCGAGCGTGACCAGCTGCTCGGCCGCTTCCTCTGGATCCTTGACCTCGGCTAGGACGTCTCGGATCAGGTCGGCGGATACGGGCCCGGTAAGCCCGTCTGTGCACAGCAGGAACCGATCTGCGGGGCGGAGTTCCATGCGGGTGATGTCGGCTGACCGTCCGTTGCTGTGAGCGTCCAGGTACCGCGTCAATCGTTCGCTGAGAGACGGAACGCTGGCCGCGTCGGCTACCAGGTTCCCGTAGATGTGGTCTTCGGTGATCTGGGCCATCTGCCCGTCCCGCAGCAGGTAGCCGCGTGAGTCGCCGACGTTGACCAGGACGCCGTCCATCCCGGACCGCCAGAGCGCTACCAGCGTGGTCCCCATGCTCACCAGGCCAGGCTCGGTCTCAACCCGGGCCCGCAGCGCCGCCCCGGCCGCGGCGACCGCGTCACCCGCGACGTCGGCCAGCTCGCCCGCGGGGACCTCCCGGTCATAGGTGCGCACGACCTGCATCACGGTGTTGCTGGCCACGTCGCCGGCGACGTGGCCGCCCATGCCGTCGGCGACCGCAAACAGCGACCTGCCCGCGTACACCGCGTCCTCGTTGCGCTTGCGAACATGCCCGATGTGCGTGCGGGCGGCCGCCGCGGTGGTGATGGTCACGGGTTATTCACCTGCTTCCTGGGCGTGATCTTCCGGCTTGTGGTCGACGTTGGGCCAGGGGTCCTTGGCCGAGTCGTCGCGATGCAGGACGTGGACGGTTTCGACGCGGTCGGAGGCCACGACGTAGACCGTCACCTCGATCGGCTTGTCGTCAGCTCCAGAAACGCCTCGCCGCACGATCTCCAGGACCGGCAGGTTGGTCGGGATTTCCAGCAGGGCCGCCTCCTCCTTGGTGGGATTGCGGGCGCGGTGGATCTCCACCCAGCTGATCGGCCAGTGCCCCGCTTGCTCCAGGCGGTACAGCCAGTCACCCGGCCCGGGAGCCTGCCCGGTGACCTCGGGGACCGCCTCAACCCCCCGTGGGTGAATCCATGAGGTCGCGATCTGGAACGGTGGCTCGGACTCGGGGCCGGTGACCCGGAACCGGCGCATCACCTCCGAGCCGACCGGGACGCCCAGCAGGCCGGCGATGCGCGGATCGGTCAGCGGTGCGGGGCCCGCGACCGGTGGCACGTGGTGCGGCCAGTTCTCCCGCGCCGACGCCGAGGGGAAGGAGTAGCCGGGGCTGTCGGTGGAGGTGTTGCGCTTCACCAGGTCCCCGCGCGGTCGTCGCGGCCGGATCGTGCCGTGGCGGACGATGATCCCTCGGCCCTGAACAGCCCAGACGTACCCCTCGGCCTCCAAGGCTGAGATGGCGCGGCCGATGGTGTCCCGGTTCGCGCCGTACTCGGCCGCGAAGTCGTCCAGCCGCGGCAGCTTGGCGCCCGGCTCCCACTCGCCGGCTTCTATCCGGGACCGGATCTTCCCGGCGATGTCCAGGTAGCGCGAGTGCACAGGCAAGTGTCGCCCCTCTCTAGGGCAATTGTCCCAAGACAATCTTGACAGGACCGGATGGCCCTAGCCACTATCGTCCCAAGACAAATTGTCCCAAGACAATCGTGGAATGATCGGTTGCGCTCGTGGGTGACTCGAAGGGCTGCAAACGGCCTTGCTGTCCGTTTTGGGTTGTCCCTGTTATGGCCGCTTCACGGCGGCAGGCCCCGGCGCGTGTGCGCTGGGGCCTGCTGTGCTTTGAGAGGTCAGGCGACGAGACGGTTGGTGTAGCCGCAGGTGACGAGGCGTTCGTAGGCCTGGCGTACGTCGTCTGGCATGGGCTGGGAGATGGCGAAGCCGCGCTCGGCGTAGATCCAGATGCGCTGGGTGTCGCCAACGAGCATGTTCACCACGCGGTCGACGTCGCCGATGGAGGTGACGTAGTCGTCGATGGCCACGGGCATGGAACCGCAGATCACCTCGACCTCGGGCCAGATCTTGCGGCATGTGGCGTAGGCCCGGCGTTGCTGGTACGGCCTGCTGATCAGCATGACCGAGCGGGGTATGACCTCGCGCTCGGCCAGCAGGTCCCTGGTGAAGGTCAGGTTCTCGGCGGTGTTGGTCGCCCTCGGCTCGATGAGGATGGCGTCTTCGCGGACGCCGAGGGATCGGGCGTGCTCGCGGTAGTGCACGGCCTCGCCGCCGGGGAAGCGAGCCGTGGTGGTGGGGGCGTTGGCGCCGGTGAACACGATCAGCGGAGCGACAGCGTCGCGCCAGAGCTGGGCGGCGTAGGTGGCCACGCTCAGGTCGTGGGAGCCCAGTCCGATGATGACGTCCACGGGCCGGATCTGGTGGCCCATCTGGTGATAGGCCCACAGGGCCGCCACGTCGGCGCGAATGTCAGCGGGCAGGACCGCAGGCACTGTCGCTCTGGAGCCCTCCGTGTCGGCCTGGCTGCGGTGGTGGACCTGGGCGGCGGTGGCCGCAGCCGCGAGCGGCGCTGGCAGACCAGGCAGGGAGGCGATCTCGCCGAAGACTGCGGCCATCTCAAGGTGCGCGGAACGGACCCGCTGGGCCAGCTCGGTGAGGCCGTCGTCCATGCGGGGGCGGCGTTGGTTGGTCAACGCGTGCCGCAGTTCGAGGTCTGCAGCCGCCCATCGGTCGGCGAGGTCGCTGGGGATGTGCATGGTCGCCTCTCAGTCCGGGATGGGTGTGGTGTAGGTCCAGCGAAACCGCGGTCCGACGTACAGGCCGCGGGCGTATTCAACGACATAGGTGCCGTGCCGGGCCCGGCGGGTGAAGTCCACGACCGGGATCGAACCAGGCAGTTCCAGCAGCTCGCGTTCGGCTGGCGAGGGCATGCGAGGCCAGAGTTCCTCCGTCACCTCGGTCGGCCCGATGCCTTTTTGATCCAGTACGGAGTAGCCGCCGCCGGATCCCGCGGTTCCAGTGGTGCTGGTTTCGATCTCAGTGCCCTCCACGTCGCTGATCCGGTACCAGCTGGTCAGCCAGGTGGTGGGGCGCCCGTCGGCGTCACGGACCAGCCGCGCCCGTTCGATCACCTCGGCGCCGGCCTCAAGCCCGAGCGCATCGGCGATCTCGGCTGTGGCAGCCGTACGCCGGACCGTGGGGGTCTGATCGGTCCGCCGCCAGGTTTCGCCGCTGGCCTCACGATCGGCAGCGAAGGCAGGGACACCACGGGCGCGCAGGGACCGGGAGTACCGCTCAGCGCCCAGCCAGCGCATCGGGGCCTGGTAGGTCACCACCGTGCCGGCTCGCCGCTTCACCTCCACCAGACCTTCGTCGGCGAGCTGCTTGTAGGCATCCAGCACGGTCTTGCGATCGGCGTCGAATTCCTGCGCGGCATCGACCGCTCGGGGCAGCGGCTCCCCCACCGCGTACTGACCCGCCCAGATGGCTTGCCGGTAGTGCGCCGCGAGCTCTTCGGCAGTGATCCGCAACCGCGCCTCCTTCAGATCTTGCCCTCATTCTATGGTCCGTTCAACGGACCTATTGACTCGGCAGTTCGTCTGGCTCCACAATCGCCAATAAGTCCGTTGAACGGATCTATTGAGGGTCAGGTGGCGCTCGTGGGTGCTGATGTCCGTTTCTGGCTCTCAAACGTGCGGTCCCGGCGGGTGCCACCGCCGGGACCGCTGGGTCGCACCACACCCGATTCAAGGAGGACACGACCCGTGAACATGATTCATGAGCTGCGGCATGAAAACGACCCGCTGCTCTTCCCCAAGGAGATCGCGGCTCTCTTCCGCGTCGACCCCAAGACGGTCGTCCGCTGGATGAGGAAGGGCAAGCTCCCGGCCGTCCGCACGCCAGGTGGCCACCTTCGCTGCCGCGAATCCGCCGTCCACGCCCTGCTGCGCGAAGACTCCCAGGCCGAGGGGGTGTCGGCATGAGCTACACCACCAACGTCTTGGTCTTGGAGGGCCGCCTGGAGCGTGAGCGTCGGGCGGAGGACATCCGGCGCGCTCACGAGCAACTGTGCGAGCGGGCCACCGTCCAGCACACCCGGGCGCTGGCTGAGCTGGCCGCGCAGCGGCTTCAGGCCGAGCTGGCGCGCCGGGCGGTTGACGAGATCGCCGCCCGTGTCGGTGACGCCGGCCTGGGCGAGCTGCTGACCGCGATCGGCGAGCTGACGGCGACGGTGCGCCGCGCCATCAGCGAGGCTCCCCCGACGTTCTCCGAGGGGGTGTCGGCATGACGTCGACGTACTTGGAGAACCTCGCCCCGGAGCACGCGCAGGGCTCGGCTGTTGAGCGGGCGCGTGCGGCACTGGCGGCCGCGCAAGCGGCGTCCACCGACCTGGTGTCGTCCTACAACGGGACCGCCACCACCGAATACGGCCTGCCGTTGCAGGCGCTCCGGGACGCGCAGGTCGCGTCCGGGCAGGCCACCCTCGCGGTCGCCGAAGCCATCGCGGAACTGACGTCAACGCTGCGCACCCAGGTGTGCGCGGAATTGATCGACCTGCGCACCGAGGTGTGCGGAGAGCTCAGCGAGCTGTACACCGAGGTCAGCGAGACCCGCGCGGCCGTCGACGTCCTGACCGACGCCACGGCCGAGTCGGTCGTGGCCGAGCTGCGTGACATCGCCGGTGCCCTGTGCTCGCTGGCCGACCGGGCTGACCGGCCCCGCTGGTGGCAGTGGCGTCGACGCCGCGCGTTCCGGCGCGTGGTGGATGAGGTCTGGGCCGCCGAGACCGGTGAGGAGGTGTCGGCGTCATGACCCGCAAAGCCAAGAACCCCCAGCAGGATGTCGTCGCCGACGTGCAGTCCCAGAGCGGGCAGGCCGAAGCGCTGGCCCAGATCGCCGGGCAGCACCGGCTGAGTGACCCGCGCACGAACCCGGCGACGCGGCGCCACGCCGACAAGCTGCGCGATGAGCAGCAGCGCCGGGCCCTGGACGCCGAGCACGCCCGCATGCTGCGGCGGCACCGGGTGACCGACCAGCGGGCCGCCGACGCCGAACGCGCGTTGGAGGCCGTCCAGGCCGCCCGTGAGGCGGCCAGCCCGGCCCGGTCGGTGCTGGCGCTGCACACCGGCAGCCGCTGGTACGGGCGGCTGTCGCTGGCCGCGTCGCTGGTGTTGGCGGCCGGCAGCGCGATGGGCGTGGAGGACACCGCGCAAGCGCTCAACGCGCCTGTTGGGTCGGGGTGGATCGCCGAGGTGGGGCTGACCGGCCTGGCCACGGCGGCGATCAGCTACCGCGCGCACCTGGCCCGGCACCGCGGCCCGCTGGAGTCCGGCAGCTGGCAGTCCAAGACCCTGTGGGCGCTGATGACGGTTCCGCTGCTGGTCAGCGTCGCCTGCAACCTGGGCACGCTGAACCTGATCGGCGCGGCCTGCGCGATCGGCGCGACCGCGTTCGCGTTGCTGTCGTGCGTGGTCGCCGACCGGTCGGCGGCGGCGATGCAGGCCCGCGCCGCCGAGGTCACCGACACCGACGCCGCCGACCTGCACGCCACCGCGATGGGCGATGACCTGTTCACCCCCGTCCCGGTCCTGGCCGACCCCGAGCCACACGAAGACGACGAGGACCAGGACGACGAGGACCAGTGGCCGACGGCCGCCCAGCACACCGCGCAGGACCCGGACGCGCCCGAGACCAGCACGGACAACGGGCCCGAGGCCAGCCAGGAGACGGCCGATCGTGAGATCGCCGCGTTCGTCGAGGCGGTCAAGAACGCCGCCCGCGAGGCGGTGGTGGAGGTGCTGTCCCCCCGCCCGGCCCAGCGCGACGACACCACCGGCAATACCGCCGAGGCCGACGACGACGCTGAGGAGATTGCGGCAGAGGTCGCCGCCGAGGTGACCGAGGGCTTGGAGCAGCTGGCCGCGTTCCTGGACCGGCCCGATGACGACCCGCCGAGTGGACCCGACCCCGACCGCCCGCCGGCGGCCGACGACGGCGGCCAGGGCGCCGCGCTGGTTCCCTCAGCTGAGCAGGGCATCCCGGGGCGCGCATCGTCGGCGCCGCAGGGTCACATCGAGGATCACATCGAGACTGAGCAGCACCCGGGCCGCTCTGCCGAGGAACCGGCGCCAGAGGGGTCAGCTCGGGTGGCGGCGGCTGCGCAGGCCCGCCGGGACGCCGGGGCATGGCGGCGCTACGAGGTGGCGGTGGTGCTGAACAGGCTGCCGCACACCACCAACGGCGCGCTCGCCCAGACGCTGGGCGTCAGCGTGCCGACCATCAAGCGGCACCGTCGCGTCCTGCGCGAGGCCGGCTGGGACCAGATGACCCACCAGGAGCGCCAGGCGCTGATGGCCGAGCTGCGCACGCAGGCCGAACGCGCGTCGCGCGGTCAGGCAGGAGGCGCGGCATGAGCCAGCTCATCGGGATCAAGAGGCTGCAGGACCTGCAGTCCGTGCAATCGGTGCAGGCCCGGCAGTCCGTGCAGGTCAGGCGGGCTGTTCGGTCGGCTGGTAGGCCGACCGAGCTGGACCTGCGCCGCCGGTTGCGAGAGGCGCGCCAGGAGCTGCGGGCGCGCCGTGAGCAGGAAGAGGCCGTGCGCGAGAACGCCGAGGCGCTGTCGCGTGAGCTGGAGGTTTCCCGCGCGCTGTACGTCGAGTTGCACGTCGCCTACGTCGAGCTGCTCACGCACGCCCGGGCGGCGGCTGCGGCGGCCGCGCGCGGCGAGGTCGCGCCGACCGCCTACATCGCCGGTCACCTGGAGGAAATCGGCCTGCAGCCGGCGCCGGGCGCCGTCGCGGACGCGGTGGTGGCCGAGGGCCTGACCGTGGCCGCCCGGCTGAGCGGGGTGATCGCATGACCACCCGCACCGCTGTGACGACCGAGGTCATCACCACCACGACCAGCGGAAACGGTATCCACGGGGTCGCCGGCTGGATTCAGGTCACCTGTGTGGCCGGGGCGTGGCTGATGCTGGCCGCCGCGCTGGCCCTCACGCTGGCCGCGGCGGCCGGCTACGTCCTGGCGGTGTTCGACGCCCCGGCCGCGTGGCGTCAATCGCTGTGGTCGGGGGCTAGGACCCGGCGCCGGTGGGCCCGCGAGCTGTTCGGCGCGGCCGCCCTGCTGAGCCTGTTGGCGCTGGTAGCGGGGGTGTTCGCATGACCGCCGTGCAGCACTTGGACACTCCGCAGCACTACGAGGCCGCCTTCCCCGGCGACCCGCGCATGGTCGCCCAGGCCCGGCGCTGGACGCGCGAGGCGCTGGCGGGCGCGGGCGTACCCGATGAGCTGGTGTGCGACGCGCTGACCTGCGTGTCTGAGCTGGCCACCAACGCCACACGCCACACCGCCTCGGGCGAGCCGGGCGGCAAGTACCGCGTTGTGGTGGAGGTCGCCGGCGGGCGGGTGCACGTCGAGGTCGTCGACCAAGGCGGCGCCGGCACCCCGGAGGTCCTGCTGGGCGGCGGCGAAAGTGGCCGTGGCCTGTGGATCTGCGCCCGTTTGGGCGTCGTGCGGTACTCCCCCATCCCGTCCGGCGGCCACAAGGTGGCGGTCGACCTGACCCACCCCGCCGACGGCACCCACGACACCGCAGGGCTGCCCGAGCCCGGCCCCGACCGGGCCCCCGACTCTTCTCTCTCCCCTGGCCTTTAAGGAGGTCACACGCATGTTGAGCACGATGATCAGTCAGCGGCGCGATCGCGCCGCCTCCCGCCGTGGCTACCACCAGGCCGCGGCTCGGTTGGACGAGTCGCTCGGCGCCCTGTTCGAGGTCGCTGAGCGGGACCAGCGCGCCGGGCTGCTGGAGGCCGCCGCCGCGGCGACCGACACCCTGGCAGCCCTGCACACCCCCGCCTGGGGCGCCGAGCCGGACGCCGCTGGGCGGCCGCGCGAGGCGTCGCTGCGCGACCGGGCTGACCTGCTGCGTCAGGTCGCCGCGACCGAACGCGGCGTCCTGGTTGGCGTCCTGCTGGCCGAGGACGTCGAGGACAACGCCGAGGTCTACGCCGAGCTGCGGGTGTGGGCTGAGCTCGCCGATGCCGCCATGCCGGGCCGCCGCGCTGACCTGCTGGGCGAGCTGGCCGGCCTGTCCGCCCGCCGGGTCGGCGCCGACGCCGCCCAGGTGCTGCGCGTGCTGGCCGACTGCGAGGCGCACCTGGCCGCCCGGGCCGTCGGCGGCTGCGCGCGGCCGCACCCGGCTGACGAATCGCCGCGGTTGCTGGTGGCGGCGGCGCTGGCGCTGACCGGCGCCATCGCTGTGGCGCCAAGCCTGACCTGGTGGGACAGGACCGGGCTGGGCGCCGTCGTGGCGGCCGCCTTCTGGGGCGCGGTGTGGCTGATCGACCGCCGCCGTGGGGCCGCCGGGTGACGGCCGGTCCGAGCGCACCCGCCCGTGCGGGTGCGCTTCACCGGCCGCCGACGCGAGCGGCTGAACTGCACTAACACCCCTGATGAACGGCTGTGACGAGTGAGGGAGATCCAGATGACGACGCCGTACGACGACGGTCCGCAGTGGGCCGGGGAGATGCTGGACCGGCCGGAGATGGTGGACGCCTTCGCCCGCCAGTTCCGCCAGTCCCTGGCCTACTACGTGGAGTACTTCGCCCGGATCCGCAGGGACGCCGAGGCCATGTGGGACGCCAACCCGGTAGAGGGCTTCAACACCTTCGAGGCCTGGTGGCGGGCCCGGTGGGTCAAAGCGCCGTGGGCTGACATCCAGGAGCACCTGGAGGCCGCGGTCGCGGACACCTTCAAGCTGGAGGCCCGCTACCGCAAGGGCCGCCACGAGCTGCCCGAACGCAAGCAGGCGTCCCGGCAGGCCAAGGCCCTGCCGCAGGGCGGCGGCCGGGGCCCGGCGCTGGGCTCGGGCCAGTTCGGCTACCGCACGCCTGAGCAGCAGGCACGCCAGGCCCACCCCGGCAGCGGCCCTGCCCCTGACCAGGGCGCCGATGAGGGCGGCGGGTTCCTGGACATGATCCGGGGGCGGTCGGCGTGACGACCCCGACCAGGAGGCTCAGGAAGGCGGCCCGAGCAAAGGATTCGGCGAAGCGGCGGCGCGCCAACCTCGCCGCGACCTGGCAGCGACGCTACGAGCAGGCCCAGGGTGATCACGGCGCGCTGGCGGCGGTGGCGTTCGACCGGGCGCGGGCCGCCGCGGCCAGCGCCGAACGCGCCGGGATCAGCGCCCAGGCGCTCTACGAGCTGGCGCAGATGTGCCACCAGTTCGCCGAGCGGCTGGAGGAGGCCGAAGCCCGGATCGGTCGCTCTGCGTGATGTGCATGTTCATGTTCATGTCCCCGTACCCGAGCCCCCGCGCGGGCCCCAACGTGCGCGCGCGACGCGCGCGCGCGAGGGTGCCCGATCCAGTCACCCAGAGTCAACCCCTAGCGGACAGGAGCCGAGCCCGTGAGTGACCGCGACGACCGGAACCAGGACGGCCAGGACGGCGCCGAGGTCCTGCCGTTCCCCAGGGCACCACTGCCGCCGCCCGCCGCCGGCAGCGGCTCCTCCAGTGCCCCCTCCGGCGACTCTTCCGCCGAGGACGGCACCGGCCGGGACGACCGCACCGAGGGCGGCGCCGAGGATGGCGCCGGGGGTGCTGGCCGGGTGCCGGAGATGCCCGCCGCTGAGATGCCGGCGCCGCCGATCCTGCCGTCATTCGAGGTCCCTGCGGGTGAGGACGACAGCGACGGCGCCTACACCGGCCCCTACCCCGATGACCCGGGCCAGCCCGGTGTCCGGTACGCCCTGGCCACCGGGATGGCCCTGACCACCGCCCTGGGCGTCGCCGCCGCGCAAGGCCTGTGGCACCGGTCCAGGCACCGCCGGGCGCTGGCCGATGAGGCTCGCGCCCGCGCCGACAAGGCCCGCGGCAAGGCGGCCGGGGCGACCACGACCAAGACGACCACGACCAAGACCGCCGGCGGCGGCAAGTCCGGCGGATCCAGCGGCGGTTCTGGCCGCCGTGGCGGAGGCGGCTCACTGCTGGGCGGCGGCGGATCCGGCCGCAAGGGCACCGGCTCAAAAGGCACCGGGGCCAAGGGCACAGGGTCCAAAGGCGCCGGCGCTGGCAGTGGGTTCAGGGGCGGCGGCACTGGCACCAAAGCCGCTGGCACCAAGAGCGCCGGTACCAAGGGCGCTGGCACCAAGGGCACTGGTGCCAAAGCCGCTGGCACCAAGGGCATCGGCGCAAAGGGCGCCTCGGGGGCCAGGGGGGCGGCCGGAACCGGCGCCAAGAGCAGCTCGGGTACCAAGGGCGCCGGTACCAAGGGCGCCGGTACCAAGGGCGCCGGTACCAAGGGCGCCGGTACCAAGGGCGCTGGGTCCAAGGGCGCCGCGGGCGCTAAGGGGGCCTCGGGCGCCAAGGGCGCAGGCAAGGGTGCCAAGGGCAGCTCGGGCACCATGGGCGCCGCTCGGCCGACCGTAGGACGCAGAGCACGGTCGGCAGCGGGGAAGGCCGCTGCGGGATCCGCGCGCCGGGCCGGTCGGTCGGTCGGCCGGTCGGTTCAGGATTGGGCGCGGTCGTGGGATGACGCCGCGGCGATGGGCGCCGGGGCGGTAAGGAATCGCAGGGACAAGAAGCGGGCCGCCACAGGGCCCGATTCAGATGGTGCAACGGCGCCCGGCTCGTCCAGGCGCCGCTGGCGGTGGCGGTGGACGCCACCCGCTCCGGACAAGCCCGACGGTGCGGACAAGCCCGACGGTGCGGACGCCCCGCCCCCGCCTCCTCCCCCTCCTCCTCCTCCCCCGCCGCCCCCGCCGCCGGGGTGGACTCCGCCGGGTTGGCGGATGCGTCCGCCGCCGGGCGCGCATCAGCCGCCGCCGAGCTTCGAGGCGACGCCGGGCCCAGAGGACACCTGGACCGGTCCCACCACTGTTCCCCGTCCGCCTGCCGAGCCCGGGCCGGGCCGTGCTGGGCGGCGGGCTGTGGGCGGTCAGCCGCCCGCGCTCCCGGCGCCGCCGCGGCGACAGGCCCGGCCGATGCTCCCCGCCCCCCTGCGGCCCCCGACGGCCCCTGTCCCGGGCGTTCGCCCGGCAGCGGGCCCCTCAGCACCGGCCGCGCCCGCCGCGCCGGCGGCACCTGCGCCCCGCCCGATTCCGAGTGCTCCTCCGGCAGCAGGCCCCTCAGCGCCCGCCGCCCCGGCGGCGCCTGCCACTCCGGCAGCGCCCGCCGCGCCGGCGACGCCTGCGACTCCGGCGGCACCTGCTACTCGGGTGGCGCCCGCCGTTCCGGCACCGGCCGCCCGCCCCGAACCCCGTCCCGTACCTGCGCTTCCGCGGGTGCCCGGTCCACGACCGGGGCCGGCGGTACTGGTCCGGCCACGACCCGAAAGGCCCGTCATGACTTCAGCGAGGAACGTCCCCGTCGGTGACATCCAGTACCGCGATGCGGAGCTGACGATCTTCGATGTGATCGAGGCGGACGGCGATATGGCCGTTCAGATCCTGGAGGGCGTTTACGCCGCTCAGCGGACCGCCGATGGCTGCGATGTGCTGGTCACCAGGCTGGAGGCGGTCGGCGCGAAGATCGTCGAGCTGAAGGTGCCGGGCAGCTTGGCCGCGTGGATGTTCCGGCTGATTGAGAAGGCGATGACGGTCAAGGCCAAGGCCGAGGCGCTGGCCGCGCAGTTGCCCGCCGCGTCCGAGGCGATCGGCACCGCGGGCGCCAACGCCGAGGCGCGCCACAGGGGCCTGGCCGACGCCGTCCGCGACGCGGGCCACGTGCGCCCCGCCGAACGCGACTACCACGTCTAGCCCTCACCCCAAGCCACCCGATCCAAGGGAGAGAACACCATGTCAGGCAGAGACATCAGGGTCTACGCGGTAGACCAGATCCCCGTTGACGGGGAGACCGGCGGGTTCCTGGCCAAGGCTGGCGAGGTCATCAGCGAGGCCGTCAAGTACGCCGTCGTCGTCGGCCAGCTGACCCTGGCCGGGGCCAAGCTGGCGATGCTGTCGGACACCGTCCGGTCCACCTACCGCTACATCGAGCGGTGCTCGCGGGGAGTCGACCGCCTCGCTGAGCAGATGGCGCACCTGAAGGTCGACGTCGACACCGTCGCCGAGCATCACGACGCCGCGGCGGTCATGCGGGGCTGCCTGGCCGATGCCGAAGCGATGGCCAACACGATCGATGAGATGTCGATCGACTTCGGGCAGGCCGCCGCGGACCACCAGGCCGAGTACGGGTCGGTCGCCGAGGCCGCCGACAACATGCCCGTCCAGATGGCCGAAGCCGAGTTCTACAGCAACCGCTAACCAACCGGTAACACCGCTGACCACTCTTCCTCTGGAGGCGATCACGATGGCCACCACCCAATCCCGCGCCCAGACCGCCGGGGCTGGCCAGGGCGGCGCCGGGGGCAACGCCCAGGGGCAGGCCGGTGCGCAGGTCCGTACGATCACGGTGCAGCTCTCCCCGGGGCATCAGGCCGCGTGGGACCGGGGCCGCCGCCGTGTCGACGCGGTGCGCAGCCGCACCGGCCGCGTGGCGACGGCGGCCGGGACGGTAGCCGCCGCGATCGTGTTGATCGAGCCGACCAAGCCGGTCCTGCTGACCTGCCTGGCGTCGGCGACCACCGTGGTGACGTTCGGGGTGTGCACGCTGCGGGCCCAGATGCCGCATCGCGGGCAGCAGAAGGCGGCCGCGACCCTGCTGTACACGATGCCGGGCCTCCTGCTGGGCGGTGTGCTGGTCACCGAGTGGGCGACCGCCGGGTGGACCGGGGCCCTGGGGTACGGGCTGCGGATCCTGGCGATCGGGCTGTGGGCGGCGGGCACCTGGTTCCTGCGCCCGGGCCATGTCGCCCGCCGCATGGCCGTGCCGCCGCCGCCCCCGGCGCCGGCGGCGGAGGTCGACCCCTACCGCGACGCGCACCCGGCCGCGCGCTGGTGGGCCGCCAACGTCGCCGTCGCCAAGGGTGAGGCCAAGCCCGTCGCGCCCGGCACCGCGCTGGAGGACATCGCGCGGACCGGCAGCCAGGGCATGACCGCGATCATCCGCGCCACCACCCCTGGCCAGCCGGTCCCTGACATCTCCATCCGGCGCCTGTCGGCGCTGATGGACGTGCCGGAGAACCTGATCAAGATCGGGCCGGTGCCCGGGCGCGGCGCGGGCGTGCGGCGCCTGCAGGTCGGCGCCCCCGATGAGGTGGCCACCGACCCCGCGAGGTTCTGGGAGGAGAAGGTCGCGCCCAGGGCGATGCCCGGCGCGAGGCTGGTCGAAATCCGCGTCGGCAAGCTCGGCGGTCCCCCGCCTGCGTCGCCGCGCCTCCCGGTCGACACCTACGTGCCTGACGCCTTCACACCCGACCCCGGACAGGACCATCCCGAGCGTCCCTCCGGCCCCGTCGACCTGGCCGACCTGATCGACCTGAGCAAGGGAGAGGACGAGGAATGACCGCACTGCTCACCGGCCCCGGCGAGATCACTGAACTCCACATGGAGGCCGACCCAGGCCAGGTCATCACCTACGACATGGACCGGCTCCTGTCGGCCCTGGACATCACCGACCCGACCCGGGTGAGCGTCGAGGTCCTCGGCCGCCGCGCGATCATCACGGTCTACCCGGAAAACCCGGTCGCCGACGTCCGTGTGGTCACCCGCGAGGACCTGATCATGGACCGCAACGGCCGGATCGTGGTCGGCCGCTACCACCACGGCCGCCCGGTCAAAAGGCGCCTGTTCGACCCCAGCACCGGCTCGGCGCAGCGGTTCTGCCTGTTCGGCACCACCGGCGCCGGCAAGTCCAGGGCGCTGCAGATCGAGCTGATCGCCGAGAAGGTCAACGGGATCGTGTCCTTCGTCTGCGACCTGAAGAACGGGCAGTCCGTGCCCGAGGCGCGGGGCAACGTCGATTGGTTCGGCGACTCCCAGGCCGAGGCCATCCTCATGCTGCTGGTGGCCGTGGCCGTGGCCAACGAGCGGATGGTCCGCTACAGCGCGATGGGCCGGACCGCGTTCGTACTCGGCGACCCCGACCCGCTGCTGCACGTCCGGATCGAGGAAGCCAACCGGCTACTGGAGAAGGGCGCCCCGTACCGGGAGATAGCCGCCTACCTGGTCAAGGAACTGGGCCGGACCGGCCGGTCCGTCGGCGTCGGCGTCGGCCTGTCCGCCCAAGCGTCGCACCTGGAAGAACTCGGCGGCTCCGACACGCTCAGAGCCATGATCAAGGAAGGCGAAGTCACCCTGCTGCGCTGGAGCAGCAGCATGATGCGCCAACTGGTCGCCGACGGCCTGCTGCCCAGCGGCGAACAGCTCATGCCCATTCCCCCAAGCCTGCGCGAACGCAAGCTGGTCTCCCAGTTCGACGCCCACGACGGCGACGACGAGGACGGCCCCGGCACTGAGGGCATGGCGTATGTGCTGTCCAGCGCCCACCCGACCTCCCTGATGCGCCACCACCGCATCGGCTCCATCAAGCCGCTGCGCGGCCTGGACCCCGAGATCCTCGCGCTGTATGGCCCCGAGGAGCCCGCCCGCCTGGAAGTGGCATCGCGGCATGTCGGCGGCATGGCCTACGAACTGCGCGATGACCGCGACGCCATCAGGGCCCTGTGCGCTCAGGTCCCCACCGATCAAGAGCGTGCCCAGGCTGCCCGCGACGGCGAATCGACCGACCCCTCCGGCGGCGCGGTCCCTGGATGGTCGACCGGCGGCGGCGCGGTCAACGTGCCCGCCCCCGACACCGAACCGGCCGTGCCCAAGACGCTGGAGGACCGCATCCAGGCTGTGCTGGAGGCAGCCGACCATCTGCTGACCGCTGAGGAGATCCTGTCCGCCGTCAACGCCGCCGGCGCCACGGTGAAGCTCGGCAGCGTCCGCAACGCGCTGAGCGGCATGGTCGACGACGGCGACGCCGAACGGCCCGGCCGCGGCCGCTACGCCGCCCCCGGCCGCACCTTCGACACCACCGCCTCCCCCGCCGACGGCGCCCAGGAGGAAGCCCCCGCCGCCGACGGCCAGGACGAGGCCGCCGACACCGTCCCCGGCGGCAGCAACGTCGACGGCAGCGCTGGCGGCGCTCGAGGCGGCAACGCCACTGACCCGCCTCCCAGCCGTCCGCGCGGCCACAAGAAGAAGACCACGAACCGATCCCACGTCCACAACCCCGACCAAGGAGACACAGACCGTTGAACACCACCCCCACACCCACACCCACACCCGCCCCCGCTGCGGTCGGGCTCGCCGAGCTCGGCGAGCTGGCCGTCGCTCTCGTCGAGCGGTTCCGCGCGCACTTCCCGGTCGAGACCGAGCGCGAGCGCCAGGTCCTGGCACTGGCCGAGGAAGCCGGCGAGTTGGTTGGCGCGTACCGGCGCGCCGCCGGCATGGCCCGCCGCTCCGGCCCCTGGTCCGAGGTGGAGGCCGAGCTCGCCGACGTCGTCATCACCGCTTACGTCACCGGCCGCGTCCTGGACGTCGACCTGGACGCCCAGGACGACCCCACCAGCGTCAAGGCGGTCCCCACCGGTAGCCAGGCCGTCCTGCAGCTGTTTGCCGTGACCGGCTGGTTCGTCGACACCTACACCGCCGGCCGCCAGTCCCTGATGGCCGCCGTGCTCGCCGAGGTCGTCACCGCGGCCCGCCACACCGCCACCGTCCTGGACATCGACCTGGACGCCGCCATCGCGGCCAAGACCGCCGTCATGTTCAGCCGCGGTTGGCGCGACGCCCCCAGCCCCAGCGCCCCTGCGGCGGCGGCCACCTCCGCTCCCAAAGGCCGGCCAGCGGCGGCTGCCGGGGAGGAGTGGCCGAGGTGAGCACTCTGCCCGGAACCGAGACCGCCCCCTCCGAATCGTCGGCCACGACGGTCACCGCTGCGCTGCTGGCCGCGGTGCGCGGTCACTACCAGGTGTGCCGCGACGCTGCCACCAGCCCGGATCTGCTGGTTGAGCAGGTCGCCGCGCCGGGCAGTGAACGCCGCTGCGATCTGCTGCGCATCGGGGTCTGGCCCTCGCGCGGCCAGCACATCGACGTGCACGAGATCAAGGCATCCCGCAGCGACTGGCGGCGCGAGCTGAACGACCCGGGCAAGGCCGACGCCTGGTGGCCCTACTGCCACCGGTTCTGGATCGTCGCGCCGCTCGGCTTGATCCGCGTCGACGAACTGCCGGACGGGTGGGGGCTGATGGCCCCGCCCGCTCGCGGCCGCCGCAAATGCCGGATCATCCACCCCGCGAACGTCAAGGAACCCAAGCTGTCCCCGCAGCTGCTGGTGGAGATCGCCCGCCGCATTGACAACCGGTGGACCACCGAGCTGGACAAGCAGAACCAGCGGCACGCCCGTGCCCTGCGCGAGGCGGTGGACCGCGATCGCGCTGCCCGCGCTGAGCAGGGCCTCACCCCCGAGATCCAACATCGCCTGGCCCTGCTGGACCGGCTCGAACAGGCACTCGGCCTGACCCTGCACGAGTACGCCTTCGGCGGCCGCGCGCTGGCCACCGCCACCCCTGAGCAGGCGGCCGCCGCACTGGCGGACTACACCGCCGAGCACCTGGCGCTGCAGCGCCGCGCCAACGAACTGAACACCGCCGCCAAGCAGCTGCTGCGTGCCGCCACCCACGCCGCCGAGGCCGCCAGTCGTGGCAGCGAGTTGGCCACTCACCAGGTCACCGCCCCCTCACACTGACCCGGCCACCCGGGCCGGGAGAACGGAGAACCCCCAGATGGACACCACCACCAAGACCGTGACCGGGACCAGCATCACGACCGGGACCCGTGCCACCGGCCTGGCTGCCTTGGCCGCCGCCATCCCCCAGATCGGCCAGCTACGCCGCACCCGCGACGTGGCCGCCCGCGCCGAGCTCCTGCGGGAGGTGGGCCAGGTCCTGGACCGTGGCGCCGCCATCGGCGGCAGCCACGGCTACGGCGCGGCCGCCCTGACCGGCATGGCCAACATCGCGCATGCTCTGGCCGCCGCCGAGCTGGCACGCGCCACCGGCTGGCCCCGCATCCAGTGCAGCACCCACCCAGCCCTCCAAGACGCCGCCGGCGACGTCCTTGAGGCCATCGCCAGCGCCTGCGGCAACGACGCCGCAGGGTGGCTGACCGCCCACCGGTTCCGCGACGCCATCACGCCGGTCCTGGGCGCGCAGGTCGCCGAGATGGCGACCGTCCTTGGCCGTGCTGTTCCTCCCGTCGGCCTGGAGCCACCGGCGGTCACCGTCGCGTCCCTGCGGGCCGCGCTGGATGCGTTCCAGACCGCCACCGAGGGCCGGGCGGACTGGCTGGGCGACGAGACGGCCGGGCTGGGCCGCTCTGACCTCTGCGCCCTGCTGGATGGGTTCGAGTGCGTCCGGGGACGGCTGGCCGAGCTGCTCGGCGAGGTCCAGGGCGTGGACGAATGGGCTGCGGGCGCTGACAGCGACCTGAGCGACGTCGTCAACTACCTGCACCTGGCCGGGGAGCACCTGTACGGCCTCCTCACCCGGCTGATGCCCGAGCGGGTCACGCCGTGACTGCACATGCCGGAGGCCCCGGGCTCCGTCTCCCAAACGCCGCCCAAGGCCCCCAGATGATCCAGACCAACACCCTCGAGAGGCAAGGTCCATGACCAGCATCGCACCAACCACCACCCCACGCCCAACCACGCCCACGCCGAACGCCGTCGCCCAGATCCTCAACGAGGCCGCTGAGGTCCTGGACCGCAACGGCTGGATCACCGGGCGACTGTTCCTGGCTGAGGAGATGGAGGGCTACGAATGCGCCGCCCGGCAGGCGCCGTGTGATGCGTTCGCCGCGATCCTCATCGCCGCCGGCCACGATCCCGACGATGAGGAGTCCACTGACCCGCTGGTGGTGCGTGCCGCCGCCGCGGTGGTCACCTGGCTGGAAGTCCAGGACGAGCTGGAGCCCGCCGACCCCACCGCCGCCGACGCCGGCGAGTGCGAGCACGGCGAGGCCCTCGCCACGTGCGCGCCGTGCGGGATCTTCATCTGGAACGACAACCAGACCAGCCAGTCCCAGGTCACCGCGGCGCTCCGCAGCGCGGCCACCGACCTGACCCGTCCCGAACCAGTCCCCAGCCGCCAGATGACCGACGACCCCACGTGGCATCCCCGCAAGCGGCGAGCCCAGCGCCGCGGCCACCGGGCCCGCCAGGGCGGAGCGTCGGCATGATCCGGGTCCAGATGCCCACTCCGGACGTGCCGCGCCTGGTGGAGGCGCTCCTTGTCGCCGGCGGCGTCGTGCCCGCACCCGCCGACCCCGACGAGCGCCAGCACTACCTGGACCTGGCCGACGAGCTCGGCGACGGCCTGGACGCCCTTGACCGCCAGGAGCGGCCGTGAGCGCCATCAGCACGATCGAGTGGACCCAGGCCACCTGGAACCCGACCCTGGGTTGCGACCGCGTCTCGCCCGGCTGTGACGGCTGCTACGCCATCACCCAGGCCCGCATCCGCGCCGCGAACCCGCACCCGAAGGTGGCCGCCGCGTTCGCCGGCCTCACCCACCGGACGGGCGGCCGCGTCGACTGGACGGGCCGGGTCAACCAGCTGCCCGGCCGTCTCACCGAGCCGCTGCGCTGGCGCAAGCCCCGCAAAGTCTTCGTCGACAGCCTCTCGGACTTGTTCCACGCCGAGATCAGCGAGGAGTTCATCGCCCGCGTGTTCGCCGTCATGGCCGCAACGCCGCACCACACCTATCAGGTGCTGACCAAAAGGCACGGGCGCATGCGATCGCTGCTGGCGCGCGGCGGGCTGGGGACCGAGGGATTCCCGGACATGGTCGAGGAGGCCATGGCGGAGTTCACCCACGCCAGCCTGGACCACTGGCCCCTGCCGAACGTCTGGCTCGGCGTGAGCGCCGAAGACCAACAGCGCGCCGACCTGCGCGTGCCCGACCTGCTGGGCACACCAGCGGCCGTGCGGTTCGTGTCCGCCGAGCCGCTGCTGGGGCCGGTCGACCTGTCGCGCTGGCTCGGCATCGAGTACATGGACGCTTTGGAGGGCTACGGCGAAGAGCTCGGCGCTGCGCTGACCGGCCGCATCGGTCCGGCCGGCGGGCTGCACTGGGTCATCGTCGGTGGCGAGTCCGGCCCGCGGGCGCGCCCCATGCACCCCGACTGGGCGCGCACCCTGCGCGATCAGTGCGCCGCCTCCGACGTGCCGTTCTTTTTCAAGCAGTGGGGCGAGTGGGGACCAGCACCATGGTCGGTCCGGATCCTCGAACCTGCAGGCGGCTGGGAGGTTGCCGACTCGGCCTGGCTCGCCGCCCAGAAGGCCAAGGCCGAGCAGCGCGGCGCCACGCACGACCTCAGGCCATCTGGACACCTCTACGAGCCTGACCACAAGCCGTGGTCGCCCGAGCGTGACCCAGGCGGCCACTACCCGGGCGCCGTCCGCCGATGGGGCAAGAAGCGCGCTGGCCGCGAGCTGGACGGCCGCTCCTGGGACCAGTACCCCGACGCCTCCGCCGACCCGTCCGAGGTGTCGGACGTGCCGACCTGCCGCGGATGCGGGTGCACCGACGACGCCGCCTGCCCGGGCGGCTGCCACTGGGTGCCCGACCCGCAGATGGGCGACCTGTGCAGCCGCTGCACGCCTCCGGCAGACGCCGTGATCGACGCCCGCATGCCCACCCTGACCCGTGACGACGTTCGGAGAACCCGATGACCACCGTCAACCCGATGCCGCCCGACCAGCTCACCGCGCTGCAGGCCCGCGCCGAACGCGTGCACCCTGACGAGCCGGTGGCCACCGCCCGCGAAGTCCTGGCCCTCATCGCCCAGACCCGCGACGCCACCGGCACCGCCGCGGCGTATGCCACGGCCGCCCGCCGCGTCACCGAGATCGCCACCCAGTGGGCCGCTTCCCGTGACATCCAGCAGGCCGCCGCCGGGCGGATCGTGCTGGCCGCCCAGGGCGGCCGCCGCGCCGCGCTCACCGGCCTGATCTGAAAGACCGGCCCGGACCGCTCACCCCGTGGTGGTCCGGGCCTCTTTCGGGCCGTCAAGTCACATCAGCACCACAGACCACAGGGAGACGAGCGTCGGTGACAGATCTGGTGACATCGCTTCGGGACAATCGGCCCGTCCGGCCGTCGCGTGCAGGGCGCTTTTCGTCACGCTGCCGGCGGCCGCGGCCGCCGCGACGAAATGACGGTTTGCGGGCCATGGTGAGGGCGCTTTGGTGTGTCCCGGCGGGGCTTACGGGATTCACATACTCGGGCGCACTACGCTCTGGCCCGTCACGGCCTGCTCATCTCGCCACTGGAGGCACGCAAGGACAACCCCCAGAAACGAGGAAAGCGCCCCTTAGGGCGCCCCTCTTCATATCCGCTCCAGCTCGCCTGCTGTTCGCACTCCCCATGTCCGGCCAGACCGGAGTGCGGACCGCGCAGCGAGCCCTCTCAACGCTGGTGATGAACATAGCATCCACGCCCAGCGGTAGTCGCGCACGCCCTGCGACCGACACGCCGCCACTTCGCCGCCTGGCCGCCCGCGCCGAGCACTTGACGGGCGGGGGCCGCGCCGCGCCGACCCGACTTGAGATTCCGGCCCCTGCGGGCACGTGTGGCCGAGACGTTAACGGGATGGGCCTGTCAGCCTGCGTGGACGCCGGGAGGGTCCCGGCTGGCAAGGAGCCCCCGAGCATGTCCCCGGTCTTTCCCTGCCCTGGTCACAGCGGTGCTTGCGCCCGTGTGACAGGCGGCCGCGTACGGGTTTGCACAGTCTGTAAGGGAACCGCGCGTCATCCGTGCTCTGTGGGGCTGGGGGGCGTAGGGTTCCAGCAGCCGCGCCGATCATTGCTGTATTCGGCGATGGCGCCCACGTACGTCGAGCGGCCCAACGAGGAGGTTCCGCAGACAGACGAAAGGGCGACCCCCTCAGGGACCGCCCTTTGCATCTTCCACATCAACCCCGTTCCCGGAACCTCACGACTCCTTCGCCCTGGAAAAGCCTGGAGCGTGAGCGGCGGGATCAACGACGTCAGGAGCGACGATAACACCGCCGCCTGACGGCGGCGAGTCACGCCCAGAAGTTTCGGCGTGTCTCCCCTCCGTCCACCCAGCAGCACCACCCGGGCACGCCCCTGCCCGGGCGGGCGGCACGGCTGCGGCCGCCGTGAGGTTCGCCGCGGCTGATGTGCGGTCGGGTGCGGACGCGGCCGAGACCTGGCCGGTGTTGTCGCGGTTGCTGGCGGCTACGCCGTGGGCGCGGCGGTCGCCGGACGGTGGCGACAACTTCCCTGACGGCCGTCGGCTCCGGTTCGCGGTCGGGCAGGACGTACCGGCCGAGCCGTCCACGGTCTCGATCTACGCCACCGGCGCCGACGGCACCACCACGGGGCGGTTGTTGGTGGCCGACTTTGATGTGAGCCGGGCGGCCGCCGCCGGTGCCGCGGACCCGGCCGGTTTGGTGGCCACCGAGGCGGCCGCGTTCGCCGACTTGGTGGAGCGGTGCGGCGGCCGCGTGGTGCATGACGTCTCGCCGTCGCAGGGCCGTCATGTCTACCTCAAGTTCCGCCAGGCGGTCCCGTTTGAGGACCTGCGGATGCTGGCGCGGGCGCTGGCCGAGCGGTACACCACTCTGGACCCGGCGCCGATGCTGAACCCGTCCGGGCAGATCCGGATCGCCGGGTCCCCCTACAAGCGCACCCCAGTGGAGCAGGCCGACGGCTCGTTCAAGCGGACGGGGCCGCTGTTGGGGTTCATGGCGTTGACGATGCCGCTGGCGGCGGCCGAGGCGGTGCTGCGCCGCCCGTGCGGGCCGCGCGTGCTGGAGCGGCTGCAGCAGGTGGTGACGGCCGAGTTGGCGGCCGCCGACCCGGCGCCGTCGCTGTCGGCGCCGCTGCCCGGCGTGCAGCATCTGGACGGGTCGGGGCGGCCGTGGGTGCCGCTGCGCGGCGGCCGCCGCGCGCTGCCGCCGCGGCTGGCCGAGCTGGCAGTGACCGGTGGCTGGGACGCCCCGCGGCTGCAGCCCGACGGCAAGCCGTACGCCTCGCGGTCGGAGGCGCGGTACGCGGTGCTGCGGTCCGCGGCCGCCGGCGGCTGGACCCTGACCGAGGTCCAGGACGCCACCCGCCCCGGCGGCGCGTTCGAGGGTCTCGATGCGTTGCTGGGGAGTCGTTCCCCAGCCCAGCGCCGCGCCGTGCTGACCAGCGACTGGGACCGCGCTGTCAAACAAACACACGCCTCCCGCCCGCTGTGTCTCGGTGCCCATAACTTGCACACAAGCTCAGCTACACACCCCCCGCACAACCCCTCCTCTGAGCACCCGTCCTGGCCCATCCCCCGCACCCTGGCTGAGGCCCCCGCACGCTCCGCTCGCCAGTACCAGGAGCTGACCCGCTGGACCACCGCGGTGTACCTTTCGGAGCGCGACCCTATACGAAGTAAAGGCTGGGGGCGGCGGGCCCCCTCCACGCGGTTGGTGCTGCGCGCGCTGGCGCTGGCGGCGCGACTGTCGGGCTCGACCACCACGGCGTTCGGGTGTCGGTCGCTGGCGCTGGCGGCGGGCCTGTCGTGGCGCACCGTCGCGCTGGTGCTGGCCGACCTGCGCGAGGAGGACGACCCGCTGGTGGACCTGGTGGAGCGCGGCCGCGAGAAGGACGCCGACCGCTACGCCCTGCGCATCCCCGACGGCTACCGTGCCGAGTCGGCCCGCACCATCTGGCAGGCCGGCCGGATTGAGACCGGCCACCCGGCGTTCCTGGAGCTTGGCCCGGTTTGCGCGCTGGTCTACGAGGCGCTCAGCGACCTGCAGGCCCGTCCGGTCGACCTGGAACGCCGCGCGGTGTTGTCGTCCGGCGCGGTCGCCCAGGCGCTGGCCGACCTGGGCGCGCACGGCCTGGCGGTGCGCGGCCCGTACGGCTGGCGCCGCGGCGAGACCACCCTGGACCAGGTCGCTGGCGAGCTGCAGGCGTTCGACCGGTTCACCGAGCGCGTCCAGCTCTACCGCGACCACCGCGCCGACTGGCACGCCTTTGTCGAATCTGTCCGGCCACTGGCAGCGGCCTGGCGCGATCTGGAGGCTGCGTTCGCCGAACATGACCGTTACTTCGCCGAGCACCACATCGCCGTCCCCAGCGCCACCGAGGCGGCCGAACCCGCCGCCGAACACCAGGACCGGGTGGACCCAGCCGCACCTGCGACCGCTATGGCTGCCCCGGTCATCATGGTCGGCGCGATCCCGGCGCCGAGGCCACCGGCCGAGGACGGCCGCGCCACCGTGCCCTCGCCGAGGGCACGCGGACAAGGCCCGGCCACGGCGGTACAAGAGGCCGGTCGCGGCCCCGTAGCGGAGCCGGACGGCAGTATTCAGCCGTCCCCGCTGCCGCCGCCGGCATCGGAGATCATCACCGCCCACGGTGACTCCCACGCCGCGGCTGCAGCCCGTGGTGCTGCACTGGCCCGCCGCCTGCTGGCCGAAGCGCGAGAAGAGTGACGACCAGCAGGCCAGCCCGTCACAACGGGGGTTCGCGAGCACCTGAGCAGACCTCTGTACGCGAAACAGCCGCTGCGTCCCCCGGCAATGGGCGGAGGTATTACGTCGCAGCGGCTGTCTCACCAAGATCGATACTGCCGGAGCCAGCTCTCCCGACCCCATGGGGTTGTCGCACGGAAGGCCTGGACGCCGATCGGTCGACCTCGGCACGCCCCAGAGTGGCAGGCCCCGCTGCCGCTGTCAACCTATCTTCGGATGCTCCTCGAACTAGAACCCCCCACCAGCGTGCGCGCAACACCGGGCAGAAGGCGGTTCAAGCCGGATTGACCCCTGCGCTAGTACCGGGTCTACAGCTACACTAAAAACCGGCACTACTAGATAACAAGTAATGTCGCCAATAACTAAGCATGCCAGATCGCCCGGCCGCTAGCCGCGTACTTGGAGGGCACGATGAAGCGACCGTCTCCACAAGCTCTGGAGGCAGCACAGGTTGTCGCCCGGCGCCTGCGCGGCCGCAGTGGCCGTGAACGCACACATGCCCCGGTACGGCGCAGGTTTATCGAGCGCGCCAACGCTCAAGAACCCACCCCCTTGGCAAAGGCCCTAAGAGGGGGACGAGGGGGAGCGGTCCGGCTGAAACTCTTGATCAGCTTCATCTGGTTCGCCGCTAAGCCTCCACATGACCTGGCATATCCCGCCCGTGCCTGGGCGACCCTGCTAGATCTCCCCGACCCATCAGGCCGAGGCGCCCGCCGGATCAACGAAGCAATCCTCTGGCTTGAAGACAACAGCCTCATCGAAGTCGAGAACCGCGCTGGACAGCCCAGCATCGTCCGCCTCCTGTCAGAAACCGGGACCGGTGAGCGATATGAGCTACCAGGAGCGGCCTACAACCGGCTTCGCAACAAACCCGACGCCGATGCGCATCGATACATCCAACTGCCCAACGAACTGTGGACCAGCGGCTGGATCACCGTCTTGTCTGGCGCAGCACTGGCGATGCTGCTCGTCCTGTACGCGGAACTCGGCAACCAGAAACCCGAAACCACCAACCTATGGTTCAGCCCCCGCCAGGCCGACCTCCAGTACGGGCTCAGTGAAGACACCCGCACCAAGGGCCTGCGCGAACTCCGCGCCGCCGGCCTCGTCACCGCCCGCCGCCAATCGATCGCCCCAGACACCTTCGACTTCCAACGCCTCCGCAACGTCTATCGACTCGAAACCCACCACCTGCAGCAACCAGCCGAGCTCCCCGAAGACCTCACCCCGCCCCCCGCCCTCACACCAAGCGAAGCCAGTGTGGCCGACCTGTTCGGTCCCGCCTTCCGCCGCTAACGGAGTTTCGGCGGCGATACTGCCAGCTTCCTTCCCGACCTCCAGCCCGGCTGATTCGCAACCGCCGACGGTTGTTCGTTTCGGAAACGCCCACAGTCGTCGTATCGATTGAGCTAGACATGCTAAAAACTAAAGTGATATCAATCGATTGCTGCCTGAAACACAAGTAGTTGATCGTTAGGGGGCGTCACCGTGGCGGGACGCGATGGAGCATCGGAATGGGCTCGGAAGCGGTTCGGGGACGCGGCGGGCTTGTTGCGGGACAAAGTGCCGCAGGCACTGCAAGCTGCGCACCAGCGTGCGCTAGAAGCGCATCTGGGCTTGGGCGTCAAGACCAACGAAGCCTACGGGCTCATCTGGCTTGCACAGCATGAGGAGCTGGTCGCCCGGCTGCGGTACCTGGAGCGCGCACGTGTCTTCAAGCCCAAAGGCGCACGTTACGAGCTGGTAATAATCGGCAACGTGGTGGTGTACCCGTGGCGCTACGGCGACGGCACCCGTGTGCCGCTGGAGTATGCGCGGATGCGGCTGTCGGATGTTCGGCGCGCCCTACTGGCGCTGGCTGAAACCGAGGCCCCCGAGCAGCTTGCCTTGGAGTCGGCAGAGGTCCCCGACGACGAGCTGAACACCGACCGCGCACAAGCACGAGCCGACCTGCGCGAGCTCGCCGCCAGCGTGCGGGTGGTATTCGTCGCCTACGCCAGCAACCCCCGTGCAGGAATCTTGAACATCGAGTGGGGTGACCCCGCTCGGGCCGACGACGACGGCCACCTCACCTGGACCTACCATGAGGCCTTGCCGGTGGCCGCAGAGCCCGAGGCAGGGGATGCTCCTGGTGACGCTGGCGGGATGCCCGCCATCCCGCCTCGGCCTGTCGGTCCGGCAGGCGGAGCCGGATCGGCTTCTCGGCGCTTCGATGATGCTCCGCTGCTTGAACCAGATCTATCGTCCAAGTCTCCGCTCACCGAAGTGGACAGTGAGCAGCAGAAAACAAAGCCGACTGAGACCGGAACCGATGAGCAGAACTGAGCAACTCCGCCTACTGCCAGGACCTGATAGCTCGCCCCTGACCGCTGCGGACGTCGTGGCGGTGTTCGATCCGGCGCGGCTGACGCAGGCCCGCCAGCTGGCCGGCATGACCAAGGCGGCTCTTGCGCAGCAGGTAGGCGTCAGTGCAGCCGCCGTCGGTCAATGGGAAGCCAGCACCACGCCTCCTCGTCCCGACCATCTGAGACGCGCTGCAGAGGTGCTGGACGTCCCAATTGGCTTTTTCGCCCTCGGTCGCCCGTACGCCCAGTTGGACGCCTCGGCCGCTCACTTCCGTAGCTTGCGCTCCACGCGGGTCTCTCAGCGCGCCAAGGCCATCAGGTTCGTCGAGCAGACCTGGGAGCTGGCCTACGCGTTGGAGAAGCGGGTTCAGTTCCCGCCTGTGGACCTGCCTGGCTTCAGCGGCGGCGAGATCTACAACGAGGACTTTCCCACTGACCCCATGCGAGCAGCGCAAGCACTGCGCGCAGCATGGCAGCTGGGTAACGGACCAATCCCACACCTGGTGCGCACCATGGAAACGCATGGCTTGCTGGTCACCTTGGTGCCCTTCGCTGGCGCTGACACCCCGCGCATCGATGCCTTCGCCACTTCTCGGCTTCCACGGCCCACGGTTGTCCTCACCCCAGACCGCGCGAACGATGTCTACCGACATCGCTTCACCGCTGCTCACGAACTCGGGCATCTGCTGCTGCACGGCGACCCTGCGCCCGGAGACAAACAGCAAGAACGCGAAGCCGACATGTTTGCCGCCGAGTTGCTCACCCCACGCGAGGCCATCGGCCCACTGCTGCCCGACCGGCTGGACTTCAACGCCTTCAACGAACTCAGCCTCGCTTGGGGGGTCTCATTGAAGTCGCTGATCTACCGGTGCCGCGAACTAGGCCTGGTGTCAGAGGCCACCGCCCGCCGTGGCTATCAGCGCATTGAGCAGATGAACAAGCTCGGCCTCATCGTTCCCGAACCGGTCACTAACTACCCGGGCGAAACCCCCTGCCTGCTCGCCAAGGCCTTCGCCTTGGCCCGAGCGCAGGGGCTGACCCAGGTGAAGCTCGCCAATGAGCTCCAGTGGAAGGTTCCACGCGTCCGGCAACTCCTTGGTGAAGGCGATTCCCGCCCTGCGCTGAAACTCGTCGGCCAAGACGCGTGAATCTCGACAGCGGCATCGCCATCGCCCCGCAATCTGGCACGAGCTGATGGACCTGTCCGAGCCGGTCAGGCTGCGGCGCCTTGGGACTGGCTCCCTGCTCCGTGTCATCGCAGGGGCGCAGACTCGGATGAAGGGCGGTTCCTCCGCCACGCCCGTAATGCGTGATGCTCGTGCGCCTAATAAGGCTACGGTGACCACACTCCCGCAGTGATGGAACCGGAGGACCTCCCTCGCGATGATCACACTGACCCGACGTAGAACCGGTAAGCCCAACCCGGCGACGACACTCAACGAATCGCCGTCCGCCGTAACCGGGCCCGGCAGTCCCCGGTGGCGGCGATGGCGAGACCTCGCCGTCAGCGGGGTCGCGTACACGCTGATGTTCGGCTTCTGGGCGGTCGCGGCCGGGCTGAGCGCGAACGGGCTGATCGGATTCGGCCGAGACAACATGCAGCTCGCCGAGCCGTGGCCCTACCTCCTCTTCCTCGCCCTGGACGGCGCGGCCGGGATGTGCGCCGTGTTGTTGGTCCGCCGCGCTACCCGCGCCGAGTCGGCCACCGCGCCGCGGCTCGCCGTCTGGGGGCTGGTGGCCGCTTCTGCTTGGTTCAACTGGACGCACGCCCCCGACCGCCCAGGCGCTCATCAAGCCTTTGCGTTGATGCCCATCATCGCCGGCGTGCTCTTTGAGTTCGCGCTCCATGAGACCAGGCACCAGGCAGGTCGAGCCGACCGCAGGATGACCGCTGTCCGGTGGCTGCATCCCATCGAGCGGGTTCGCGTGCAGATGGAACTCGCGGGTGACGAGGGCCTGGCGGTCACCGAGGCCACCCGTCGGGTCCGTGTCGGCCGCGCCGCTCACCATCTGATCCGCCTGCGCCGCCTCACTCACGACGATGCATGGAACTGGCGGCAGCGGCTCGCGCTCCGCCGCGTTCAGGCAGCTCTGCACCGCGCTGACGTCGCCAATCCCGACATTGCCGTCGATGTGATCCGCCAGGTACAGGTTGCTGTGCAGGCACAGCGGCTGGCGACGCTGGACTACTCCTCCCCCGAGCCCGCCCGGGAGGTGCTGCACTCCCTCATTACCCCGGCCGCCGTCTCCGACATCGTGACCGTCCTGAACGACGCCGACGCCGCACGCTCCGCACGTCAAGCCGCGCGCCGGCGGGCGACACGTCAGGCCCACAGCAAGGGCGACGCGACACCACAGGCCGCATCGATGTCGCCTGACGCCGCCGCCCCAGACGGCGCTACGCCGCATGTTGCTGCTGATGACGTCGTGGCTGACGCCGGGCAGCGACATGCCGTAGGCGTCATCGTCTCTGGAATGCCGTCCTCCGGTGAGGGTGACAGCGCAGGGGACACGAAAGCGGCTGAGACCGCCGACGAGCAGGCCGGAGCCGACCCCCTGACGCAGGCAGCGCAGATCGTCGCCGACGAACCCAACATCACTGGTGCTGAGCTGGGACTTCGCCTGGGCCGCGGCGCCCGAACCGGGCAGCGACTCCTCAAACGCCTGAAGGAGAGCGACAGCGCCACAGCGGGCATCGGCGACACGACAAGCGACACGGGGCCTCGCGCGACAGATGCACGCGACGACATCAGGAGCCGGCGCAACGTCCCTGATGCCCCGCGTGAGGTTGTCGAAGGCGACAAGCGATATGACTCTGCCGTCCGGCGCAGCGACATCTCCGGCGACACTGTCGCCGGAGATGTCGCCTCAGGCGAGGTGGATGCGCGACACCTGGTCGGTGTCGGCGGGTGACCAAGAACATCCCTCGTGATGAACATGACGCGTTCATCGGCCGCGCAAGCGTCGCCGCAGTGGCTTCTGATCTGGCAATGTGACGCGGTATGACCGACATCGACGTGACCACCGTCGCCGCATGGAAAGGTGGCGTCGGAAAGACGACGCTTGCATTCGAACTGGCGTACCAGTTGAACGCGGTCCTGGTGGACCTGGACTGGGACCGCGGCGGCGCATCCCGCGCATGGGGATACCGGCATGAGACCCGGCGCCGCGCGATGCTCCTGGACTCCCTCGAGAATGGCAAGCCCCCCACCCCGCTTCGCGGCGGTGACCGCAAGCCCGACCTGGTGCCCTCTCACCCCGATCTCGCCGTGTCCCAGCCCGACCCTGAGACGCTCGCCGACCGACTTAGCGACTGGGCCAGGCACTGGGGCCGCCCGGTGGTCGTCGACACCCACCCCGGCGGTGGCGACGCGACCTTCGGGGCGATGGCCGTTTCACGCGTGGTGGCAGTCCCGACGGTGTTCGGCACCAAGGAACTCGACGCCCTAGAAGGGATGCTGGAGGAAGTTCCGGACTATCCCCTGATGCTGGTCCCCAACCTCGTTCGCGCACCGAACACCCGCGACCGAGCGCGGCTCCGCAAGCTGGCAACCGACGCCGACGTCCCCGTCGCCCCGCCCGTGCCATGGTGCGCGTGGATCCCCACACGCCAGATCCGGATCGCCATCACATCCGAGCCAGTGGCGAAACGTGCCGAGGAATACACGGCGCAGATCCAAGAAGTCGCCCAAGCGATACGCCAGTATTCGTAACTATGCCGAACGGACTCGACGATCTCGAAGCGCAGGCCGCAGCGCGTAAGGCCAGGCGCCAGCGCCAGGCGCCTCCCCCACGCAACCCGCGAGCCCGCCGCAGCCAAGGTGAGCCGACGGGCGACGAGCAACTCCAGGCCGCGCAGGCTCAAGACGAGCAGGCGCAGGTTCCGGACCCTCGCGAAGCCGCAGAAGGCCCGACGGACAGCGATCCTCCCTTCGAGACTCCAGAAGCAACGGCACCGAGCCACGCCGACGCGGGAACCGAGCAGCCAGGCGTCCATGTAGCTGCGGAGATGACCCCGGCAACGATCGCCGAGATGATCCCCCGGCCGCATCAGCCGCTGTCGTCCTCACAGGACCTGATCGAGGCTGAGCGCGACGAGCTGGAGCGCTGCGAGCGGGTGCTGGCCATCGCCGACACCTGGTTCTGGGTGAAAGGACGTGTCCTGCAGACGATCCGGGACGGCGACCTCTACCGCGAGACCCACACCCGGTTCGATGACTACTGCCAGGAGCACTGGGAGATGACGGCGCGGCGCGCCAACCAGCTCATCGAAGCCTGGCCCCTTGCCGAAGACCTAATGTTGATCTTGGGAACAATTGTTCCCAAGATCAACCTCAATGAGGGTCAGGTCCGGCGGCTCCTCCCCTACTACAAGGCGCACGGCAAGGACGCCGCGGTGTTCGTCTACGAGACGATCGCCCACTCGAACACGAGAGTCACCGCTGCAATCCTGGACGCGGCGCTGGCCGTGCTGCCCCCAGACCGCTTCGACCGCGACGAAGTCGCGCGTCTCCTGCGAGATTTCCTCGCTGCCGGCTCCCGGGTACTGTCCGCTCCGGCAACACCGGACAACTCACAGTCCGACTTCCTTACCACCGAGATCCGCAAGATCGAGACCCTTGGCCGCCGCATCGTCAAAAACGCCAAAGACGACCCCGACGCCGCGCGCAGGCTGGCCGACGAACTCGACCAACTGGCCAACCAGATCCGCGCCGAACTCACCTAACGCCCTGCGATGGTCTAAGGAACCTGCCCGGCATCGTCCGGGTGGGGGCGGCGCTCGCCGGCGTGCCACCGAACGAGCCATCGCCGCGGCGTAGGACCGCCCCGCCCCGGGAGGATCCCAGGGACCCCGCAATCCCGGGATCCGACGCCCAGCACCTGTTACGCCAGGTAATGACCTTGAGCTTCGGGGGCCATCGCGGGAAATCCTGACTTGCCGCTGGTACCCCGAGATCGGCTACCGCTCTGCCTTCCGGCGGCGACGTAGCTCGCGTTGAGCTTGTGCGCGGGCGCATTCACGCGAGCAGTACTTCACCCCGGAGGTGCGGTACTGGCCGTACTCCGCGCGCCCGCGCTGGCGGACGAAGTGCTGGCGGCAGGTCTCGTTGGAGCATCGCCGGATGTGAGCGCCTTCGGCGAGGTGGTTGTACATCTGCAAGAACGACACTGAGTAAACAGTGGGACGGCGGTCCGCAAGGTCACCGAAACCGATGCTGAAGTCACTGAGCGCGGCACGCATCGTTTCCTCCAGGTCGTCCAGGCGTAGTTGTATGAGCAGCTCGCGGTAGCTCTCCAAGGTCGGGACCAGGTCGGGAGCTTGCGCGTGCAGTGCGGCGCGGTTCTCTTCGGTCGCGTCGGGCTCCACCAGTTCCTCCAGGCCTCCGGGACGCTGAGTGGCCAGCAGGGTTTCCACGCTGGCGTGGGCAAGGTCTAGGTAGAGGTTGATCTGGTCGCGGTGCACACCGCCAGGTTTGCGCGAGTCTGCATCTGCAGGCGATCTGGGAAATGCGGCGACCTTCTCGATGAGTTCTTCGTTGTGCCGCAGATCCAGATCGTCATGGTCGAGGCTGAACAGTCGGCCGTATCGCCGGAAGAGATCAGCCGCGGCTTCAAGGTCATCGTGTGGGGTTTCGACCAGCTCGCGCAGGTAGAAGTCGTCAGGCAGCTCGGTCAGCGGCTGGTTGTAGGAAGCCCCTACGGGCCAGAGAACCCAGTCGCCCTCGACCCATACCTCCTTGAACGGGGCGAGTGGCGGGGTCGGCACGGCAGAGCCAGGCCAGAGCGTGGGACGAAAACGTGGGTCAACGTATGCCGTCATGTCGGGCATCTTAGGGTAAGTACCCGTGGTACGAAAGACCCTAGCTTCGTACTCCAGCATCCCCTGAGTGGAGGGACCCCGGTGGCCGACTGGCAGGCACGCAAGGTTCTGGGTGATCAACACGAGCAACGCGTCATCGTCGAACTGCAGCGTCGCGGCTGGACCGTCCAGGCATGCGGACAGGGCACCTTTCTCGCACCAATCCAGCAAGCGCTGCGCACCAGCGGCTCGGCGCTCCGGCAGTTTCCCGACATGCTGGCGGCCCGAGCCCAGGATCTAGTGGCGATCGACGCCAAAAGCCGGATGCGTTCGGACACTGGCCGCTACGCGATCTCAAGCCAGTGTCTACAGGCTGGCCTGCAGTTCATCGGAATCAACGCACCCGTCCCCTTGTACTACGTCATGGGTGACACGCGCACCGGCCTCAGCGTGCTGACACCCGCAGAAGTCGCGGCCTACCGTTCAATCGCCCACCCACACCCAGGCGGCGCCTATTTCCTGGTGGACGCCAGCCTCGCCCGTCCCTTCGACGACGTCTTTGGTGCCGGCCGCGACACCCTGACGGCCTGAGTCGCAAGGAGAAAGAGAACCCTCAACGAGATGCTCCGTGGCGCGGACGCCGAGGCGGCCGACCTGCGGCAACGCCGTCTCGCACGACAGCATAGGTAGTGCTCAGGCACCATCTCACCCATACCGATCTCGAAGAGGCCGTTGGGCGCCTGCCCACTGATCAGTAGCAAGGTCCCGCTGAGCTGGGCGAACTCAATCGCGTGTACCAGGTGGCACCAGTCTTAGCCTGGTACCCCGAATTGCCCGGTGGACTGCGGCCCCCGCCACTGGTGGGGCTCGGTGCATGCTGGGCAGCGGCGGTCGCTGGTGAGACTCATGGCTTCGCGGGCGGGGCTCCGAAGAAGATCAGCTGCGTGCCCAGGCCGACGGAGCCCCCTACGCCAGCGTCGCCCCTTGGCTCTGCGACGTGGGCTACCAGCGCCTCTGCTCCTACGACGTTGACGGCGATTATCAATGTGCCGCCGATGACGTAGAGCAGCCTGCGGCCTTTCATCCGGCGCCACCACGGCCGGGGGCTGGGCGGCATGGCGTCAGGTAGCGCTGGGGAGACCGGTTCGGGGAGGCCGAGCATAGTGCGGAACGTCGTGGCGTTTTGACACACGGTCTCTCGCAGGGTCGCCCACCTGTCCAGCAACTTCGCACCGCTCAACAGCTGAGGCGCGGAAGTTGGGTAAACCGCCCAGGCTTCGTGAATGAGGGCGCGCGCCTCGTCTTTCGGGAGCCCAGCGGCGCGAAGGAGCGCGACCTCGATGTCAACGAATTGCGTCCGTTCTTGAGGTGGCATGGCGACTGGATTGCGCGCACCAGGCAGCTGCACGGTCTCCATCTCGGCGACAAACGACTCGTCCACGAGCACGGCACCCAGGGCGTCACAGGCCATCGCCGCTGCCCGCTCCCGCAGCACGGTAGCCGCGAAGGGATCCGCCGGGGTCAGGCGTTCGGCCTGCGCCAGCAGGCGCGCGATTCCCAGATAGGCGCGGGTGAGCGACGCCATGCAGGTGTCTGGCGGAGCGGCAGCAGGCCCGGGGGGTTCCGACCGCTCAGTCTCTAGCAGCCTGTTCACGGAACCGCCGATTTCTGCGACGGCGGACTGAAGGCCGTCGAGTGATGCGCGCAGCTCCGTCAGATCTTGGAAGTGCCGCTCATCTGGCATGCCGCCTCTTTTCGGAGTAAAAATGCTGCCGCGTGCACCGGTGTGCGTTGCAGCGCCATGGCCGCCAAAGGAGCATCGCGATGTCACCGGCCAGCCGGTCAGTGCGGGGTGAGGGCGCAAGGGTCGTCATGCTCTTGCTGGTCCGGCATGGTCATCGAGGCCCTGGTCAGAGATGAGGTGGGGCCAGTGTGTTTGGATTCTCTGTGGGGAAGCCCCAGTACTCCTCTCCTGCGCGGCTTTCGTAGCGGTGAGCGCCGGCGGTGATGAGCAGACGGCGCAGTTCGTCGTCGGAGAAGCCGCCGATCCGTCGCTTGATGGCGGTGAAGCTTCGCTTGTCCCAGCCGTCGGCCACCAGCAGCTGGCGAATCGCCCGATCGACCTGGTCCTGCTGCCGCCTGCCTTCCCGAAGCTGGCCGGCTAGGGCGTCTATCTCGGCCTGGAGGCGCTTTTCGTCCAGACGTATCTGTTCTCGGAGGTGCCGGTCCTGCAGGCGCGCGTTGACCGTGATGCTCAGCACCGAGACCACAAGGGACACGGCGGTAGAGATCAGCACCGCAACGAGTTCAGTCGACATGGCTTCGCCTCCGCTTCCCGACTCCCCAGTGGTCGTGCCGGTCGACGGCAAGCGAACCGGGGTTACGAGGCTGGTGGCCGGGGGGCCGGTCCGCACGATGCGTGCGGACCGGCTGCGCGTAGGTCACTTGCGGTAGACCAGGTAGCGGATCGGGATCCGGTGCTTGAACCCGGCGGGCTGGGCGGGGATGCCGGCGAACGCGGGGTCGTTGTCGAGGTCCAGCACGTTGGTGGCGAACGCTGCGAACGGCTGTTGGGGGTCGTCGATGTCGACGGTGATGTTGGCTTCGAACAGGTTGGGGTTGGGGCCGGGGTCGGCACCGCTGATGAGGAACGGCGCGAGTGTCAGTGGCAGGCCGGTGAATGTGCCGGTGAAGGTGTCGTCGGGTCCGTTGGCGACGGTGGACAGGTTGACTTGTTCGAGGCGTACGCGGAAGTCACGGCCACTGAGCTGGGTGGTGGGCGGCATGAAGTAGCCACAGGCCGCTGATGACAGGGGGTTGACGAACACGACGGCGAGGATCAGTGCATTCTCGGTGTGCCCGATGACCTTGTGTGGGGGGATGGCTTGGCCCGGCGGCGACCCGAAGGTCTGGATGGGGCCGATCGCGACGACGTCGAAGGGCACGTACAAGGGGCAGATCGGGGAGACTGCGTCACCGATCCTGGCCACCGCGGCCGCCTCGGTCGTTCCCGCAGCGCTCTCCTCGGGTGCGTCGCTGCCGGTCCGCAGGAACTCCAGGTACTTCTCCACGCCCGGGGCCAGCCGTTCGATCTGCACGTTGGCGGCTTTGGCGGCCAGTTGGAGGACGTCTTCCTCTGGTTTGGCCTCGCCCACGACGATGACCTGTTCGGCCGACACCGTCGGCAGTTCACCGATGATCGACATAACGTCTCCCCTTCAGCCGCGTTGCTGTCGCCTCAGGCATGTCACGCGCCAGAACGGCTCGCACCCAGCAAACGGCGTAGTCCCAAACGTAGGGACACGACTGTCACCTCCAGGGATCTAGACTTTCGCCCATCGCACCCCTTTGACCTCGGGACCATCGATCTCCCCCCATCGCTCCGCGGGCACGCCTCAGCCTCACCTGGGTCAGGAAACCTCCCCAGGTCACGGGAGAAGGAGCCGGCGTCGTCCGCCGCGGCTACAAGCCAGCGGGGGTGCGTCGCAGCCGCCCAGCATCGACCAGCCAAATCACAACAAGATCAGCACGGTTTGGGCTCATGACGCGTTTCTTACCGGCACCCCAACCAGCGGGCGCGGGGGTATCCGGTTCTGGATTGCGGTTAAGACAGAGCTCCACTGGCGGCCTCGCGAATCCGTCCAGCAGAGGCGGAACGACAATGGCGTCTTATGCCGTGATGTAGACATGGCAGACACCCTCGACCAAGGTTCCGGGCCGATGACCGACGAACGCGAGTTCACCGACGCGGAGATCGAAGTCCTCCAGCGTGAGGATTTCTACGCCGACTCCGACGCCGTCACGGCCGAGCTCTACCCGCGCGCCACCAACCTGTCGGCAGGCATGCTGTATCGCCGCGTGATCCGTCCGCAGGCGCCTGTCCCGCCGGAGTACTTCACGCTGCCGCTCTCTCGGTTTCGGAATGAAGCACGGGTGCTGCTGGATGTGACGGTGGCGCAGTGGAACCTGCTGTGGGAGGCGGCGCAGCTGCGGCGCCGGTTCTTCGCCGAGGACGACCTGCCACCGGTCATCGGCCAGATCGCCGATCGCGGCGACGTGAATGTCGTGTTCGTGCCCCGGACCGACAGCCGCTACCACGAGTACTCCCCGCTGTTCCACCTGCTGCCCCACCCGACGGTCCAGCGCTACGGGCTGCCGCCGCTGCGCTGCGGCCAATGGCCGTACGTGGCGAACGCCACGCCGGTCGACCGGTTCCTGCCCGCCGACTTCGAACACCGGTTGTCACGGGCGTGGGCGACCACGGTATGGCGGCATCTGATCTCCGGTTCGCCGCTGCGAGCATTCTCCAATACCGACCCGATTCGGCTGCTGGCCCACAACCTGGACTTCTGGATCCCGCCGGTGACCGCCGCCATCCAGGACATCCTCGGCGGCTTCCCCCGCGTGGACGACACCGTCGGAGAGGAGCCGGTTCCGTTGGAGGACGGCTCGGTCCTGGAGGACGCGGTGGCGGTCAGCCCGCGGGTGGGCAGTGAGCTATGGCAGGGCCAAGCCGAAGCGGCCGAGGTGGTACGGGCGACCGTCGAACACGCTGACGCCGGCGGCCAGCTGTGCGGCATCTTGGAGGCGGTACGAGCACACCGTGTGCAGGACGACTTCTCCGAACACTGGTCGTACGCACGCGAGGACTTCGAACGCAAGCTGTACAGCAAGCGCTCCAAGGTCACGGTGCGGTTCGTCGAGCTCACCGACACCATCCCGGTGCAAGGTCCTGAGACCGAGGTCTTGGACGGCCTGGTGTACGGCGACTTCCTGGCCCTGCTGGACCCGCGCGAACGGCAGGTGGTGGTCCTGCTGCGCAGCGGCGTCACCAAACTGACCGAGATCGCCGATCTGCTGGGCTACGCCAACCACAGCCCGGTATCCAAGCGCCTGGCGCGGATCCGCAGAAAGGCCAACGCCTACTTCCGGGAGATGTAGTGGTCTTGCCGACCGAGGCGAGCAGAGCTCGTCGGCTGCACGATCGCCGAGTGCAGGCCGGGTCGGTGAGCGAGCAGCGCCCGCCCAGGCAGGGATTTGCACGCCTTTGCCCTCAGTGCGCACTTCCTTGTCAACGTCATCGACCCGAGGAGCAAAGGCGTGCCTGAGCAGACCCCACTCCCGCAGGATCAAGGAGCGCAGCCGGACAGCGACGCGGGGTCGTCACGGCTGATGGCTGTGGCGAACACGGCGCTGGTCGGGATCCCCGCCGCGTACGCGACCTCCGGTTCGGTCACCATCACGGCGATCGCCACCGTGGCGGCGTTCGGGTTCGTCATCCTCGCCCGTCGTCGCAGGTAGAACGCCCTCGTACACCCGCTCCAAAAAATCTTGATGGCGGATTGCACGATCGGCCTTCCTGATTGCACTAACGCCGCGAATCCCTCGTTCAGCCGGCGCTCGACGCCCCGGAACCACCTCCGGAGCCCAGAGCGCCTGACATGGGCGAGGATTCCTTCCCAGGAGCACGTGGTCAGCCCAGAGCGCGTGGTCCAAGGGGCCCACCTCACGAAAGGAGTCTCGCCTATGACAAGGCAACCCAGGCCCACACGCTGGGCTAAACAGAAAGGACGAGACCCATGTCCAACCGAGCCAACGAGTTCCTCATGCTCGGGCCGACCCACCCGTTCGACTCGTTCGACGACTACTACCGCAGCGACCTGACCACGCTGACCCGCTTCCTCCTGCACCTGGGAGCCTCCATCGAGGACGCCCAGGACGTCGCCCAGGAAGCCATGCTCGCGGTCCTGAGCCAGTGGCGTTCCGTGGACGACCCTCAGGCCTACGCCCGCGCCACGGCCAAGACCATCTTCATGCGCCGCATCGGCAAGGCCAAGCGGGACCAGGACGCCGCCAAGCGCGCCTGGATACCCGAGCAGCTCCGCTCCCCGTTCATCAGCTTCGCCGCCGAGGTCGAGAGCGTCATGCAGATGCTTCGCACGCTCCCCCTCGAACAGCGGGAAGTCATGGCCTGGACCCTCGACGGCTACACCCCGAGCCAGATCGCCGAGGCCACCAACCAGAAGGCCGCCACCGTCCGGTCGCACCTGCGGCACGCCCGCACGTCCCTCAAGAACCAGCTCGCCCGCAATCGCAACACGACCCGGGAGGAGGAATGAGATGGAAAGCAACGCCGATTTCACACTCGACCAGATGCTGCAGCGAGCCTCGGCCTCCCTGCTGACGTCCCTGGAGGCCGCGGTCGACGTCGAGGAAGGTCTCGCCGAACTCCATCGTCAGGCCACCGAACGGCAGGCCGACGCGGACGAGCCCGGACAGGCTCCCGCGCGCTGATCTGCCTTGTAGCCCGAGCAGAAGGAAACGGCCGCCCCTACGAGGCGGCCGTTCCTCTACTTCGCCCCTGGTGGCGATCCTTAACGGCACTCGAAACGGGAGAGGGGCCTCCCCTTTGGCCTGTGGGAGACCCCTCTGCTGGTTGTGGGTGGTACGGGTCAGCCCGAAGCTCGGCGCAGTCCGTGCTGGTGCTGCCCGGCGGGCGGAAGCGGGCGGGTGGAGTTGCTGCGGACAAGCGCGGCGTGCCAGGCCTGGTGCCGCAGCGGGTTGACGATGAGTGCTCCGCATTCGCGGCATTCCATGGTGGGTCTGCCGGGGCCTTCGCCGGGGCCGGTGAACTCCTCCTCTTGCTCGTCCTTGTCGTCGTAGGGGACGGTCTCGCCGATCGGCGAGACCAGCTCGGCGATCTCCAGCCACCGTGCGCGCCAGCGGCCGTCGATGGCGTTCTCGGTGACCTTGCAGGCCCGCAGGAACTGTTCGACGGTTCCCCAGCGCGGGAACATCTGCCCGTTGAGCATCCGGCTGACGGTGGAGTAGGAGTAGTTCATCTTCTGGCTCAGGGCGCGGTAGGAGGGGTCGCCGGCGCGCCGGCGTACGTGCCGCAGTCCCAGAGCGAACCGCTGGATCTTCTCTTCGATCTCGTTCATGAGGGTGCTCTCCCTGCCCTGTTCCCGGGCGGCTTTGTGGGCCGCCCGGGAACCGATGGCCGACCTAGAAGCTGCTGCCCGGGGGCAGCGTCGGGGGCCATTGCGAGGGCCCCTGAGTGGGCGGCTGGGGAGGCGGCGGCGAGCTTGGCCCGTCTCCGCCGAGGAGCCGCAGGATGATCTGCGCCATCACGCAGACCGCACCGGCTGCGGTGAGCGCCTGCACCAGGTCGTAGCCGGCGACCAGCAGCTCGGCCACGAACAGCTGCGTCAGCAGCAGCACCAGGAGCGCCCTCATGATCCGCCAGTGCGGAGCAGGGCACGAACTGTTCAACCCAAACACCTGTCTTTCTTTGTAGTGGCCCGGACGGCGTCTTGTGCGTTCCTTTCCTCGGAGTCGAGGGCGAGTAGTCAGCTCGCCTCTCTCCGATCACCGCTGGTTTATCCCCTGATGGTAGACGAGTCGACCTCGGAACGGCACCTAGGGGTGGCTGGGAACTTTAACGCCCCGTTGCCCGTCTCGCCTATCTTGATGATCACGCAGATATGGGAACGTTCCATTGGTAATGGTCATAAACTTTATGATCATTGCTGGACCGGTGATCGACGTGAATGAAAGCCAGCTGTGAAAACGAATGAAATCGGCGAGGGAAATGCGCCGCCGATTTGTCTATCGCATAGGGACGGCCCCTCGTGACTAGCGAGGGGCCGTCTTTTCCCGTGCGCCGTCCGGGCCAACAGACAGGTGCGCGGGAGTCTCTATTTACGTCACCTATTTTAGGTGTGCGGGTGACATTGTTGCAACTTGCGGGCATGGCAAAGCACGAGCCGCTGTGCAGGTTGAAGGCAGGGGCTCGTGCAGCGGGTGTCCGGCCGGGGGCTCCTAGGGGGCTCCGATCCACGCAGGTCTGGCTGGGCGTCTGTGGCGCTGTCGCATCCCGGGTGGGCACCGTAGAGGCGTGTGGGACTGGGCGGTGCAAGCGATGGGCACTGGCTTTCGGGCCCGCTGGTCAGGGCCACAAGCCAGTGCTGCGGCTGGGGAAACGGCCAGGTGATTCGGCGTGTGGTGGGAGCCGCCACCCTGCGGGCCGACGGGGCAGCGGGTTTGTGTATCGGTGGTCAGGCCCGGTGAATCAGGTCCGCGGTCGGCGGTGCGTCGTCCTGCGGCCACCGGCCGCTCGAACGCGCCTGGGGCGCGGCATTCGGGCAGGTGACGGTGTGTTTGGGGGGAGGGGGCGATGCTGTCTTGGGCTGGGAGCGTTCCGCCCCGCCGCGCCTCCCCGCCGGCCGATATCGATGAGCTGCAGCGCCGCGATGGGTGGGCGCTGACCTGGCCCGATGCCCCACCAGATGCCTGGCGCTGGAGCGTCTCGCGCGGGCACCCGGTGCGATGGACCGCAGTTGCAGCCTGTGCGAGTGCCGTCCACCCGCTGGCCAGGGCCGCGAGCCGGGCCACTGTTGGCTCCAGGAACACATCAAGGGGCGTGCGCCGGGATCCGGCCAGTCCCCGCTGGTCACCGAATCTATGCTGGTCACAAGGTGCGACCAGGCCGATCGCTAGGACACCGAGCCGCGAGCCCAGCACCATTGCGAACAGCGGCACAAGCGACAGAGCACACAGTTGGGCGATGCTCGCTGACGTGGTCATTCGCCCCCCTCTCCCGTCCTTGAGCTTGGGCTGGGCGCCTTCGACCGTAGGCTGAACAGCAGCCGGGCCCTTGGCTGGTGAGCCCCTGCTCTATTCCTCAAGCGCCTCGGCAAGTCATCCCAACCTTTTCGAAGGCAGATTCTCAGCGTGCAGTCCCGGCAAAGAAACTTGAACCCCTGGGACGGGAATAGACATCATGACCGCAAAATGAGACGGGATGAAACACTCTACCTCTGTTGAGGGGGGCGGTCGCGTGTTAACCTCCCTGCCTTCGCGTACCCCGTGACCTGATGTGAGCAGGCGGAGATACCCGCAACAACGAATCTCAAACCTGCCCATCCAAATACCTTGCGAGATCACACCCCCCAGAAGCCACATCGATGCGCCATTTGAATACTTAATATGACGCCCTTCAGAAGAGTTTGTAATCCGCTGTCCGATCGCGCCATGGCGGCTCTAAGGGGCGAGGGCGGCGCCATTTATGTGTGATCAGAAAATGAGCTCGCCCCGTATACGTTCGGGTTCTGTCAACTGTTGTGTCCCTATCTTCGCGGAGACATTGATCTGTCTCGCCCGCCCTACGGTCGAACCGGGGGGCAGCGGGCCGAGCGGGCAGCGCAGCTTCCACCTGAGAGCAAGCAGCAGAGCCAGTGCAACGCCTCCCGGAACACGATCCGCGGGGCCCTGGGCTTCCTGGCCGGCAGTTGGCCGGCAGTCTCGTGTCCGAGCCGGGGGCAGGGCACCTTCGTCGTCTTCTGGCCGAAGCCGTTCTACACGACGCTGACGCTGCCGGATGATCACGCCCCGCAGCTGTCCTAAAACGATCGTCGTGAACGCGGCGAGGTGGTTCGTTCGCCCTGTTGTGGCCAAGCGGCGGCGGCGCTGGGGAGGGCGCCGTTGACTGGTCGACTGTGAGCGGACGAGTGAGACGCGCGCTGGAGTCGGTACGGCGCCGCTGGACCAGCGTGGGAGAACGACGTGAGGGCAAGGCGTTGCGGCGGGTACGGCCGTTGGCGGCAGGGTTTTGGATGCTCGCGGCCGCCGGGGCCGCCGCAGCGGCGATCTGGTTGACCACCGCGTGGCTCCTGGACGTCGCCGATGAGGCCAAGGCCGGGACCGATCGGGCCCGAGTCCGAGTGGACGCGGTCCGTACTGGCCTGGCCGCCGGCGGCGGCGCCGCGGCCGCGGTCGGGTTGATGCTGGCGTTCCGACGGCAACGCCACCAGGAACTCGCCACCGCGTTGAACGAGCGGGACGCCGCCGAACGCCGCCAGGACGCGGTTGAGCGACGGATCACCGAGCTGTACAACGCCGCCGCCGAACACCTCGGCTCGGACAAGGCCCCGGTCCGCCTCACCGCGCTGTACACCCTGGAGCGCCTGGCCAACGATAACCCCGAGCATCGGCAGACCATCGTCAGCATCATCTGCGCCTACCTGCGCATGCCCTTTGCCTTGCCCCCTGACCAGGACAACCAGCCAGACTCACGCGAGGGACAACGCGCCGCGGTCCGCCGCTTCCACACCGCCCGCGCGGCGGCCCGCGCCGGCACCTGGCCCGCCGCCCCCGCACCGGCCGCCGCCGAGCCCGACCCGCACGCGGAACGCCAGGTCCGCCTCACCGCCCAGAGGCTGCTGCACACCCATCTGCAGCCTGATGCCTCCGTCCACTGGCCCGGCATCGACCTGGACCTCACCGGCGCCTCCCTGATCGACTTCTCTCTCCGCGACTGCACACCGGACATCGCTGACTTCAGGCAGGCGACTTTCGTCGGGGACGCCAACTTCGCCGACACGACCTTCGCCGTGACCGCAGACTTCCGTGAGGCGACCTTTGTCGGGGACGCCGACTTCCCCCGCTCGACCTTCTCCGTGTTCGCCAACTTCGGGAAGACGACCTTCTCCAGGTACGCCTACTTCCCCGAGTCGACCTTCTCCGGGCCCACCGACTTCAGCGAGTCGACCTTCTCCGGGCCCGCCGACTTCGAGAAGACGACCTTCGCCCTGTACGCCAGCTTCTTCGAGGTGACCTTCTCTGGGGACACGAACTTTGAGGAGACGGCCTTCGCCGAGACCAGCTTCTGGAGGGCGACCTTCACCGCGGACACCGATCTCCGCGAGGCGACCTTCGCAGGGAAGGTCGATCTTAGGAAGGCGACCTTCGCCAGCGACGTTTGCTTCGGCGAGTCGACCTTCGCGGGCGAAGTCGAGCTGGAGAACACCATGGTGGCCAACGCGGCCGCGAACCACATCTTGCCCGCAGGGTGGCGGATCGAGCCAGCCGGCAACGGCGGCGGACGCATCGTCGCAGGTCCCATCCCAGGCGGCGAGTCGAGGGTGGGGCCGAGTTCATGAGCTCGGGCTGATGTCTGAAAACGATCGGATATGAGAGTTGCCGAGTGGCGTCCGCTCGGTTGGCGTTCGCGCAGGTCGTGTTGTCTCACACCGAGGTCCCGCCACCCACTCCGCCCGCGGACGACGTCCCTGCAGCGACGACGGACACCGCGCACGCCGAGCCCAGCGGGACCGGCCCGGCCGCCATCCCGGTCCCCTACGACTCGGAAGCCACCGGCGACCTGACGCCCCAGGAGGAGAGTGACCTCGCCACGTGCGAGGCCGCCGTGGACGGGCTCCGGCTGGCGTTCTGGGCCGCTGGGAAGGCCCTGCAGGTCATCCGCGACGCCCGGCTCTACCGTCAGTCACACGACAGCTTCGAGGCCTACGTCGCCGAGCGCTGGGACATGTCCCGTCCCCAGGCATACCGGCTCATCGCTGCCTGGCCGCTCGCCGAACGTCTGTCTCCAATTGGAGACAGACTGAGCGAGAGCCAGATCCGCGAGCTCCTCCCCGTCGCTGACCGGCACGGGACCGACGCCGCCGCCACGGTGTACGAGACCGTGGCCGAGACCGACGGCGTCAAGGTCACCGCCGCTGTCCTCAAGGGAGCCGTGGCCGTCCTCCCCAACACCGATCGGTTTGACCCCGCCGAGGCATCGACGCAGATCCGCGCCTACCTGGCCGGCGAAGCCGATCCTCTCGCCCCCGTCGAGGCCGACCCTGCCGAGGTGTTCGCTGCCGACGTCGCGCGTGTCCGGTCCACGATCCGCCGCGCGTTCCGTCGCGACAGCCTGCGCGCTGTGGCGTCCACACGGCCGGACGAGGCTCGGAAGCTGGCTGCCGAGCTGCGCGAGCTGGCCGCCGAACTTGACCCCGGCGATGGGTGAGCGGCGCGTCACTTACGTGCGGTAATGCACAGCGACGTCAGCCGCATCACACGCCTCGCGCATGACGAACGCGCGCGAGTCGGATCGCGGATCAACGCTGAGCGGGTTGGCTCCCCCTCCCCGAGCTCGGGGGTGTCGGACAACCCGAGCTGGTAGTCCAGGTGGACAGCGACCGCCGGGGCGCTGGCCGCGAACGCGCGCGATACCGAGAAAAGGGGTGGCGCGGCTGAGTGTCGCCACCGAGCGGATTGATCTATCGCGCATCCGAAAACAACACTCGACGGGCGTCCGGATGTGGGCAATCAGCGGGTGCTCTGGGCGCAGGGATAGCTGATCTCCTTAAGTTCAAGTTGTGGCTGAGGGAGCGTCGGACGGCGAGGCGGACAACACCAGCGGACTACAGGAGCCGACGTGGACCAGACGGTGGGAGCGGTGGGCACATCTTGCGCTGGTGCTCGGCGGAGTCGCGGTCGCGGTTGCGGTGGCGTGGGTGTTGGGGCCTGGTGCGCAGTGGTGGCTGGTGCACGTCGACGGCGTCAAGGTCGGCGGTAACGGCGGGTTGCAGGGCAAGGAACTGGCGGACGCACTAGACACCATCCGAGGCCGGGCGCTGACGATGGGCACCGGGCTGCTGGCCGCGGTGGCGATCTACTACACCGCTGGCAACGCCACCTCCGCGCGCCGCACGGCGCAGGCCGCGATGGAGGGCGTGGAGGCCGCTCGGCGCTCCGCCGAAGCCACCGAGGCAGCGCAGCTACGCACCTTCGAGCTGACCCAGCAGGGGCAGCGGCAAAGCGAGGAAGCTCAACGCCGCACCCTTGCGCTGACCGAGCAAGGACAGCGCACCGACCGGTTCACCGCCGCCGTTGCCCAGCTCGGCGATTCCTCCCAAGCGGTGAGGCTCGGTGGCGTGCACGCACTGGCCGGCCTGGCCGACGACTCCCCCACTGCTGAATTCCGCCAAACCTGCATTGACGTGCTGTGTTCCTTCCTCCGCATGCCTTACGACTCTGACCCCGGTGACAAACCCGCCGAAGGCCAGGACCCGGCCCAGCACACCACCGCCCTCAAGCACTACCGGGCCCGCCGAGAGGTCCGCCACACCGTGATCCGCATCATCGGTAACCACCTGCGCGACGGCGCCTCTGTCTCCTGGCAGGGCCACGACCTGGACTTCACCGACGTCGTCTTCGACGGCGGTGACTTCCATGGCGCTGTCTTCGCTGCCAGCAACATCTCGTTCCGAGATGCCCGGTTCGTAAGCGGGAAGGTCAACTTTGAGGGAGCCGAATTTGAGGCGGACGCGGTCGACTTCCGCGGCGCCCGGTTCGAGGGCGGCATAGTCGATTTCAGCCTCGCCCGGTTCGGGGGCGGCACGGTCCTCTTCAGCCTCGCCCAGATCGAGAACTGTGTGATCTACTTCAACAGCGCCCGGTTCGAGGGCGGAACAGTCGAATTCAATCTCGTCGGGTTCAGGGGCGGCACGGTCCACTTCAACCTCGCCCGGTTCAGGGGCGGCACGGTCAAGTTCGGCGGCTCTGTGTTCGCAGAAAACGGCACGGTCAACTTCGAAGAAGCTGTGTTCGAAGGCAGCACGGTCAGTCTCGGTGGCATCGGACTCATCGGCGGTGCGCTCAACTTCGGCGGCGCCGGGTTCGAGGGCGGCACGGTCCAGTTCGACGGCGCCCGTTTGACGAGCGGCACGGTCAACTTCGAAGGAACCACGTTCGGAAACGGCATAGTCGACTTCAGTAGCGCCGGGTTCGGGGGCGCCACGATCGAGTTTGCTGGCTCGACTGGCCGACGCCCTCCGGGGCTACCGAACGACCTAGCTCCTCACCTGTCGTAAAACGATCGTCGTGAACGCACGAGGCAGGTCCGTGCGCCCTGTTGTGGCCACCTGGCGGCGGTGCTGGGCCGGGCGCCGTTGACTGGTCGGCTGTGAGCGGACGAGTGAAACGCGCCCTGGAGTCGGTACGGCGCCGCTGGACCAGCGTGGGTGAACGTCGTGCGGGCAAGCCGTTGCGGGTGCGGCCGCTGGCGGCGGGATTTTGGATGCTCGCGGCCGCTGGGGCCGCGGCGGCGGCGATTTGGTTGACCACCGCGATGCGCGTCCCATGGGGGCACGGTGCGGCTGGGCGGTCTGGCTCCAGCGGACCTGCCCCATGAAGCAGGGAGTCGATGCGGTGTTGGAACGGAGGCCCCAGGAGCGGCGGGGTGGTGAGCAGGCCGGTCCGGACCGGACGCGGGCGGGTGCGCCGGTGTCGGCGGTGCGAGTGTTGGCGTGGTGGGCGTATCTGCTGGGCGCGGTGGTGGCCGCTGCGCTGACCGGGGTGGCGATCTGGTTCCTGCTGCAGGAGGCTGCTGGTGATCCCAAGTTGCGGATCGATGCGATCCGGACCGGGCTGACGGTCGGACTGGGCGCTGGCGGTGCGTTCGCGTTGTTGATCCAGGCCCGCCGCCAGTGGTTGCAGGAACGCGCGCACAACCACCAGGAACGCACCGATGTGCTCGCGCACGCTCACCAGGAGCGGCTGGCTGATGCGGCTGACAAGGACGCGGCCGAACGTCGGATCACCGAGAAGTACAACACCGCCGCCGAACACCTGGGCTCGGACAAAGCTCCGGTCCGGCTGACCGCGCTGTACACCCTGGAGCGCCTGGCCAACGACAACCCCGGGTACCGGCAGACCATCGTCAGCATCATCTGCGCGTATCTGCGCATGCCCTTTGCCCTGCCCACTGACCAGGAGGGCGGGCCCGACCCAGTTGAAGGGCAACGCGCTGCGGTCCGCCGTTTTCACACCGCCCGCGCCGCGGCCCGTGCCGGCACCTGGCCCGTCGCTCCCGTGCCAGCCGCCGGGGCTGGCCCGCACGAGGAACGCCAGGTTCGTCTCACCGCCCAGCGGCTCCTGCACACCCACCTGCAGCCTGATGCTTCTGTTCACTGGCCAGGCATCCACCTGGACCTCGCCGGCGCCACCCTGATCGACTTCACTCTTCGCGGCTGCACACTGGCTGGTGCCGACTTCACGAAGGCGACCTTCTTCGGGGATGCCGACTTCAGGGAGGCGACCTTCTTCGGAGATGCCGACTTCACGAAGGTGGCCTTCTCCAGGGACGCTGACTTCAGGAAGGCGACCTTCGCCCATTTCGCCGACTTCACGAAGGTGACCTTTCCCGGGGATGCTGACTTCAGGGAGGCGACCTTCACAGGGCACACCAGCTTCCTCGCGGCGACCTTCTCCGAGTACGTCGACTTCGAGAGAGCCTCCTTCTCCGGGCACACCGAATTCAAGGGAGCGACCTTCTCCGGGCCCACCGACTTCTTTGAGGCGACCTTCACCGAGGACATCGATCTCCGCGAGGCGACCGTCGCAGGGAAGATCGATCTCCGCGAGGCGACCTTCGCCAGCGTTTGTTTCGGCGAGGCGACCTTCGCGGGCGAAGTCGAGCTGGAGAACACCACGGTGTCCGACACGGCCGCGAACCATGTCCTGCCCTCCGGGTGGCGGATCGAGCCAGCCGCCAACGGCGGCCACATCGTCGCAGGTCCCACCTCAAGCGGCGAGTCGGGCGTTGGGGCGAGTCGGTGAGTTTGGATCCGCGTCCGAAAAACGATCGGATGTGAGACGCCGCCCGCTCTTACAGGTCGGGCGGCGTTCTCGCTTGTCGTCTCGTCTCAGAACTCGTGTGCGTTCGAAGGGACTATGGGCGGGCTGTGGTCAGGGGCCCCGGCTCGTTCGGGCTCAGGTAGAGCGGTGGCTGCAGGACGCCGGATCAGCGATGACCTCGGGCGGACCGGGCGGGCGATGCGGGACGGCGAGGTGTTCAGCCGTTCCCCGCGCCGTTCCCCGGCAGCACGGGGATGTCGGAGAGGATGTGCGACACCGGTTCGTCGACAGGGGTTCCGGTGTTCGCGCAGACCTGGTTGTTCGGGGCGGACAGGATGGGGATGTCCTGGACGGCGATGTTGATCAGCCCCACGAGGCTGCCGATGTTCGCCTTCACGGGCAGGCCGATGCACGGCTTGTCGCCAGGGACTGCGGCTGATTCCGTGTGGGCCGCGGCGGCGGGCAGGGACAAACTGACGACGGCAGTGCCGGCGGTGAAAGTCAGCGCTGCCAGCCGGATAGGCAGGTTCATCGGAGGCTCCATCGGTTGGGGGGTTGACGTCCGAACATCCGCAACAATAGCCGCCTGTAGTCAACTGGTCACGATTGGTGGATAGGGCGTCGAGATGGCCCGTGCCAGCCACGCGCAGCATGACGGTCCGCAGGCTGGAGCGGCTGGGTAGTGGCCGGGCCGGAGTGACAGCCTGGGGTTCCGGTGGGGGCCTTGCTGGGCGTTTATCGCGTTCGTTTAACGACCGTCTGATGAACAATCTTCGAGGGCGCGGGTGTCGACGGGTGACCTGCGGGATCTTCTGGTCGGACTGTTCATTTTTCCGTTCATCTGGAATAGTGTTCATCAACTCCGGTCTTTACCGTTTGGCGAACAGGAGTCGACGTGGACGATCTGCACCTGATCCCCAGCCTCACCGACCAGCGCAAGCAGCGGGCCGCGCACGCGTTGCTGGGGGAGGTCTACGCCCAGGCGCACCGGGATGACCTGCCGTCCATCACCTGGAGCATCGCGACCACCGGCACCCTCAACGGCAGCATCGACCCGTACGTGCCCGCCGACACCGCCGAGCGGATCTTCCATGCCTGGGCGGCGGCGCTCGGCTTGGAGGTGGTGGGCGGGACGCCGGCGCGGGCGGTGGGCCGCCAGGGCGAGGTGTCGGTCCAGCTGCGTCTCCCGTCAGAGCAGGAGACCGCGCCGTGGCGTTGATCGGCCTGGTCAGAGTCAGCACCGACAAGCAGAACACCCAGCGGCAGCACGACGCCCTCGACCCCATCTGCTGGAAGGTGTTCGAGGAGAAGACCTCCGGCAAGCTGAAGACTGTCGACCGGCCCGAGCTGCTGCTCGCGCTGTCCTACATCCGCGAGGGGGACCTGCTGGCCGTGCAGGAGGTCGACCGGCTCGGCCGCAACCTCCTCGAGGGGCTGATCGTGCTGAACGACCTGTTCCAGCGCGGGATCGGGGTGAAGGTCCTGGAGGGCATCGCGGCCGGTGAGCACACCGAACGCTCCCTGATCCTGGACCTGGCGCTGGCCCTGGCCGAGGACCGGCGCCGCGACATCGCCCGCAAGACCAAGAACGGCCTGGAGGCCGCCCGCAAACGCGGCCGGGTCGGCGGCCGCCGCCCCGTGGTCGACGACGACAAGCGCGCCGCCATCCTCGCCCGCCGCCAGCGCGGCGAGTCCATCCGCACCATCGCCGCCGGCGTCGGCGTCTCGGTCGGCGTCGTACACAAGACCCTGGCGGCCGCCGCGGCGCCCGGCCCGGACCTGGACGAGGCCGACGCGGACCACATCGAAGCGGACGAGGCGGACGGCATCCTGGAAGGCCGGTCCCGGTGAGCGCGCGTACGGTCCTGATCCCGGATCTGGACGAGGAGATCACGCACGCACTGACGGCGCTGGAGGAGGTCCTGCTCACCTTGGACGGCGCCGAGGCCGACGGCATGCCGGTACCGGGAGCGCTGGCCGGTGGCGCCGCGCTGGCCGCCGTCCGGCGGCTGTGGAGCGTGCTGGCGCCGACGCAGGGCGACCGCGCCCGCCGCGCGGGCCTGACCGGGCGGCTCCTGGCCCCGGACGGACGCCACGAGCACATCCCGCTTCGCGTGGTCGACGTCGAGGCCGCCGACGTCGACCAGCTGGCCGCCGCCGCCCGGGCGCTCGGCGACCCGCACGCCGACGAGCTGGTCCATGACGCGGTGGACGAGGTCGGCGACGCGGTGTTCCAGCCCGGCGACATGCGCGCCGGGGTCGGCCGCCGCCTGGTGGTGGCGATCGCCGCGCTGGCCGGAGTCTTGGACCTGGCCGACACGCCCGCCGCGGTGATGCTCCGCGACCGCCTGGCCGCCGCCGCCCACGCCGACGGCCCGGCCGCCGACGTGGTCCTCACCGAAGCCGAGGAACGCGCGTACGGCGAGACCGTGACCCGGATTAACCAGATGTGGAGCCAAGGTGACCCCCTCCAACGCTGGGCCTACTGAGACCACCGCCCCGGCTCCGACCGTGAGCGCCAGGCCCTCGCCGTGGCGCACGATGCGCAGACCACCGCGCTGAACGAGACCACAACGACTCACACGGAGGTGAGACCACCACAACTCAAGCGGGCCCCGGCAGGTGCGCCAACACCCACCGAGGCCCTGATCCTCACCCAGCTCTACCTGGACAAGGACTGATCACATTGCAGCACGAAGTGCACCTCCACACGTTCGGATACCTGCACGGCGCTCCGCCGCCCGGGCACATCACGATCGACCTGCGCAGCCACTTTCGCGACCCGCACATCTCCCCCGAGCTGCGCCACCTCACCGCCCATGACGAGCCGGTGCGCGCCGCGGTGCTGGCCACGCCCGGCATCCCGGTCCTGACCGAGGCCCTCACCGTGATGGTGCTGGCCTACCTGGCGGGCCCCTCGGCCGGGCCGGTCACCGTCGCGGTCGGCTGCCAGGGCGGCCGGCACCGCGCACCCACCGTCGGCGCCCAGGCGGCACAGACGCTCGCCGCCGGCGGCGTACCGGTCACCCTGATCCACCGCGACCTGGAGCGACCGGTCGTCGACCGCGCCACTTCCGCGGAGATGAGCGAGCGCGGGGCGGGCATGCTGCGCGCCGCGCTGGGCAAGGACGGCCCCAAGTTCGGCCCCCGCGGTTGGAGCGAGCGATGACGGCCAGGAGCGCCGCCCCGGGCCCGTGCCCGGTGTGCGGTGCCCCGCCGCCCGTGCGCCGCATCGGCCGCCCCGCCGTGTGGTGCGGCGAGGCCTGCCGACAACGGGCCTTCCGCGCCCGCCGCAACGCCGCCCGCGCCCTGCAGACCGCCGACGCCCTGTCCGATCAGATCGCCGGGCCCGGCTACCAGCAGGCCCGGGACGCGATGTGGGAGGTGGGCCGGGCGGTCACCGACATGTGCCAGCTGCCCCGCGACGCCGCCGCGCTGGCCGACGGGCACCGCTGGGAGACCGACCTCGCCGCCAAAGCCCGGGAGCTGGCCCGGGCCGCGACGCAGCTGGCCGCGCTGGCCGACCGGCACGCCCGCGCCGCGACCGACTACCGCCTGGCCCGCGCCGTCTTTCGTCACCCCGACGTCGCACTGCCGGCAGCAGACGAAAGCCCGCAGTCTTCCGTTGCCACCACCGCGGCGGAGACCTCGGCGACGAAACCCGGCCACGCGTCCGGTGCCGATGTTGACGTCGACGTGGACGAGTTGTTCGACGCCATCGAGGACACCGTGGCCTGGGCAGGCAAGGGCCCGTTCGGCGGCGACCTGAACGCCATCGCTGGACCCTTGGACCGGCTCGCCGAGGCGTTCGCCACCGCCACCGGCGACGGCCCCCTCGACGACCTCGTCACGGCCGCCGCGGCCGTGTGCGCGGCCGCCGACCCCGCCCAGGTGCCGCTGCCGTCCTTGGCCGACGCGCTCACCCGCCTGCGCGCCGCCCTACCCACCCGACCGTAGAAACGTCGCGGCGGCCGCCGCGAGCTCACAGCAACAAAACCCCTTTGGGCCCCCGCGCCGAGATGGACGGCGCCGTCGCCCAACTGCCCACCCCGCGCGGGGTGCGGGTACCCGACCGGCTGGCCCACACGATGGCCGGCCGCACCGCCGCCCAGGTGCGCCACGAGCTCGGCAACGAGGCGTTCACCAACCGGCACATCGGCAAGGTGACCTCACCCGACGAGCGGCGGGCCGCCGCGCTGGCCCGCATCATGGCGTGGATGCACGCCCGCGGCGCCGACACCTACAACCCCGAAACGCACGCACGCGACGACGCCGCCCGCGCCGAGGGCTGAGCGCGCCGCCCGAGACCAGGCCAGGCACGCAACGGGCAACCTGAAGTCGCGGGAACCTCAGGTTGCCCTCGGGCGTGCGCGGGGCCGCCCGCGCTCACGCGGACGGCCCCGCTCCGCTCCACTGGTTTTTGCCGAGGGTCGCACTGTCGGCACGGTCTGTCACGCCCCCGAGGTCCGGCGACCTAGACCCGTTCGGCATGAACCGCCAAGCAGCGCACACGAAGGGCCCCCGACCGTTGCCAGCCGGGGGCCTCCTTTTAGCGGTGTAGGGCTCCGGTAGCCGCCGGAGGCCCTGCGTCTGCGTCACACCTCAGATGCCCGCATCGGGACTTCCAGGAACCAACTAGGTCATCTCAGTCAGTGCACGCATTCCGTACCATGATTTCGCACGGTGGTACGAACCCACAATGTGCCCTGACTTAGGTGCGTTAGCAAGCCGCGTGGGCTCTTACCAACAGGTAATTACAGACTTTTACAGCCCTCTACAGGTTCGATCAGCGCTGGTCAGCCGGTCTCCCGGCCTACGGCACCGAAGGTTGCAAAGCCTTTTACCCATCGAGGATGATGTGCCCTGACACCCGGGCGCGGGTGCGTGAATCGCGGGTCTAGCCGGGCCCTCGAAATTGCGATCTTCGCCCCCGGATCAGATGCCCGCAAGGGACTTCCAGAACGAAGGGTCATGTCCGTGATCAGTGTGAACATCGAAATCAGGGGTGTGCGCAAATTCTTGCGCAGGGTGGGGCCGCAATTCCTTGCGACCCTCGCCTCGTTCAGCTCCGCCGTCGTCGTCGGGTACGTCGCGTACGCCAACGGCGTGCCCGAGGACACCTCGATCCTGCTCGCGGTCACCGCGCTGCCCAGCACCCTCCTTGCCCAGGTGCTTGGCTACCTCGGCATCCGGAACCGGCGGATCTGATGGGCCGGCAGGTTCAGCGCATGGAGATGCGTATCAGGGAGCTGAACGCCTGGGTCCACAGCCTCTCCTACGCGGAGACCACCCTCCTTCAGAAGATCGTGGTTCACCAAAAAGTGGGGAGCGGAAGGGTCCCCACGATGGTCTTGGCAGAATCCATGAGAATCCCCAGGAGCGAAGTAACCTCCCTTCTCGACAAGATGCGCGCCAACCTGCCCGCCGGGATCTCGCTGTGGGAGGCCGCACAGTACGTGAGCACGGCTTTCATCCCCGAATCCAAACCCCCTCGGTGGGTCACTCTGGGGACCGATGTGCAGGTACAGGCGGTCTCCTTGAATCCCGCCCTCTGGAGGGGCTCGACGCGGTCCCGGCTCCGCAAGGACGTGCCGCAGGTCATCGAGGATGCCCCGGATGGGGAGGGGCACAAGCCAGACCCGTACTGCGCAAAGTCCATGGACGATCTGCTGGACCTGCTTCAGGAATTCTGGGCCTGGGCGGGGGAGTACTCCTCACGTCGGGTGGCGGCCAACTCCGGCGGCCGCTTCTCGCACACCACCGCAACCAAGATCATGTACCGCAAGGCGGGGGTGAAGCTCACTCAGGAGTACGTCCGCGGGATGATCCGCGGGTGCGGCGGCAGCGAGGCCGAGGAGATGCACTGGGTCACCGCGTTCCGCCGCATCCGGAAGGCGGAGCGCAGGGAAGAGGCCCGGCGCGGCCATCTGCGTGCGCTTCCCGCCCCCGGAACGGCCACCGCCGTCCAATAGGGCGCTCACGCACGGGGCCCGGCCGGGCCCCGTGCGTGCTGGCGGTCAAGACGAGCGTTCGCCGGCTTGTAGTCGCGGTGGACGACGTCCCGGGGGAGGCGGCCTAGACCTCGAGCATTTCGTGAGAATCACTCACGTTGCTAACTAACGCAAATCAGAATCGCCGGAAATTAGACATCTGTCCAAGTGTGTGTTCCGGGGGTCTGAGGTGCTGACCAGGAACCGCTGAACGAAGCTGAACGTCGTTGGCTGGTCTTGGGTGCGATGCGCAGGTGCGGGGGGTCGCACCGGTGCCCGCACCTGCGTACCACGACAAGCCCGTGCCCTGCCGCAAACAGGGCCCCCCAGGGGGAAGTTGGGCCCAATCACGCCGTCCCGTCCGCGTCGTTGAACCCGCGCCGGCCTGCAGGGGCATAGGTGCAAAATCGGGCAATCGACATGCTGTCGACATTTATCCCGACAAAGTGATGACGTGGAGGGACGTCCTTATTAAACCCAAATCCCAACCGGGTGTCAGTGACTCGCCGAAAACTTGAATGAAGCTGAACGTACCTGATGTAGGGGAGTTTTCCCAGTTCACCGGCCGTTCACCCGTTAAATCGATGCGTGCCGGTATGTGGTGGCACAGAAGGCGATGCAGAGCCATGCCGATCTCCGGCATTCTGTTGGTCATCCTCTTCGCGCTGGCGATGTCGTGCCGCAAACCGACCCGCCGGCCGAGCACCCGCGAACACGCGTGTGCCGAGAGGCATCACGCCGTCCTGTACGGAGAAAGTGAACGTCACATGCTCAAGATCGACTATACGGGGGAGTTCGCCGCGAGCGCGGGCATCCAGCTGGATCGCCGGCAGCTGGCCCGGATCCTGGCCATCCTGGTGATCGTGGTGCTGATCCTGTTCCCCGCGCTCGCGCAGGAGAACCCGGCCCTGCTGTCCCTGGCCGGGTGGTAAGGCTCAAGGCCCCCTCGAACGAACGACGAAGCCACACACCACCGCCATGTGGTTCTGGCAGAAGAGATCACGCGAAGTCGAACGAGTGCGCCGGGAGCTCGAAGAGGGTAACCCCGGCGGCCCCGCCCAGGAGAAGCTGCACGGACTGATCAAGTGCGTGCGCTGGCGCCTGAAGAGCGGCTATGAACAAGAGGAGATCGCCGACCGGGCCCGGCTCCCGCACCCCAAGGTGCGGGAGATCGTCAAGGGCCGGTTCGTCTCGGTGAAGTGGGACTCGATCGAGGCTGTTCTGCGGGTCATGGGCGCCAGCCAGGCGGAGATCTCCGTCGCCCTGGACCTGTACAACGAGATGAGCCTCACCCTGACCCCTCCGCCGCACCGGGCGGAGTCTGAGGAGGAGTCGACGACGTCGGAGCCCCCCGAGCCCACGTCGACCAAGACCACCCTCCCGCTGCCGGTGACCGACCTCATCGAGGACACCAGCACCACGAGCGACAAGGAGCAGACCAACAAGAGCGAGGAGCAGGCCAACCAGAGCCAGGAGGATGCCGTCGACACCGGGGTGAAGTTCGACCCCATGCGGGCGACGACCGTGCAGGAGTTCACCACCTGCCTGGAGGCCTTCCGCGCGTCTAAGGGCGACAAGTCGTTCGCCCACATGGCCAAGCACTGCGCGGATTTGAACAAGGAGCTGCGCGACCACGGCATGGACGTCATCACCCGCTACAGCGCCGCGTCGTTCTGCACCTTGATCAAGGAGGGGAAGGAGGAGGGCAAGCTGGGCAAGCAACAGCGCGTGCTCGCCTTCGTCGCCGGCGCGGGCGGCCAGCGCCAGGACATCGAGCTGTGGGCCAACGCCTGGACACGCATGACCATGATCGACAAGACGGGGGGAGATTCCGCCTAGACCGTTGCAAGATCGTGTGAACGGGCCCTGACCTCGTCACGGTCAGGGCCCCCGCACGGGCTGGTTAGGCCGCGCGAGATGAACCAGCGCTGCCAGCCCGGCGAGCCGTCCCGGCCCTACCCCAACTGGCGCGACCCAGGCACGCGCGTCTACCTGGACCTGTACGTCGACCTCGGCTGAGCGCCCGCTGGCGCGGGGCAACCTGAAGGTGCGGGCCACTCAGGTTGCCCCCGCCTGGCAGGTGCCGGATCCGGTGAATCGTCGGCGTGCCCGGGCCGGGCTGCGCGATCCTTGGCCCTTTGCCCCGTTCTTTCCAAAGGAGGCGCAGAGTGGCTGAGGAGACGCACCCGGCCCTGGACGACGTCGTCGACGACCTGGCAGACGACGACCTGGACGACGACGAGGAGGAGGGCGAGGAGGAGGGCGGGATCGTCATCGTCGAGGAGCGTGATGGGCCGCCGCGCCGCCGGTGGGTGCGCTACGTCATGCCGGTGATGGTGGAGGTCGACCCCGACACCGACCAGATCACCCGGGTGGTGACGCTGCCCGAGGAGATCCGCGACGACCGCGACGACGGGGGCGACTTCCTGGTCTACGACGAGAAGTTCGTCCGCCGCCGCATGGACTACCACCCCGTCGACCAGCCCGAGCTGCACGCCTGGAACGTCGCCGAGCCGCGGTGGAACTCCCGGTTCCGTGTAGGCGGGCCGGACAACTGGCCCGACACCGGCCAATGGGAGGAAGGGTTCGACCTCACTGAGGCGGACGACGCCTATGCCGAGACCAACCCCTACGACGATCCCAAGTAACCACCCCGCTGGCACCAACCTCAGCGCCGGCCAAGACGGCCAAGACGGCCACGACGGCCAGGGCGACACCGGCCATGCTGTCCGCGCCGTGCTGGCCGCCGTGCTCGCCCCGGCACGCGCGGGCCGTTGACCGCCCGGCCGTGGCCACCAAACCGCCGAGGTCAGCGCGGATCCTCTGGTGTGGTGTCACGGTGTCGCACGGCCGCCGAGGCGCAGGGATGGCCGCTGGCTTTTGTCGAGCGGCCCTGGCTGCACGTCACGATCGCTCAACTCGCTGACCGCACTGCCGCCGAGTACACCGCGGCCGACCGGCGGGTGCTGGCCCAGGAGCTGCAGGCGGCGGCCGCGGAGATCGAGCCGTTCGAGGTCATGGTGGGCAGCTGCCTGTCGTCAGTGTCAGGTCTGGTCTTCGACCTGCATCCCGATGACCAGCTCACCGCGTTGATCCGAGCGGTCAGGGCCGCGATCGAGCGGGCCTGCGGCCCGCACGCGGCCGCCTACGACGTGGGCGTGCCGCACATGACACTCGCCTACGCCACCGGCGACGCCGACTCCGGCGAGATCCAGCGCCGGTTCCGGCGAGTCCGGCCCAGCCACGCGCCGATGACGATCGATGCGCTGCATCTGTTGGACGTGGCAGTGCACGCTGAGACGGCCTTCACCTGGACCGAGCCCCTCGCACGGGTGGAGCTGGGGGGCCAGCCACAAGGTGTGAGGCTTCAAGTCCGGTCCCGAAACGGGCGCCCGTCCGCTTCTGGAGTTCAGTTGGCCGATATCGACCCGTGGGAGCACTACCGGGACGCAGGCATTCCGGCCAACCAGGTGCACCTACGCACGCCGATCGTGTGACGGGTCAGCGCGGATCGTTCAGGCCCATCCACTAGCCCGCGCCGGTGGCGGCAACGGGGCAGCGCCGTCTTCAGGCCCGCATGCGGTCCTTCGCCGCCGCCAGCAACACCTGGTGAGCCTTGGCCTTGTCGCCACCGTCCCGCATCCATGGGTGAAGGTTGATTTTCATGGCGGTGTCCCGCGCGGTGGCCATGGCCTGGTCCCAGTTCTGGATGTCCTTGGGGTCGGCCTCGGCCGTGCCGGCCACGATGTCCACCGCCCGCGGCATCCGCGCGGCCAGCCCGCTGAGGGCAACCTCGGCCTGAAGGTTCGCCACTTTCAGATCAAGAAGGTCGTCGGGGATATCGTCGCTGCTCACAGCCGACACCCTATGGCCTCGACCTCGAACGCTTGTTCTATGTCGCGACTCGGCGTCCCGCTGCGGCTGACCCACCGAGACGATCGCAGAGCAGGCCACCGGCAAGGAACGAACCGACCCCGAACCTCTGGTGAGGCGGTACGCCCCGCACGCCAGCGCGGCGCTGGCCGAGGGCATGTGCCCCGACTTCCAGACCTCGACGATGCGGCCGCGTGAGGTGGTCCGACACTGGTGAGCTGGACGAACGCCGACGATCGGCGATGCCGTACGGGATCGGCCGGTTGGATCACCGAAAAGAATCTTGGCCTGGATTTACCGATCATGGGGGCTGGGGGCCACTTCTTCTCAAGACCGGTACGGCCCGCAGTTCCGCCCGGGGACCGCCCGCCGCCGGCATGAGGAGGACGGCGATGCCGGCTCACAGTTGGGCCGATCTGGTGATCGCGGGATTCGGCGTGGTGACCGCCGGGTTGACCGCGTGGGCCGCCTGGACCGCACGACACCGGCCCGCCACCGGCGGGCAGGCCGGGCAGGGCGGCCCGGACGCTCTCAGCGGTACGGGCGGCGGCACGCACATCCAGGGCAGCGAGCGCGGCACGGACCGGCCGGTCCGGCGGGAACCCGGCGATGAGCGGCGATGAGCTCCATGACGACCCGGCGGGCCGCTTTGGGCCATCGTCGCCATCGGCCAGACCGCGGGCGGGCGGAGCGGACAGGCTGGCGGCGATGCGCGAGGAGTTCCTGGAACTGCACGAGGCGGACCATCACCGGGTGGTGGCGTTCGTGAGGAGCAACGGCGCGTCCCTGGATCAGGCCCAGGAGGCCACGCACGAGGCGTTCGTAGAGGCCTGGCAGGCGGTACAGACCCCGGGCGCGTGGGAACGCATCGAGCATCCGGCCGCCTGGATCCGCACGGTGGCGCTGCGTCGGTACCGGCGGCCGCCCGGCGCGCGCGGCCAGGTCCCCATGGTCTCGACGCCGCCCGAGCTGCTCCCCGAGCATCACCCCGGGACGACGCCCCCGCCGGATCCGATGGAACTGGCCATCGGCCGCACCGATGTGCTGGCCGCGCTGCGCACCCTGGACGACGACTGCCGCGCCGTGATCGCCTTTGCGATGGACGGCTTCTCCGCGGTGGACACCGCGGCCGCGCTCGGCATGGATTACCAGAAGGTGTGCAACCTGCGGAGGAAGGCCCGCAAGCAGCTGGCCGCGCTGTTGGCCCCGGCCTGTCAGCAAGCTCGGCAGCAGGAAGGAGGGACGACCCGATGACCGGTTCCGAGCACGACCCGCATGCCGTCCCGCTGACCGACACCGAGCTCGACGCGCTGCTCGCCGCCACCCACGCCGACCTGGTCGAGCAGTCCCGTCAGCACACCGACCCCACCACAACCCTGCTGGCCCTGCTCGGCGCGCCCGACGGCACCCGCTCTGCACCAGCCCCAGACGCCGACGCACCCGAGGCCCGGGACAAGACTTCGCAGGCCGCTGTGGTGATCGCCTGCCGAATCCGCCTTCGCGACCTCGACCGTGCCCTCGACCGTGCCCTCGACCGTGCCCTCGTCCTCGACCGCGACCGCACCCACGCCCGCGTCCTCGACCGCGCCCGCGTCCGCGTCCTCGACCGCGCCCGCGTCCTCGCCCGCGGCCTCGTTCTGGATCGCGACCGCGACCTCGCCCGCGCGCGCTTCTTCGCCCGCACCCTCGCCCGCACCCTCGCCCGCGCCCTCGACTGCGCCCGCTCCCGCGACCTCAACCCCCTCGTCCGCCCCACCCCCGACCACGCCCGTGTCCGCGACCTCGCCCTCGACCTCGATCAC